>DATAED010000277.1:0-7304 GCA_036258195.1 Ktedonobacterales bacterium
TGGGCAGACGTGGGCGCGCAGATGGCACGGCGGCGGCGGCGCGGCTGGTGGGCGGCTCCCACGGCTACTATGGCACGGCGATCCCACCACAGGCCACCGCCGTCCTCGACACCAGCGCGTATGGCGGCTACTATCCGACGCTGACGCTGACCAGCAGTGGCTGGAATGTGCGCGCCTTCTCAGCGGCGCCCAGCGACACCCTGGGCAGCTATCACCTGCTCTCGCGCTTCTGGACGGCGCAGGCGAGCGGCAACCTGCCCAATGTGCAGAGCCGCGTCGTGACGCAGCAGCGCAAAGAGGCGTGGTGGGGCGAGGCGACGCAGACGGATCAGCTGGGGGCGGGCTTCACGCCGTTTGTCGCGCCACTCTCCGCCTCCTCCACCTGGACGCTGGCCGACGCCGGGCAGGTCAGCATCCCACCGCTACCCTCTGGCGCGCTGACCGATCTGACGCAGCACTATGTCACGCCGAGGCCGCAGTGGGTCGACAACACCGGCGGCGGGGCGACGGCGCGCTGCAATGCGCAGCTGCTGCTGCCGATCGACGGGTCGCTGGTGATGGGCCTGCTCAACAATCCCAGCAATGCGCCGTTCAGCGTCAGCAACCAGTGGCTATGGGTCTATCACGATGGGCTGCTGCTGAATCGATCCGCCGTCGGCGATGCGGCCGCCTCCACCTACTCGCTGGAGTCCTCCCCGCTGCCCCATCCACAGGTGGCAGGTGGTGGGCCAGGGACGGCGACCACGGGGGTGATCAACGTCAACAGTGGGGCCGACCCAGCGCTCATCCTCGACCCGACGCTCTCACTGGCGTCAATCAGCTGGCGGGGGTGGTGACGGACAACGCTGGAGCCGTGCTGCCGCTGCACGTCGAGGTGGTGTACAGCCCGCTGTACCTCTATCCGAGGTAACTTCACAGCGCGTTGTCCCAGCGCCTCAAGGCCGCCTCCAGCAATCGGCCAAGCTCGTCACCAGTAAACAGTCGTTGCACGGCCTCGCTGTCTAGGGTAAGCTGGTACTGCGTCATGGCCGTCCTCTCTGGTGAGAGCTGTTTTGTCGTGAAACAACCAGTCTACCAGAGAGGGCCGCCTTCCCTTATCACCGCTCCCCGAATGTACAGATACTACCGGACTCGTTACAGAACTGCGGGAGAGAGGCGAACGACGAGTCTAATGGCTACTCATAGTACAGGAGGACCTGCGTCACCTTATCGTCTCCATTGAACATGGAGTTGCCACTGTTATAGGTAGTACAGCTCGCAAAGGTGAATTGGTGGCCAGTTCCCTGGGCATACGGCGGCTCGTACGCCATGACCCACCCATGTGCGCACCAGGTGTCACTATTGAACTTGAGGGATCGAACTTGGGTTACCTGATACAGCGCATTGCTCAACCCCGTGTATTCGTAGTCGTAAGCACACTGAGGGCCGAAGCAGCTGCCAGTATTAAAGCAATACGCACCATTGTACATGGTGTCAATTTCGAGTTGGTCATCCGTCGAGCAGCGGTCCTCAGTGATGGAATATGGTTCCTGCGATGTGCCTTGTTTGAGGCAGCGGATTGTAGGCGCTTGATTATGGCGCAGCGTAATCTCGTGCACTGCACAGCTTGACGCAGCAGCCGTGGTGTTTGCTGCAGCATGGGCAGGGATAGCCTGGAGGCTTCCAAGCATCATGGCAGTCAGCAGTAACATGACGCTGGCGCTGGCGTGGAGCGCCGTCTTGATCTGACGAGTGACCTGCGGAGGACGCATCAATCCACCTGCTACTTTCACGTTCGACTTTCACGTTCGACTTTCACGTTCGACGCAACTCAGCACGCCACACGACCTCAATCCGATACGCCTATGGCTAGGCCTATGGCTAGGCCTATGGCTAGGCCTGTGGCGCACAAAATCAGTCGCGCCGCCGTCATCTCGTAAGATAGAAGCAAGCGCCAGGCAAACGCTACGAAAAATGCGCAACTTGACACGGAAAAATTGTTGGCGAAATTGCGTGTCCGCTTGGTTGGTGTGCGTGAGCGGAGACAAGGAGATCAGGCGATGAGCGCTCAGACCCCTAGCCTCGGTGTGATGTTGCGGCGGTTGCGCCACGCGGCGGGGTTATCGCAGATGGAGCTAGCGGAGCGTGCAGGCGTTAGCATGCGGACCGTGAGCAATATCGAGAACGATACGCCGCATACTCCCCGACGTGACACCGTGGAGCGGCTCGCAGATGCGCTCAATCTTGCGCCGAGGGAGGTGGCGGAGCTGCTCGCCGTCGCTTCCGTCGCTTCACATGCCCCTGCGCAAGAGATCGCCACTCCTCCAGACGTCACGCGGGCGGCGGCGCTGCTGCCGTTTTTGCCGCTACCGCTGCTAGGGCGCGAACGGGAGATGGCGGCGCTCACGCAATCGTTACAGCGCACCACTGGCAACCGTGGCAGTCTCTGCACGCTGACGGGGCCTGCGGGTGTGGGCAAGACGTGCCTGGCACAGGCGGTGGCGCATGCTGTCCAGCAGACGTATCGAGACGGCGCGGTGTTTGTTTCGCTGGCCGCGCTCGATGACCCACGACGTGTAGCGCAAGCCATTCTCCACGCATTGCACGTTCAGGCCACTAATACCCAGGCCGAGGACGAGACGCTTATCACGGCGCTCGACGGGAAACAACTCCTCCTGCTCCTCGACAACTTCGAGCATCTCATCCAGGCTGCGCCGCTGGTGGCGCGGCTGCTGGCCGCCTGTCCGCAGCTCACCACGCTGGTGACGAGTCGTGTCGCCTTGCGCATACGGGGAGAGCAGGAGTTCGTCGTCGGGCCGTTGGCGTTGCCACAGCCAGCGGATATCGCGGAGCCAAAGCGGCTGGCTCGGGTTCCCGCTGTGGCGCTGTTGGTTCAGTCCTCGCAGGCGCTGGTTCCTGATTTCCAGATTACCGAGGCCAATGCGCCTGCCATCGCCGAACTCTGTGAGCGGCTGGATGGACTGCCGCTGGCGCTGGAGCTGGTCGCTGGACGGCTGCGGCTTTTCTCGCCGCAAGCGCTGCTCCAGCGCCTAGGTGACCAAATCAAGCTCGTCGCCGGGAGAGCGGCGGATCGCCCGCAGCGGCAGCAGACGCTACGCTCAGCGTTGGCCTGGAGCTACGACCTGCTGCCAGCGGACGCGCAACAGCTTTTCCGCTGGTTGTCGGTTTTCCGCGATGGCGGGGCGCTCTCGGCAGTTGAAGAGGTCTGTAGCGCGATCCTTGACGCCGCAGGCGACGCGACGGTCGCCGAGTTGGTTGAGACACTCCTGGAGCAGCACGTCATCGTGTCCAAGCCTGCCGACGACCCGCGCATCGGCATGTTGCACACGATCCAAGCGTTTGCGCGCGAGAAGTTGGCTGCATCAGGCGAGGGCGAGGACGCCGCGCGCGCACACACCACGTACTATCTGGCGCTAGTGGAGCGCGCGTGGAGCTACCTGACTGGGCCTGACCAGGCGCGCTGGCTAGATCTTCTCAGCCACGAACAGGCGAATTGGCGCACCGCACTCAGGTGGACGATCCAGGCTCGTGAACTGGAGTTGGGGCTGCGCCTGGCTGGAGCCTTAGGGCAGTATTGGTATATGCGTGGGCCAACACGCGATGGCCTGAGCTGGCTGGAAGAATTGTTGCGCCTGAGTGATCCTATGTTGAGCGTCGACCCTCCTGATCAAAACCTGGCAGCGTTGACTTCAGGTCGCATGCTCGCCTTCTATGAAGCGGGAAAGCTTGCTGTCACGCAGGGCGCTTATCATCAGGCGCAAATGTGGTTAGAGTCGAGTGCAGCATTAGCCGAATCGCTCGGTGACGCCCCTGCTCGCAATAGAGCCGTGAGTGGGCTCGGCATCATCGCGCACACGCGTGGTGATTTCCCTCGCGCGGCGACCCTCTTTGCTGAAAATGTGCAGTTTGCGCGTCAAACGAGGAATCAGCACCTGAAGGTGATCGCGCTCAATAATCTTGGGATGGTCGAATATTTCCTAGGTTGTTATGACGCGGCGCGCGCGACCCTCGAAGAATGCGTGCATCTGAACCGTCTAGCTGACGATACAACAGGTGTGGCGCTCGCATTGGCGAATCTTGCTCTGGTGGTCGATGATCAGGGAGACCACGCGGGCGCAATGGCGCTCTGCCAGGAGTGTTACGCGTTGCTTGGTGAGTTGGGGGCGCAAACTGAGCAAGCGCGCACACAAACGAAAATGGCGTTCATTGCCTGCGCTGAAGGGAAGTATACGGACGCGAGTCAGCTTTGCGCCGTAAGCATGGTATGCGTGCAAGACGCAGGAGACCGAACCGCTATCGCGGATGTCCTCATCTGCCAGGGCAATATTTTGCTAGCTCAGGAGGCGCCTGCCGACGCCGTTGCCTGCTATGAGCGCAGTCTTGCGCTGACGGTGGAAATGGGGAAATGGCGTGGCATGACGGAAGCGCATGCGCATCTGGGAGACGCCAACCGTGACCTACGCCTTTGGCGGCAGGCGGCGCAGCACTATCTGTCCGCATTGGCGCTGTACCGCAAACTGGGCATGCGGCGCGGACTAGCTCCGCTGCTCGAAGGTATTGCACTGCTGGCCTGTTTGCGAGGCCTACTGCGGCGCGCGCGCTGGATCATGGGGCAGGCGGAGCGGCTACGCGCCGAATTGGGCGTTGCGGCGAGCGCCTATGAGCAACGTGTCATCAAGCGCTCGCGGATGTTGATTGCGCAGGCGCAGGCAGAGCGCAACGGACACAGCGTCTCCTCATCATTTGACAGTTGAATTTGTCGAGAAGACTTTCGCTTGCTCTGGGCTTCGGGCCAGAAATAGTGCGAAAGTCCGCTCTCACTGATCACGCTTGTCGCTTGCCATCAAGCCTGAAAAATGAGATGAGCGCGGTACCTGCAATTGTAAAACTACACTATCAAGAAGCTATCCAACGACAGAACGACGGAGAAGGGAGATCCACAAGGCCATGAGCGAGAAATCTGCGCCCTACCTGCATCTGGTGCGTCAGACGCCTTCGGGCGATAGTGATCAGAGCCACGATCAGAGCCAGCAGGGTGAGCAGGATGAGCCGAGCAGCCAGCAGGGCGCCTCCGACGATCAGCCGTCCAGTGAGCAGCCATCGTCCGCTCCTGCGGCGCTCAATCAGCCCCTGCAGCAGGCCATCATGTATGCAGCGGTGAGCTGGGTCGCGCTGTGTGCGGAGCGCACGGTCTGCGCGGTAGACATCCAGCCCATTGCGCGGCGGCTTTACGAGGTCAGCGTCCACTACAGCGACGCTGTGACGGGTGGCGAGGCGCATGGCGAGGGGATCATCCTGCGGATCGCCCTCGCCATCGAACTGGGGGTGGTGTTGCGAACGCGCGTTGAGCCAGTCAGGCCGTAGCGACCGGAGCGCGTGCGATGCGTCGAATACGGGGTGTTCCCTCATCGCCAGCGCGCATCTCACGCCCTAATGCCTGCAAGCGTGTTGCAATCGCCCCAGCGTCGTAGGTTGCATGCCCCAGTTGGCTCAAGCCAGCCTGCATGGAGCATGCCGGGCGCCAGCTCCGGCGCGATCTGACGCATCACGCGACCCGTGCCAGGCTCGGCGAGGCGATAGGTAATGGGCTCGCCAGACGCCAGCTGCTCGTCAATCAGCAGCAGTAGATCGAGGTAATCCGTTCCAGTTGGGTACGCTCTCCCAGAGTGGGTCTCTGGTTCATGGTCTCCGCCCCTCTTGTCTCTGTCCCTTTCGTGCTCGCCCACTGCATACAATAAGACGCCCGCCTGGGGTAGGGAAACCTCAGGCGGGCGCGGTCATCCACCCTGTTGGTTTGAAGCAGTGCAGCAAGGGTGGCTTCAGGCAAATTGCGCGGCGAGGCCGCTTGCCCTCCTGTGATGGGTCGCTCCTCTGCTTTCCCGCCAAGAATGAACACAACAGGTATGCTCCAGATCACCGAGGATGAAAACGTAGGAGCAGCCGCGATGTTACGGTCAAGTTCGTTTAGCGTCTCACGTCGGGCGCGACGCGGTGGCTGCGAGGAAGGAACCCTCATGGAGGAAACCATGGGGGCGCTCTCTATCGACTCTGCATCGAATCCCCATCGAAGGTATGAGCGATCATCACGCACGCCATGCTACACGCGCCATATCCTCTGGCGTTATCGCTGCCGCTCATGCTCTGGCGTGCTCTGTCCGTGCTTGTCCGTAGCACATTGCCACAGTGATGACAGCAGGCGTCCGCGACTGCGAGGAAATGTGTGCGTTTTGGTCGAGGTGGCTCCATTGACCGTGCGCGCGCCAGTATGCTACATGAATCACCATGGTTGACGACCTGCGCATCAGCGCGGTCGCTACGTGTGAGCGAGTGTGAGAAGGAGTGGATTCTATGGCATTCATGACGTCCAAGGCTTGGAGAACCGGGAGAATCACGAGGCGCGCACCCGGTCGCGCGCGTATGGCGCCCGTCACGGGCCTGGCCCTTGCCTGTCTGCTAGCGATCACGCTGGTCATTGCCGCGCCTGGAACGGCATTTGCCAGCGCCGCGTTGACGCAGCTCAGCACTGACCCGTTCACCGCAGCGACCTGCACGGCCTCCACCACGACCTACCACCACACTGAGGTGGAGCCTGACACCTATTCCTCTGGCTCAACCATCGTCAGCGCGTTCCAGGTGGCGCGCATCTATGACGGCGGCGCGTGCGCGATTGGCTTCGCCACCTCCACCAACAACGGCGCGTCCTGGACGAGCGGGTTGGTTCCGGGCGTGACGAAGTATTCTGGTGGCTCCTACGATCGCGCCACCGACGCCGCGGTCGCGTATGACGCCAAAGACAATGTCTGGATGATCTCGTCGCTGGTGCTCAGCGAGTCCGGCGGCGCGCATGGGGTCGCGGTGCTGACGAGCCGCTCGACCGATGGCGGCCTGACCTGGAACGCGCCGGTGGTCACCGAAAACACCAGCGCCAGCCCCGACAAGAACTGGATCGTCTGCGACGATACAGCGAGCAGCCCGTTCTATGGCCACTGCTACACCGAGTGGGACGACAATGGCGCGGGCAATCTCATGCACATGAGTACATCGAGCGATGGCGGCCTGACGTGGAGCGCGCCCGCGACCAATAACGCCGGCATCATCGGTGGTCAGCCGGTCGTGCGCCCTGATGGCACGGTCATTGTGCCGACCGACAACGCCAACGAGACAGCGGTCGGCGCCTTCAACTCGACCAATGGCGGCGCGAGCTGGAGCGCGGTCACGACCATCACGACCATCTCGCACCATACCGAGGCGGGGAGCCTGCGCTCGGGCGCGTTGCCCAGCGCGGAAGTCGATGGCGCCGGAAC
>DATAED010000278.1:0-2829 GCA_036258195.1 Ktedonobacterales bacterium
TAGCCCTGCGCCGTATATTTCCTGAGTTGCAGGTGGGATACCCCCCACCCGTATGCGCGACACGTTCCGATACGCCGAGCCGCCTCCTCGGGCATGCGCCAATGCGCGTGTGTTCGCGGTTGCCACAATGGGGTGGAGAGCCGTTTGGGTAGGGAGTTCGGTGAGCAGAAGGGACTGTTATGAGTACTGGCTGTGTGCCTTACGCCTTCTACAACTACCTCAGTTGGTACATCGCCTGTTTTCACACAGGCGAGAGCTAGCGGCCGTGGTCGCTGCCCAAGGAGTCGCCCGTGTTCGGTCCACACCTCATCGTTGATGGCTCGCGGTGCAATACCCGCAAACTCGCAGATCGTATCCTCGTCGAGCAGGTGCTCAACGACTACCCCTCCGCCATTGGCATGACCAAAATCGGCGGCCCATACATGTTTGAATATCAGGCCCCCGATCCGGCGTACTCCGGCGTCTCCGGTCTGGTGGTGATCGCCGAGAGTCACATCGCCATCCACACCTTCCCCGAGCTTGACTACTTCACGATGGACATCTTCTCGTGCAAGAACTTTGACCACGAGAAAGCCATCGCCTACATCAAAGACGCCTTCGATGTCGAAGAGATGGATCGCATGCTGGTGCAGCGCGGCCTCTCGTTCAAGGGCCCGCACCACGGCGCCAATGGCGCGACGGATGAGCTGATCGCCGCCGCCGAGGCGCGACTGGCCGCTGGCGTCATCAGCAAGGAGCCTGCCATCCCCGACCAGCCGACGGAGCAGCCGCTGTCACGCGAGGCCGCGCTGGCCCGCCACACGGGCGCGCCGCAGGGCGAGGGGCGCATGCTCTGGCCGCGCTATGGTGTCACTCCCGATGTCGGCTCCTACGGTGCGGGCGCATCCGCTGCGACAGATAGCGAAGACTGCGAGGACTGCGCGCGTGGCGGCGCTTCGGTCGTGGCGCTGGGGCATGCTGGCGAGGGCGTCACCCTGCCCGATGGCCGCACGCTGACGGCGACCGAGCCGCCGCTGGTCAATCCTACCGCCTCCATCAGCGGCCTGCTCGATAAGCTGACGGCGGGCGCCGGACAAGGTCGCGCGCTGGGTCGCGCGCTCGCCGCCTGGGAGCGGATGGCGCGCGCCAGCGATACGACCATCGCGCTGACAGTGGCCGAGCCGGTCATCGGCGCTGGCCTGCGCGAGACGCTGGTCTACGCGGTGGAGCATCGCTATGTCGATGTGATCATGGCGAGCGCCGACGACCTCTTCGCCGACCTCTACGAATCGCTCGGCGCGGCGCACTACGCCGACGACGCGGGCGTCATCGTCAGCGACGAGGGACGCGCCCGCGCGCTGGCCTTCGTCAGCGACTTCCTCACGCACGCCAACCTGAGCGCCGTCACGAGCAGCCAGGCGCTCTGGAAGGCGCTCGGCGACACGCTCCAGACGCGCGCGCCCCGTAAGGGACTCTTGCAGGCGGCGGCGACCTTTGGGGTGGCCGTCGTCTCGCCCGACATCAGCGCCAGCGCCATCGGCCCTGCGCTGCTGAAGGCGCGCGCCGAGGGCGTCAGCCTCACGCTCGACCCCAGCGCCGACCTCGCGGAGCTGGCCCGACTGCTAGGCGAGCGCGCCAACCTGGGCGTCATCCGCATCGGCGCGGGACTGGAGGATAGCCTGCTGCTCCAGGCGCGCGATGCCACCAGCGCGCTCGGCGCGCAGCGACCTGCCCTCACTGAGAGCGTCACCATCAGCGGGAGCGTGCTGGGCCGAGGCGTCAGCGTGGCGGCAGATGCCTCGCTGGTCGCGCCACTGCTGGTGACGGGGCTGGCCCAGCGCATCCCCGGCGTTCGGGTAGTCAGCCATCCATCAGATCAGCGCCATGGGGAGCCAGCCCTGGCATAGAGACCGTATTCCCCGCTCCCATTCGGAGACAGGGAACAGACGAGCGCCCCGCTCCTACCATTGAGGAGCGGGGCGCTCGTATTTGGGCGAGGCAGGTCGCTTCAGGCCGGGGCGATGCCGCACGGCAGCGCATGCCGCGCCAGCTCATCACAGTAGTGCTCGGCCAGCTCGCGCGGGCAAACCGCGACGATGGCGAACCCGCAGGCGCGAATCTCGCTCATGGCGCGTTGCGCGCGCTCCGCGCCCAGCATCGACATCAGCGCAGTGCGCCAGGCCAGCGGCCACGTCAGGCGGGCGGCCCGGCGCGGATCGCCCACCTGCACAAAGACGCGGTAGAGCGGAATCAGGCGCAACGCCAGCGCCACCTCGTCATCGGAGCGTTCGCGCGGGGCGCACATCGTCCTCGAAACAACGTCCCTGCGTCCTGAGACGCGCCAGGGAAACCACGGTACGCGCATAGATGCGAACCTCCGCGTGAACGCCGCGCGGCTCTCTGGCAGGGGAAACAGCTCCCGATACGCAACGCGGCTTACGTAGACAGACGCAGAGAGTCGTCGTTGCGCCACACTCGCGCGCAAAAGGCCACCACATCCTCCCAATCGGGCGCCCCCGCTCATCGCTGGCCGTCAGGAATCGTGGCGCCACAGATGCGCATCCAAGATGCGACGAGCTCAGAATTTCAGCCAGCGGACAAGGCAGTCAGCGGAGCAAGGAGCGCGACGATGCGAAAGACGTCTGCGGAGGCGTCCAGACACGTCATCCACGTCACCTCGACTGGCGACGACGCTCGCTCAGAGGCGCACGAGGCTGGTCTCCGCTACGTCACCGATGGCGAGCCCGGCATTCAGCGGAAACGCGCTGGCAAAGGGTTTCGCTATGTCGGGTCGCATGGGCGACCGATTCATGACCGCAGCGACCTGGAGCGCATCCGCTGCCTCGGTAT
>DATAED010000279.1:0-6236 GCA_036258195.1 Ktedonobacterales bacterium
CCCGGCACGATTCGCACGTTCCGCAACCCCGGCGGTTGCTGCTCGGCGAACTACGTGGTGGATGGCGAGGCGGGCGGGGCGTACCCGACCGTGACGCAACTCGTCCACAACAAAGACATCGCCTATCACGCTGGCAACTACTGGGTCAACCAGCACTCGATTGGCATCGAGCATGTCGGGTTCGCCGACGCGCCCGATGGCTATTACACCCAGAAGCTCTACGACGCCTCGGCGCAACTGGTGGCCTACCTCTGCGCGGTCTACAACATCCCGATCGACCGCGCGCACATCCTGGGGCATGGCTCCGTGCCAGGGCCGTCGCAGGTGTATGTAAACGGCATGCACTGGGATCCAGGCCCCTTCTGGGATTGGGCATACTATCTGAATCGCGTGCGCTACTACTATGCTCAGTGGACCAGCGGCGCGCCAGCCGTCGGTGTTCCGGCGCAGTATCAGACCTCGCGAGTGGCGATCCGCTCGGTGGCCGTCAACGCCGCGCACGACAGCGCCAGCGACATCGACTCCTGGACGGGTGGCGCTTATGTGAACTTCGCCAATGTCACGACGACGCCGGGTGGCTCGACGCTGGTGAAGGGCGCGTCTGATCCCTCGACGTGGGTCTCGCCCAGCGACTACAACGCCGCCGACTTCTCATGCGACAACCTGCCCGACGCGACGCAGAATAGCTCCGGCGTGTGGACGGAGGACACCAACTCCGACCTGCGCGCTAAGAGCGAGTATCAGCAGGCGTTCGCGCTGCTGGGGCAGACAACGGTGGATGGCGTCGCCTACGACGAGATCGACTTCAATGGCACGCCAGGCTGGGTGAAGGACAGCGATACCGCCAATGGCTGGGGCGCCATCGTCACCTTCGGCTCGACCACCACCATCTACGGCCAGCCAACGCTCTCCAGCGGCCACGCCATCTGCGACGACGCCTCCAACGGCTTCAGCCGCGTGGGTCAGACGTATGTCTCGCAGAACATCTACACCGATCCGGCGACCGGCATCACCTGGTATGAGATCTACTACAACCATCGCATCGCATGGGTTCCCAACAGCGAGGTGACAGTCAGCTAGCGCTCTGATCCCACCCGGGAGCAGGTAGCGTACATGAGCAGACGGGAGCCGGTCGACCGGCTCCCGTCCGCTTGTCTGACGTGGCGGCGTTGCGCTCCTACCGCGAGGTGGTGGGCGCTGGCGTGAGCCGCCGAGCGATGCTCATCGCCCAGCCTTTGGCGCGCTCTACCTCGCCAGGTAGCAGCGGACCTTCTGTACCCTTGACGAAGAAGCTCACTGGCTCCGCAATCGTGGCAATGCCTTGCGCCTGGAGGCGCTTCGTCATGACGACGGCCGCCGAGCCGGTCAGCCAGCGCGGCTTCTGGAAGCGGGTGTCGAAGCACGCTACATGGACGCTGCGTAACTGGTTGGCGGCGGGCGCGGCGAGATAGGACTGCATAGCTGGCGTTGGCCGCCAGCCCTGCGTGGGGCTACCCACAAACAGCAGCTCGACATCCGCCAGATCGCTCGCACGGACGGCATCCACTCGCACCGCCCTGGCGCGTCCCAGCGCGTTGAGCGTCTCGCCGATCTCGTTTGCGATCAGTTCGGTATTTCCGTACTGCGAGTCGTACACGATCAGCGTATTCATCTGATCCTCCCTTTGATTGGGCCGTGCGCTACGATCATCTGGGCGAGGCGCACGACCCTCCTCGTGGGCAGTATAGGCCCGATACGGCGCCGCCCCGTCACGATTTCACATCACGCCATCACGGCCTGCTCACGACCTGCGATGCCCGCCAGGCGCCGACAAAGCCCCTCAAACGCGATAAATGGCCTATGCGCCTTTGGCCATTCAGGGCCGTTTGTTTGACGCTTGCCGCCGCCGATACCTATACTTCGCATGCGACGCTAGCTCGCCGTGCGCTGCCAGCGCCGCGAGATGTGGCTGAGGGGGGCGCTATGGCTTTGTTCCGACGCAGCAGGACGAGTGACGACAAAAAGACCGATGGATCCGCCCCGCCAGAGCGCAGCGGACTGACGCCCGTCTCCGAGTGGGTCGACCGCAGCGGCGCGCTCGAACAGGCGGTCGTCGCTGGCCCCGTCTCCTCGCTCTTCGCGGGGGTCTGCCGCTATTACCATGACTGCTTCGCCGCCGACGCGCGCGGGGGCGTCATCTCGAATGTGCTGGAGAAGACCCAGGCTGAATATCTGATGTTCTCCGATGGCGTGGAGGGGCTGCTGACCGGGCGGATCACCCGCCTGGAGGTCGGCCTCAGCGCGGGCATCACCGCGCAGAACGCCGCTGATGTCAACCGCCGCGAGAAGTTCCTCATCTATGGCTCACTGTTCCTCGTCGGGCGCGGGCCAGCGGTCGGCCCGCGCAAGAAGGGCGAGCTGTATTGCGCGCCGCTGCTCTACTGGCCCGCGCGCATCGAGCAGGAAGGTTCGCAGGCGTGGCTGACCATCGACCTCGACGAGCAGCGCATCAACTTCCCGCTGCTGGCCTCGCTGATCGACGCGGAGAATGACGAGCAGGCGCAGGCCTACGCCGAGGCGATTCTGGGGCAGGCGCCTGCCGCGCCTTTCGACCAGCCCACCATCCGCGAGTTCGCCGCCGTCGTCGGCGAGCTGATCCCCAGCCTGCGCACCGATGATCTGGTCGCCTTCCCGGAGCTTCAGCGCGAAGAGGCCATCAAGGATCTCGTGGAGCACGACAGCCCGGTGCAGCTGCTCTGCGCCTCAGCGGTGGCGCTGGCGCGGCGCCCGACCGAGGCGCGCGGCGTGCTGACCGAGCTGCAGATGATGGCGCAGCGCAGTGATACCTCGACCCCGCTGGGCGCCATCTTCGACGACGCGCCGACGCCGATTCGCGGTGGCCGCGCTGGATCGCTGGGCGCCGTGCGGCCCGCCGCGCCTGCCGCGCGCTCCATCCTCTCTGGCGCAGAGTTGAGCGCGGCGCAGACGACCGTGCTGCGTCACGCTGAGGAGCGCCCGCTGACGCTGGTGATCGGGCCGCCGGGGACCGGCAAATCCTTCACCATTGCGCAGTTGATTCTGGACGCAGTGGCGCGCGGCCAGACCGTACTGCTAACCTCCAAGATGAACAAGGCGGTCGATGTCGTCGTCGAGAAGCTCAAGCCGCATCTGGGCGCGTTGACGGTCATCCTGCGCGGCGGCGACCGACGCTACCGCGACGAGTTGAAGCAGTTCCTCGATAACCTCTTCGATGGTACTGGCGCGCCGGCCAAGTCGCGCCCTGGCGAGATCGAGATGCTGGAGGAGCGGCTGCGCGCCGCCGACGCCGAGATCGCTGACCTCGACGCCGAGATCGCCTACATGCTGGAGTCAGAGACGCGCTGGACGGAGACGCAGCGCGCCTTCGTTACGACCTCCGCGCCGAATTACGATGAAGACGCCGCCGCGCGGTTGGGGCCAGATGCGCTGGCCGATGCTCACGATGAGCTGCGCCGCCTGTCATCTGGCCGCGCCCCGCTGACGGGCTGGCTGCAAGGGCGCAAGCGCGAGCATCGCGCAGGGGAGCTGGCCGAGCAGCTTGGCATGCAGGAGGGCGAGCTGGCGTCGCTCGATCAGGTGGTGGATCGCGAGCGGCTGCGTGCGGCGCTGGGCGACTATGCCGACGACCTGGCGCGCCGCGACGACATCAACGCGCTGCTGACTCGCCATGCGCGGCTGCGCGCTGACCGTGGCGCGCTGGTGGGCGAGTTGCTCTCCGCGCGGCGCCGCGATGCGCTGGCCGACGCGCTGCGGCTGAATCGCCGCACACTGTCGCTCTTCAAGACGGCGCTGGAGGCGCGCAGCACCGCCGAGCAGGATAAGATCTTCGGCGAACTGGATTTCTCGGCGCTGCTGGGCGCATTCCCCATCTGGGCGGTAACGAATCCACATGCGGCGGAGCTGCTGCCGCTCCAGCGCGAGATGTTCGACATCGTGGTGGTGGATGAGGCGTCGCAGTGCGACGTGGCCAGCGCGCTGCCGCTGCTCTATCGCGCCCGCCGCGCGGTGGTCTGCGGCGACCCGAAACAGTTGCGGCATCTTTCGTGGCTGCGCGAAGATCGCCAGGCGGCGCTGGCCTCGCAGCACGGCCTCTCGGCCAGCCAGCGCTCGCAGTGGAACTATCGCACACACAGCCTGCTCGACGTCATCAATGGCGCGCTGCCCTCGCAGGATGATGTGGTGCTGCTGGACGAGCATTACCGCAGCCTGCCGCAGATCATCGAGTTCAGCAATCAGCAGTTCTACGGCGGCGCGCTGCGCGTCATGACGCGGCGGCCCGATACGCTGGGTCTGCGCAGTGTGGAGCTGCGCAAGGTCAACGGAACGCGCCGCAAAGAGGGCTACAACGTCGAAGAGGTCGAGGCGATCATCAAGGAGATCAACAAAATCGCCACCGCCGACGCCAAGAAGGCGCCGAGCGAGCGCCTCTCCATCGGCGTGCTCTCGCCCTATCGCGATCAGGTCAATTACCTGAATCGCCAGCTTGCGTCCAAGCTCAAGTCGAAGATCGTGCAGGAGCACGACATCGCCGTTGGCACCGCGCACACCTTCCAGGGTGACGAGCGCGACATCATGCTCATCAGCTTCTGCGCCGACCCGAAGTCGCACCGTAGCACGCTAACCTTCATGAACCAGGAGAATCTGTTCAATGTGGCCGTGACACGTGCGCGGCGGCGGCAGATCGTCTTCACTGGGCTGGATCCGCGCCACCTGCCACAGGAGCACCTGCTGCGCGACTACCTCAGCTACGCGGCGGATTGCCTGGAGCCGGACAAGCCCGAAGATCATCTGGAGGGCGGCACGCGCTTCGAGCGCGAGCTGGCCGAGGCGCTGCGGGCGCGTGGCGGCTACATCACATTCCTGGGCTATCCGGTGGCCGGGTTCGCGGTGGATGTGGTGGCGCAGCGCGGCGCGCAGGCGTTGGCCATTGCCTGCGATGGCGACCCCGAGCGCCGTGTCGAGCACCCCGAGGACGCCATGCTCGACACCGTTGCTGGCCAGGCCATCCTGGAGCGGGCGGGCTGGCGCGTGCATCGGCTGCCCTATCGCCTGTGGGCCGACGACCCCGAAGCCTGCCTCGGCGAGATCGACGCGCTGCTGGGTGGCGGCGGTGAGTGAGCGCCACCAGGTGTGACGTGAGCGCGTGATGACTCGTCTTGCCCTCTGACCGTGCGCCCCGCTCGCCAAATCGAGCGATTATGCGATTCATCCATTTCTCAGCGCTGCGGGTAGTTGTACATGGCAGCGTGGCCTCCGCCGCTGCCACAGTCGGCGGCGAGTGCGGATGAACAGTGGGCGGGCTGCGCAAGCCTGGCAAGTGGGGCCCGTGGCGCGCAGATGGAGTAATCTCCACTGCGCGTCATGTATTTGGAGATTCGCTCTGATCAAGCGCGGGGAGCTGGAAGGGTAGCATCATGGCGAGCGATGGGTGGCGGCGCTGGTGGGCGCCACTAGCATGTGTGGCGGCGGGCGCGGGCGTGGGCGTCGTGATCGGTGGTGGGCTGGCGCCGCGCGTCTACGACTGGACGACGGAGTGGAACATCGATGCGCCGCTGGCTGGGGTGTACGAGGCGATGTCGCGCTCGGAGAATGCCTTCTGGCCGTCCATGCAGATAGCGCGCATCGTCCCTGATCGTCGAGCCGTCGATGGGCGAGCGATCCACTATCGGGTGAAGCAGGCGGCGAGCGTGGCGCGCTTTGCGCCGCCCTTCCACATCGTCTCGCGCATGACGGAGATCGAGGAGCTGCGGCGCTGGCGGCAGGTGGTAACGGGTGATCTGGCGGGCGCGCTGGAGACGCACTTCTACGCGCAGCCAGATGGCGGCACGCGCATCGTCTTCAACTGGTATGTGCGCGTCACCAATCCGCTCTTCAACCTGGCGGGCTACGTCGTCGAGCCGATCTTCCGCGCCAGCCACGATCATGTCATGCGCGAGGGCGAGGCCGGGCTGCGCGCGCACCTGCGCGCCGCCGTCACCGTCGCTGCATCGCCGCTGGGGGACTGAGCGCTCCCATCGTGGGATCAGCGTGGCTGCCGCACGAGCGAGGCGTCGACGCTGGCGAGCGTCGGTCGCCCGGCCAGCGCCATCGCCAGCGCCAGTTCGTTGCGCAGCAGTTCCAGCGTGTGCTTCGCGCCCGCCGCGCCATCCGCCGCCAGCCCCCAGAGAATGGGTCGCCCGACGAAGACGGCCCGCGCGCCCAGCGCCATCGCCTTCAGC
>DATAED010000280.1:0-20775 GCA_036258195.1 Ktedonobacterales bacterium
GTGGTTCTGGCGCACGGCTGGACAACACGGCGCACGTCTACGAGAAGCTGACGCCGCCATTGAACAACGCGCAGCCGCCACACAGCGTCACCCAGCCGCTGATCGCCACCAACGACTATCTGGCGGCAGGTGAGCTGTGGAATCTGGGCCAGGGGCCAGTCCCGCTCCCTGACGGACGCCCCATCACCGCCATTGATCTCTTCTGGGCCGACGCCGCCCAGCCAGAGCATATCTATGTCGATCCCACGAGCGGGCAGGCGCTGGCGCTGGTCGTCACGCCATCGAACGAGCATCCCGGCGGGGTGAATGGCGCGCAGAGCTTCATCTCGACGACCGCCTGCCAGCCCTACACGGTATCCTACACCTTCATCGAATATCTGCCGCCGAGCCCGGCCTCGCCGACGCTCTTCAGCACAGCGCAGCCGCCGAAGTGGAGTCAGGGAGCGGTACAGCCCGCGTTCCAGTGCCAGGGATAGTGGCCGTGTAGCAGGCGGAACCTCTCCCCCTGTCCCCCTCCCCTCCCTCGGAGGGGGGGACAGGGGGAGAAGTTCCGCTTGCTACACGGCCACTATCCCTGGCACTGGAACGCGGGCTGAACCACTCCCTGGCTCCACTTCGGCGGCTGCGCAGTACTGAAGAGCGTCGGCGAGACTGTGCTTGCGCTCGGCGGCAGATATTCGATGAAGGTGTAGGTGACGGTATAGGGCTGACAGGCGATCGTCGAGATGAAGCTCTGCGCGCCATTCACTCCGCCGGGATGCTCATCCGATGGTGTGACGACCAGCGCCAGCGCCTGCCCGGACGTGGGATCGATATAGATGTGCTCTGGCTGGGCGGCGTCGGCCCAGACGAGGTCGATGGCGGTGATGGAGCCGAAACCGGGGAGATTCACCTGCTGAGGGCCCAGATTCCACAGCTCGCCCGCCGCCAGATAGTCGTTGGTGGCGATCAGCGGCTGGGTGACGCTGTGTGGCGGCTGCGCGTTGTTCAATGGCGGCGTCAGCTTCTCGTAGACGTGCGCCGTGTTGTCCAGCCGTGCGCCAGAACCACCATTGCTGATCTCAGTGATGTCCAGGCCCATGCCGACGGCCTGCGCGTTCTGCTGGTTGCCCAGCGCGCCCTGCGTGCTGACCGTCCACTGCCACGATTGGCCCTGCGCATCACTGACGGTGGCCTGATAATGCAGGACATCGCTGCTGCTGGGCGCGGCTAGTCGCACGCCGAGCGGCTTATACTGAGCGTCGAGCGAGAGGCTGACCATGCGCAGCCACACCGCGACGGCATCGGCGCTGGCCCCGCCACGTGGCCTGGCGTCCAGCGCGAGCTGCATGTTGGCGCGCGTCTCGCCGACGGCCAGACAACTTGCACAAGCGGCCGGCGTCAGCGGCAGCCATCCCGGCGTCAGCGGCAGCCCCCATTGCAAGCGGGTCTGCGGCTGCGGGCCAGCGGCGGCGCTATTGCCAGCGGTATACCCGTCGAAGGCCAGCCCATTCGGCAACTCGCGCAGGTGCAGCGTGGAGACCGGGCCACTCTGGAATGTCCAGGTGACGTCGAGGTAGCGCGAGTTCTTCTGCACCTGCTCCACCGGGCCAACGCCGCTACGAGGCGCGCTGGCGCCCGCTGGCAGATAGGATGGGCTGACGGGCGGGAAGGCCAGTTGTCCGGCGAGCGCATTGATGGCGCTGGTGGTCTGCTGCAGCGGGGTGGCCGGGTTGGGTGTGGCCAGGCTCGGCGCTCCCTGTCGCGGGAAGCTGGGGAAGCGGTTGAAGAGCGTCGCCGCCAGCGCCACCAGCAGCAGCGCCGCCGCCGCCGGAATGGCCGCCGCTACCCACGGCGGGCGTTTGCGTCTACCGGTGGATGTGGGCCGCTCGCTCGCGGGAATGTCTGGCGCGTCGCGATCAGTCTGGTTTGGCGCGAGAACCTCACGCAGTCGGCGGCGCAGCTCTGGGCCGCGCCCCGCGCCCAGCCGCTCGCGTGTCACAGCGCGCGGATCAGCCGAGGTATGGCGGGCGGCGGCGGCCAGCGTGCGCTCGAAGACGCCCGCCGAGGGCGCTGTGTGCGGCAGCGAGCCGATCAGCCGATCCACGTCGCGGATGCGGTCGAGCCGGGCAGAGCAGGCGTCGCAGATCGCGATGTGCGCGGCCACCTGTGAGCGCAACGGCTCGGCCAGTTCGCCATCGGCGAAGGGTGAGAGGTAGGGCGCAATGTCGGCGCAGTCGAGCAGATCGTTCTCGCTCATCGCGCTCCCTCCTTCCGCAGCTCTTCGTAGTAGCGCGCGAAGAGATCGCGCGCGCGACTCAGCCGCACAGCGGCGGCTCCCGGCGTGATGCCCACCACATCCGCTATCTCACGATAGGAGAGCCCCTGCTGCGAATGCAAGAGCAGGCAGATGGCGTACTTATCCGGCATGCGCTTGAGCGCCAGCGCGATGTGGTCGCGCTCGGCCACGCTGTCTATCTCGGCGGTGGCCATCGGCTGGGCCACCTCGCGCGTGGGCGCGTCGTCCGTGCCTGGGCCGACGATGGCGCCCAGCGGCATTTCCAGCCCGAAGATGCGCTTGACGCGCGAACGGCGCCGCAACTGATCCATGCAGAGGTTGGTGGCGATGCGGTAGAGCCAGCTTCGCATGCTGGTCTGATCGCGCAGTTGCGTCAGGCGCGCGTACGCCCGGATGAAGACCTCCTGCGTGATGTCGTCGGCGTCTTCGGGGCTGCCGAGCACGTGGTAGGCGTAGGTGTGGATCTGCCCACTGAATTCGCGATAGATGGCGGCCAATTGGGCATCGGACGGGACATCGGCAGGTGTCACGGCCCCTCCCAGTTCTGCTGCGGCGGCGCGGTTCTGCGGGCGGGTCGATACCACCCCGCCCAGCGATGCTGGTGTGGAGGCGGCGGAGAACGCCAGCGCTCCCACCCACGGGCCGGCCCAGAGCCAGCGAGTTGGCCACCAGTCTCGCATATGCTCCCCTTTGCCCGTGCGCTCCTGCGTGCGCTCATTCTACCGCGCGTCATCGCCGATGACACCATCATGACGCGCAGGGGCGGCGCATATTTACGGGCGTGGGCCGGAAAAGGCGCTCCAGGCGGTCACAAGCGCGTCACACATCGTTGGCTACCTCGATGAAGAACGTCTCGACGCTGAAGCGCTCACGCAACAGCTCGCCCAGCGCCTGCACGCCCAGCCGCTCGGTATTGTAGTGGCCCGCCGCGATGAAGTTGGCGCGCTCCTCGCGGGCGATGGCCTGTGTGCCTTCCGCCGTCTCGCCCGTCAGATAGGCGTCGCAGCCGCGCGCCACCGCCTCGACCAGGCTGCCCGGCGCCGCGCCCGTCGCCACCGCCAGCCGTCGCACCTCGGTCGGCCCGTGCGGATAGACGCGCGGCTGAGCGCCCGCCACCTCGGCCACCAGCTCCACCAGGCGCGCGAAGGGCAGCGGCTGCTCGCGCACGCCGATGGCCCCGATGGCCTGCCCCTGATACTGCCCGAAGTCAAGTGATTCGACGCTAAAGCCCAGGCGACGCAGCCACAGCGCATTGTTGCCAACCTCCGGATGCGCGTCGAGCGGCAGGTGGTATCCCAGCAGCGTGATGTCGGCGTCGAAGAGCGCTCGCAGGCGGCGCTTCTGCCGCTCCAGGATGGGGCGTGGGTCGCGGTCGGTGAAGAGGCCGTGGTGGCAGATGATCAGGTCGGCTTTGGCGCGCGCAGCCTGCTCGATCAGCTCCAGATTGGCGCTGACACCCAGCGCCACGCGCCGCACGCCAGGCTTTCCGATCACCTGCATACCATTCGGGCAGATGTCGCGGTACCTGCCAACCGCCAGATAGTCGTCGAGGAAGGCGACGATGGCGTCGCGCTCGGTGGCGCGTGGCAGTGGCGCTGGATGATTGGAGGCGTCGCGACGCGAGGCCGCGCGGGCATGGGTGGCGGCTTGCGGGCGCTTCGGTGTGCGCGGGTTGCGTGGCTGCTGCTGCGGCGTGGGCTGCGCCGGGCCAGAGGCCAGCGCCCCACGCGATTTGCGGCGGGCGGCGGCGCGGGCGTCGCGCTTGGCGGAAGAGCCGTGCTCTGGCGGCTGCTCGGTGGCCGCCTCGGGCTGTGGCGCCTCTGGAGCGTGGCGGCGCGTGGGCCGCTCCGGCGTGGGCGCGGCGTCGAGCGCGGCCAGCGTCTCGCGGGCGATGCGCTCGGCCTGCTCACGGTCATCCGGCGCAAGCTCGCCATCGATCACCAGCCCCAGCAGCTTGTCCTTCACGACGCGCAGCCACGGACCAGGCTCGCGCGCGAAGAGCTGCATCAGGTCGTTGCCATCCAGCGGACTCTTGATGGGGATCACCTCGGCCTGCTCACGTAGCCAGTTGCAGCGCGCCTCCATCTCGTTGACGCGCGCCACTGCTCGCGCCACCTTCTCTGGCCGATAGCTGGTGATGTCGGCGCGCGATAGGTCGAGCAGATCGGGGAGGGCGTCGCCGGCCTCCAGCATCAGGCGACGCACCGCGCCATCGGTCCAGTCGGGCATGTAGGCGTTGGCGCGCATGTGCATGCGCACCAGCCGCGAGACGAACTCGATGAAGGGGCGGTCGAAACGCAGGCGGCGCAGGATCTCGCGCGCCATCACGGCGCCGACATCCTCATGGCCGAAGAAATGGACTTTGCCGTTCTCGACACTGCGCGTGCGCGGCTTGGCGATGTCGTGCAGCAGCGCCGCCCAGCGCAGCCCCGGACGCGGCGCGGAGCCTGCCACCACCCGCAGCACGTGCTCATAGACATCCTTGGAGTGTACGGGCGCCTGGCTGACGCCGCGCAGCTCCAGCAGCTCCGGCAGCGTGTAGGGGGCCAGCCCCAGCGAGACGAGCAGCCGCAGCGCGCGGTCGGGCTGTGGGCTGACCAGCGCCTTGGTCAGCTCGTCGCGGATGCGCTCGTTGCTGATCTTGGTGAGCGTGGCGGCCTGCCGTCGAATGGCCTCGGCGGTGGCTGGCTCGATCTCGAAGCCCAGCTGCACCGCGAAGCGCACGGCGCGCAGCATGCGCAGCGGATCCTCGTCGAAGCGACGCTGCGGATCATCACCCACCGCGCGAATCAGCTTGCGCTCCAGATCCTGTCGTCCGCCCCACGGATCGATGATCTCGCCGCTCTGCGGGTCGCGCGCCATGGCGTTGATGGTGAAGTCGCGGCGCAGCAGGTCGCCCTCCAGCGTGTCGCCGAACGCCACCTCTGGCTTGCGGGAGTCGGGCCGGTAGACATCGCTGCGGTAGGTCGTGATCTCGAAGACGTCGACGTCGGTGGGATGATTGCCCGCCAGCGACGAGAAGGTTGGCTCGCGGCGCAGATGCGCGGGTGGCTCGGTGGGCGGCTCGGCCCCAGCGGGCCGCGGATAGTGCAGCGCGATGGTGCCGAACGTCTCGCCGACGGTATTGACGGCGAGCGGGCGCGTCGGCGCGACGAGCCGCTTGATCTCATCAGGGCGCGCGTCGGTGGTCAGGTCAATATCTGGTGAGCCTTCGCGCTGCAGGAGCAGATCGCGCACACACCCGCCGACCATATAGAGGTCGCGGTTCTGGGCGCGAAATAGCCGGGCGAGGGCGAGAATCGTCTCTAGCATGCCGTCCGAGTTTCTATGTACCCGCTCAGGCGCCTCGTGCGCTGTGCGCGGCGATCCACTGGGCGATGTCGTCGTCGAGGATGGCGCGTTCTGGCTCAAACTCGACATCATGCGCGAAGTTAGCGTAGGTCTTCCACGTTTTATCCGCGCTGGCGAGTGCGTCGTAGGCGCGCCGTGAGGCTGCCGCAACGACCGCCAGGTCTTGCTCACACTGTATCACGAGCGCCGGAAGTCGCGTCTTGCGCGCCTGCGCGACGGCCTTGAGCCGCATCATAGTAAGCTGATACAGGAACGCGGCGCTCTCAGAGCGCACCCAGAGCGCGTCGTCGTGGAGCATCGCCAGCGCCTCTGGATTGGTGGTCATCGTGCTGGTGTCGCCGGTCTGGAATGGGCGGGTCGAGCCCATGCGCCCGCTGATCAGCAGGCTCGCGACTTTGGCGGGCGCGACTTTGGTGCGGTCGTCAATCCAGGGATTCATCAGGATGAGGCCACTCAGCATCGGCTGCGCGCGCGCGGAATCCTCGGCGGCGAGGTTGAGCGCGAAGATGGCGCCCATGCTGTGGCCCAGGATGAAGAGCGGGCTATTGGGCTGCTGCGCGCGAATGTGCGCCAGGAAGGCGTTGAGGTCGCGCAGATAGACGCCGCCGTCGCGTACATGGCCGCGCGGCCCCTCCGAGCGCCCGAAGCCGCGATGATCGACGGCGTAGACATTCAGCCCGCGCGCATGCAGCGCATTGCCCATATCGATGAACCAGCCGGAGTGCGCGCCGAGACCATGCAGCAGCGCCAGCGTCGGCCCTTGCTCCTCGCTTGCCCAGCGGCGGTAAAATAGCTTCACGCCATCTGACATGCTGATGGTGGCTGTCTCGTAGGTCTGCGGCGTCGTGGCCGCTGGCGCGCCCCAGTCGCCTGCGCGCTCTGGCGTGTACTTGCTCTGTGTCGCCATGTGGCGCCCTCCGACCTGTCCATGCTGTACGTGGAGTTCTTGCTTGTTGCGGGATATTATAGCACTGTAAACGCATGCTCCCAGTTGTCCGCGTCGTTCCTGCCGCCGCACGATGTCCCGTTAGACGCGCCTGGTGGATGTGGAGGGGGAGAGGTTCGCGACGCGAATCCACACCAGTAGCGCCAAATGGCGGCGCTGCTGTGTATGTGCGTCGTAGTACGATATACTGTGCGCTGGGCCAGCATGTTCCAGTTTCGGCCCGGTAGTCGTGAGTAGGGAGCGGTATGGCGCAGGAGTCTTTACACGTTCGACGAGGCATCGCAGGCGGTCTGGGTGGTGTGCGGGGCGATTTCATGCGTCGTGGCGACGTCCGACAGACGATCATCTTTTCCCTGGCAGCGGTTCCGATGGGCATCATCGGCGCGGTGTGCGCCTGGCTGCTCTATCACCTCATCAACATCATCACTGGACTCTTGTTCTACGGCAAACTGGAGTTCCAGACGCCGATCTATCCGCCAAGCTCTGGCCTGGGCATCAAAGCGCTGATCATCCCGGTGGTGGGCGCGCTGATCGTCGGCGTGATGGCGCGCTACGGCACCGACCGCATCCGTGGACATGGCATCCCGGAGGCGATGGAGGCGGTGCTGGCGAAAGAGAGTCGTATCAATCTGAAGGTGGCGATCTTCAAGCCCATCTCCGCCGCCATCGCGGTCGGCTCTGGCGGCCCGTTCGGCGCTGAGGGGCCGATCATCCAGACCGGAGGCGCCATCGGCTCGCTGATCGGCCAGACGTTTCACCTGACCTCGAACGAGCGGCGCATCCTGCTGGCGTGTGGCGCCGCCGCTGGCATGGTCGGCATCTTCAATACGCCGATGGCGGCGGTGGCGCTCGCGCTGGAGCTGCTGCTCTTCGAGTTCCGCGCCCGCTCGCTGGTGCCGGTCGTCATCGCCAGCGGTGTCGCGGCGGCCTGTCGCACCTTCCTGCTCGGCTCCAAGGTGATGTTCAATGTGCAGGTACCGGTGACGCTGGGCTCGCCAGTCAATCTCTTCTGGCTGGTTCCGCTGGGCATCATCGTCGGCATCGCCGCCGTCATCATGAGCAAGTCACTCAACTGGATCGAGGAATATTTCGACCATCTGCCAATCACGCTGCTGGTCAAGCCGGCGATGGGCGCAGTGGTGCTGGGCATCGTGGCGATGTTCGAGCCGCGCGTGCTGGGCATGGGCTACACCATCATCACCAACATCCTGGATGGCGTCTACAATAACCCCACCGTGGCGCTGCTGGCGATTGGTAAGGCGGTCGCGCTGGTCTTCTCGCTGGGCGCTGGCACCTCTGGCGGCCTGCTCGCGCCGATGCTGATGGTGGGCGCGGGTCTCGGCGTGGGCTATGGCCGCGCGCTGAATGGCGCGGGCATCGGTATCGGGCTGAGCCCCTCGATGTGCGGCGTGGTCTCGATGAGCGCGCTCTTCGCTTCGGCGGCGCGCGCCCCGCTGACGTCCTTTCTCTTCGCCTTCGAGCTGACGGGCAACTCGCACGCCATCGTGCCGCTGATGATCGGCTGTATGGTGGCCGACCTGACCACCCGCGCGCTGATGTCTGAATCGGTGATGACCGAGCGACTGGTGCGCCGCGGCCTCAAGATCACGCAGGATCTGGAGCCGAATCAACTCGCGACGCTGGCCGTGCGCGCAGTGATGAGCGCGCCCGTGGCGGCGCTGTCAGCCAGCATGACCGTCGCCGATGCGTTGCGGCTGCTGGCGAGCGCGCCCGCGACGCCCGCGACGCCCGTCACAGTCGGGGTTGGCGACAAGCGCATCTCTGCTGCTCCTGGCGCCAATGGCTCCAACGGCGCCAATGGCTCTGACGGCTCGCATGGTTTGGAGGTGAGCGACGACGGAGGCGGTGGCATTGCGTGGCCGCGTACGCAGTGGACCTTCCCGGTGGTGGACGACACAGGCGAGCTGGTGGGCATCGTCTCGCGGGGCGACCTGCTGGACGCGGCGGGCGATGAGTCGAAGCTCACGCAGCCGCTGAGCGCCATCGCCACGGCTGATCCGGTGGTGGCGACCCCAGAGGAGCCGATGGTGGATGCGCTGGCGCGGCTGGTGGCGGGCGACTTCGCGCTGCTGCCCGTGGTGGAGAAGCCAGGCTCACGCCGCATCGTGGGCGCATTCAGCCGCAGCGCTGCCTTGCGCGCCAGCCAGGCGCTGGAGGAGCGCATCGGGCGCCGCGAGCGCTACATCGGCGGCAAGCGCGCCACGCCAGAGCTTGTCGCGTCTGGCAGCAGGACAGACGGCTGAAGTCGCAGGCTCAGACGCTCAGTCTCCCAGCCCGCACAGGCGGGCTTCGCGGTCGCAGCCCGTAGCTACGGGCTTACCCGCCCGTCGCTTCTCACAGCCTCCTTTCCCCAGGGCGAGAGGAGGCTGTGGGTATACTGTGGCGGGTGGGGCGTCTGGAGCGCGCCGCCGCTAGCTGAAGGAAGCCGCGATGCCGCTCTGGCTCTACCTCCTGCTGTTCGCGTTGCCCGGCGCTGTCGTCGCTGAGCTGGCGCATGGGCCAGCGCTGGTGACATTCACGCTCGCCGCACTGGCGATCATTCCGTTGGCGGGGATGATCGGCGAGGCGACCGAGTCGCTGGCGGAGCGAGTCGGCCCGCTGGTGGGTGGGCTGCTGAATGCCACCTTCGGCAACGCGGCAGAGTTCATCATCGGGGTCTCGGCGCTGGCGGCTGGCCTGCCGGATGTGGTGCGGGCGGCCATCGCGGGCGGCATCATCGGCAATGCGCTCTTCACGCTCGGCTCGGCGATGCTGGCGGGCGGCTGGCGCTACGGCTTGCAGCGATTCCAGGAGCGCAACGCCGGGCAGTATGCGCTGATGCTGGCGCTGGCGGTGGTGGGGCTGGCGGTTCCCTCGCTGCTGGCGACGGTGGGCGCAGGCGCCGTCTCTGGCTCGCAAGCCGTCCACGGGCTGGCGCTGCACGAGATGAGCCTGGTGGTCGCGCCGCTGCTGCTGATCAGCTATGCGGGCTATCTGGCGTTCTCCGTCTTTGGCGTGCGCACCCAGCGACGACATCCGGGCGGCTCGGACGACAGTGGCAATGTGGATGCAGCCGACGTGACCAACGAGGGCGACGAGGGCGACGAGGCTGTCGCGCCCACACCAGCCGCCGAGACGAGCGCCACGCTGGCAGAGACCGACGGCGCTGCCAAGCCACAAGCCGGGCTGGCGGCGGTCATTGCTCGCTGGCGCCGCAGTAGCCCGCTCTTCGATGTGCTGGCGCTGGTGGCGGCGACCGCGCTCGTTGCGGTCGCCAGCGAGCTGTTGACGGGCGCCATCGAGCCGCTCTCGAGGACGCTGGGGTTCAGCTCATTCTTCGTGGGGTTGATCGTGCTGCCGCTGATCGGCGCGGCGGCGGAATATGTCACGGCGATGCGCGCCGCGCTGGCCGATCACATGGAGGCGACGCTCTCGGTGGCGGCTGGCTCATCGATCCAGATCGCGCTGCTGATTGCGCCGCTGCTGATTCTGGTGGGGCCGCTGGTGGGGACGCCGCTCGATCTCGACTTCACCCAACTGGAGCTGGTCATCTTTGGCCTCGTGGCGGTGCTCTTCGCCATTATCAGCCTGGATGGCGAATCAACCTGGCTGGAAGGGCTGCAATTGCTCGTCTTCTATTTAATCGTCGCGGTGGGCGCATTCTTCATCCCTGGATGACCTGCCAGGCGTGGCGCCTCAAAGGTAATGGCCAAGGGGCGCTTGGCAGTAGAGGGGGAGTATAATAGCCTGCAGAGTCCATCACGCGACACACTGAGCGGCGCCCCCAGTTCCGCCAGGGATGGTGGTGAGCAACTGATGCGCGAGTGAGAGGAAAGGCCAGACAGCATGGTGGAGTGGCGGCTGGGCAATTATGAGCTGCGGCGGCGACTCGGCGAAGGCGGCATGGCGCAGGTCTATCTTGCTCTCGATGTCCGCCTGGGCCGTGAAGTGGCTGTCAAGGTGCTGGATCGCACGCTGGCCGACCGACCGGGATTCCGCGAACGTTTCATGCGGGAGGCGCGTGTCGCCGCTGCCCTCGATCATCCCAATATCGTACCGCTCTTCGATTTCGGCGATACCGAGGCGCTCTTTCTGGTGATGCCCTACGTCAGCGGCGGCAGCCTGCAAGATATATTGCCGCGCGCGCCTCTGCCCATCGGCGAGGTCGTGACGTATGGCTCGCAGATCGCCGACGCGCTGGAGTACGCGCACCACCACAAGGTCGTACATCGCGATGTGAAGCCCGCCAATATGCTGATCCATGCTGACGGCCGGCTGATGCTCTCCGATTTTGGGCTGGCCAAGATCGTCAACGCCACGTCGAAGTTGCAGACCCCGCGCAATCGTCCCGATGCTGGCACGCCAGAATACATGGCGCCTGAGCAGGTGGCAGGCAATAGTGACGCGCGCTCAGATATCTATGGGCTGGGCGTGGTGCTCTATCTGCTGCTGACTGGTCGGCTGCCGTTCTCTGGCTCGACCTCGCACGAGGTGATGCGAGCGCACCTCTACAAAGACCCCAAGCCTGTGCGCGCCTACAACCCCTCTGTGCCGATGGCGATGGAAGCGGTGGTGATGCGCGCGATGGCCAAGGAGCCAGCAGATCGTTTCCAGCGCGCGGGCGAGCTGGGGGCTGCGCTGCTCAGCGCGCTGATTGCCGATGCGGACGACGCGCCGACCTTCGTGCTGGGCGGCGGCCCATCGTCGCAGGGCGGCTCGCGCCCAACTGGCCAGGCTCCCATCGTGATGCCGCCGCCGGTCATGCCAGAGCAGCCAGCGGTTCCACCGCCATGGCGTCAACATCCGCCGAGCGGGCCTATCGTGGACGCCGCCTCGTTTGATGGCGGGCGCCGCTCCGGTGGCTTGGTGCCTGCCTCAGCGCCGCGCATGAGCGAATGGGGCTCGCAGCGGTCGCAGGGGTCGCAAGGGTCGTCGTCCTCGCTGACGGGCATCTTGCCGGAGCTGAACACGCCATTCACGGGATTGGACGCCATGCGTGGCGGCCCCAGTGGCGTTGGCCCGTTCGCGGGAACCAGGCCAAGCAGCGCGCAAGGTGGCTACGGCAGGCTGAGCGGCGCCTCACTTGGCGGTGTGAGCGGCGCTGCGAGTGGCATTGGCGGTTCCTCCGATTCACAGGCGCCTGATTCTGCGCTTGGCCCGATCAGCGCGCGCACGCTGGGGCGCATGCCCGGCGTCCAGCCGCCTTTCCCGACATCTGCGGGGTCGTATCCGTCTGCGACGAGCAGCGCCGCGCCCGATCCATTCTCAACCAGCTATGCTCAGCCGATGCAGCCACCAATGCAGCGACCCATCATGAGCCAGATGGACATGACGCCGACTGCTATGTACTCGCAGGCTCCAGCAGCGCCAATGCCGCAGCAGCGCTCAGAGCTGCGCGCGACACTGCCCGGCTCGCGCCTGACGGAGCCGCCTGCGGAGAGCGCGACGCATGTTCGCTCATCGCGCCTGTGGATCGTGATCGCGGCTCTGCTGATCATCCTGCTGGTGGCGGTCGTGGTGTTGCTGCGCTGGCTGGAGGCGGGGCCAGCGGCGTTCACCCTCTTTGCGCTGATCTAACGCTGCTGGCTACGTTTCGTCGCGCTTCCAGCCGCGAAACGCCTGGAGCAACTGCTGCTCTGCGGTAGGCGAGACATCCTGTTCGCGCAGCTCGCCCACCAGCGTGATCGTTTGTCGCATCTGCTCCATATAGGCGCTGCAACCCGGGCAGACGCTCACATGGCGCTCGAACCGCAGGCGTTCATCCGCAGGCAGCGCGTCCTCGAAGTACGCCGTCACCAACTCGACCAGTTCTTTGCAGGTCAGCTCTTGCATGGTCGTGTCCCTCGCATGGTCGCGCTCAGTCTTCGGCGAAATAGGATTCGAGCGCCTGACGGACTCGCGAGCGCGCGCGATGCAAGAGCACGCGCTGATTGCCCTCGCTGATGTCAAGCATCTTGCAGACATCGTCGGCGGAGTAGCCTTCGATATCGCGCAAGCGTATGACGCTCTGCTGGCTGGCGGGCAGCCGCTCGATGGCCGCCGCGATACGCTCACGGGTCTCGCGATTGTCGGCGCTGGCTTCGGGCAGGGCGTCCCACAGCTGCGGGAGGGCGCCCCATCCGCCAGCGTATGGGGCGTCTGCGGGCCGAAAGCGCTCGGGCGCGACACTCGGCTCATCGCCGAGCACGCCCTCGTCATCGGAGGCGAGCGCCGAGAACGGCACGCTGCGTCGCTCGCGCTGGCTGCGGGTTCGGGCGGCGTTGACCAGAATGTGGAACAGCCACGTCTTGAACGACGAGCGTCCCTCGAATTGACGCAGGCTCTTGAGCACGGCGACCCAGGCGTCCTGCGCCACCTCCTCGGCCACCGCGCGGTCGCGCACGTAGACCTGCGCCAGCCGCACCATCGCCGCCTGATACTGTTCGACCAGCCGCATGAACGCCGCCTCATCACCTCTGAGCAGGCTGGCGATCAATCGCGCCTCGTCAGTTGCAGACGCGCTGGGCGCGCCGTCACCATCTCTCCCCACGCTGCCGCTGCTCCTCCGCGAGTCGCTGGATAGCTCGCCCATGCCGTGCGCTGTGACTCTGGCGAGAGTATACCGCAGCGGCGTGTGGCGAGTCGCAGAGAGCTGAGTTGTCTGGAACGTCGGTCAGCCTCCTTTCGGCTCAGCCGCGCTGAACGACCCGCGCGGCGCTCGCCAGCCAGACGATGCGGATGGCGAACGCCGGAAGGCTCAGCGCGGGGATAGCCAGCGAGGTCGGCGGTGGCGTGCGCCTGCGCCGTGAACCCCAGCAGTGAGAGCGCGGTCAGCGCGCCCAGCGCGGGCGCGCCGAGGCGCACAGCAAGGCGAGCGGCCAGAGAGGAACGTCGAGAAATCGCTGTGATGAACTGTTCGCTTGATGTCGACATCTGGCGTATGGACATCTGGCGACAGGAATCGTTACAGCGAATCGCTCGATGCTCATCTGCACGGCTGAGGGTGGCGCCTCACAGGGCAGCACGGAGCAGATCGGCGAGGCCATCGCGGAAGGTCACTTGCGGGATGAAGCCCAGCTCGGCGCGCGCCAGGCTGATGTCGGCGACGCTGTCGCGGATGTCGCCCGCGCGTGGCGGCTGGTAGTCTGGCTGCGGCTGCACGCCGAGCAGGTCGCCCGCCACCGCTAATACCTGTTTGAGCGAGGCGCCTTGGCCTGAGCCAATGTTGTAGACGCCGCCCACTGCCCCCGTCGCGCTGGCCGCCAGCAGATTGGCGCGCACGACATCGCTGATGTGGATGAAATCGCGTGTTTGCTCGCCATCGCCGTAGATGGTGGGCCGCTGACCGGCGCGCAGCCGGGCGACGAAGCGTGGGATGACGGCGGAATACTCGGAGTTGGGATCCTGGCGCGGGCCAAAGACGTTGAAGTAGCGCAGCGCCACGGTTTCGAGGCCATAGAGCCGCCCATAGACGGCGCAGAGCTGCTCGTCGCAGAGCTTGTGCGCCGCATAGGGCGAGAGCGGGCGCGGCGTCAGGCACTCGCTGAGCGGCAGATCGGGGGTATCGCCATAGATCGCCGAGGAGCTGGCGATGACCACGCGCCGCGCGCCGCCACTGCGCGCCGCCTCCAGCGTGTTGAGCAGGCCCTTGACGTTGACATCGAGCGTCGTCGTCGGCTCGACCAGCGAGCGCGGCACAGAGGCGATGGCGCCTTCGTGAAAGATGACCTCAACTCCCGCCGCGGCCGCGCGCACCGCCTCGGCGTCGCGCAGGTCGCCGCGCACGATCTCGACCACGCCGGGCAGCGCATCGGCGCCTGCCAGATGCTCCAGACGGCCAGAGGAGAAATCGTCGAAGACGCGCACCTGCTGTCCTGCCGCCGCCAGCGCCAGCGCCAGATGCGACCCGATGAAGCCTGCTCCGCCCGTAACCAGATAGCGCGCCGCGCTCACGTGTTCGCCTCCTCGACTGTCCTGCACTTGTGTGAGAGGCGCGTCGGCGCCTCCGTAGGAATCCATAGGATAGCATGGCGGTCGCCCCATGCGCCACCGAGCGACAGGGCGTCGGCCTCGCGCATGTACTGGCGCATATGCTGGCGCGCATGCCTTCGCCAGCAGGCCAGGCGACATGTGGTGTGAAGCGCGCAGGGAGGCGCAGCGTGTGAGTCGGCGCCTGGTTTGCGTGTCTCAGCGTGGCTCAGATAGCGGCTGATGCATGTTTAGCTGCTTCTGTGGCGCCCTGCGAGCGCCTTTCGCAATCTGCTTCGTATTGGGTATACTGTGCGCGAGCGAGGGAAACGCCAGCGGGCGAATCGCAGCAGGGCAAGGATTTCAGCCATCGTACAGGGATTGTCGGCGGAATGCTGTGCAATACGTGCCATGAGGTGTGGGCGTTAAGGATGAGGAGGTGCTAGCCAGCGGTTCTGGCGCCCAGCGACTGGTGGGCGCACAGTTCTTGCTTCGGCGCTGTGGAGCGCCAGGAGTCATGATCCAACGGAGGATGCGCATGGATTCAGAACGTCGCGAAGCCCTCGACGAGATGATCGTCAAGATGCGGGCCGGGCGCATGTCCCGGAGAACCTTCATCGAGCGTTCGGCTGTCCTCGGCCTGAGCGCTACATTTGTAGGTACCCTGCTTGACGCCTGCGGTAGCGGCGGCGGCAGTGGCGGACCCACCGTCATATCATGGGAAAGCGAGAACGAGGCTACCGGCACCTACCAGGATCTGGTCAACAAGTTCAACTCCAGCCAGAAGGATGTGCAGGTTCACTGGACGAATGGCCCGAGTGATACCGGCCAGCTCCTCACGAAGTTCAGCACCATGCTGCGCGCGCGCAGCAACAGCATTGATGTCATGTCGATGGATATCATCTGGCCGGCGCAGTTTGGCGCCAGCGGCTGGACGTTTCCCATCGATGGCAAGTGGCCGTCCAGCGAGCGTCAGAATTACCTGCCTGGCCCGTTGGCGGGCTGCACCTACAACGGCAAGATCTGGGCGGCTCCGTTCCGCACCGACGCTGGCCTGATCTACTATCGCACTGACCTCGTGTCCACCCCGCCGAACACCTGGGATGACCTGACCAATTCCGCCCAGCAGGCGATGTCCAGCGGCGGCGTGAAGTACGGGTATGTCTGGCAGGGCGCGCAGTACGAGGGCCTGGTCTGCGACTTTGTCGAAGTGGTCTATGGGTACGGCGGCTCGATCCTCGACCCGAATAACCCCAAGACCGTGACGACGACCAGCGCGCAGACCGTGCAGGGCCTGACACAGATGGTGAGCTGGGTCGGCGGCATCTCGCCACAGGCCGTCACCACGTACAAAGAAGAAGACGCTCGCACAACCTTCCAGAACGGCGACGCGGCGTTCATGCGCAACTGGCCGTATGCATACGCGCACGGTCAAAACGCCTCCGAATCGAAGATCGTCGGCAAGTTCGATGTGCACACGATGCTCTACGGCGGCAGCAACACCACCGGACACTCGTCGCTGGGTGGCTGGCAGCTTGGCATCAATGCCTTCTCTTCCAAGACTGATGCGGCATGGCAGTTCGTCCACTACATGATGCAAGAGCCAGCGCAGAAGGAGGCGGCGATCAAGGCCTCGCTGACGGTGACGCTCGAAAGCATCTATGACGATGCGGATGTGCTAAAGGCGAACCCGTTCTTCACCAAGCTGAAGCCGGTTTTCCAGTCAGCGCAGCCGCGTCCCGTCACCCCGAAGTATCCGGACGTCACCCTGGCGATTCAGCAGCAGGTACACGGCGCGCTGCTGAAGCAGGCTGCGCCCGCCGACGCCATGAGCGCGCTGGCCACGCAACTGCAGAGCATCGTGGGCTGACGCTGACACGCTGTAACCTCTTGTACTGGTCGATGTCCGGCGGGGGCACTTGCTTCCGCCGGGCATCCGCCAGATTGATCCGCTTGCTCGCTGCGTCTCACTGAGCCGCCCTGCTGGTGAGGCGCACAGGCGAACTGGCCTGTGAGAGAAGGGGAGAACACTATGGCTTCAGCGGCAGTACAACCGGTCGCGAAGGCAGCATCGGCGCGATGGAACAGGCTGCGCCAACGTCTGGACGCTGGAAACGGCATGCTTCCGTATGGGCTGGTCGCGCCGGTACTGATCGTCATTCTGCTCGTCGCGATCTTCCCGATCATAGACGCGATTCGCCTGAGTCTGCTCGACAACCCGCTGCTCCCCAGCGGCTCGGATTTCGTGGGGCTGCGCAACTATATCCAGGTGATTGGTGATCCACAGTTCCAGGGGTCAATCTTCTGGACGATAGCCTTCAGCGCCATCAGCGTCGCGCTGGAGCTCATCCTCGGGCTGCTGATCGCGCTGCTCATTAACGCCAGCTTCCCCGGGCGCGGCCTGGTGCGCGCGGCAATTCTGATTCCGTGGGCCTTCCCAACGATCGTTTCGGGGCGCATCTGGCAGTTGATGTACAACGACCAGACGGGCATCGTGACCTACATCCTGCAGGGACTGCACATCCTCAAGCCTGGCTCGACGCTCTTGCAGACGAACTGGGGCATCCTGACGGCGACGGTCATCACCGATGTGTGGAAGACGACGCCATTTATGGCGCTGCTGATCCTGGCGGGATTGCAAGTCATCTCGGCTGATCTGTACGAGGCGGCAGCGGTCGATGGCAGCAACCGCTGGCAGTCGTTCTGGATGATCACGCTGCCGCTGTTGAAGAATTCGCTGTTGATCGCGCTGCTCTTCCGCGCGCTCGACGCCATCCGAGTTTTCGACCTGTTCTACATTCTGGCCGGCAACCAGGTACAGACGATGGCCACCTATTCCTACAACAAGATGTTTACCGGCACGACCTTCGACTTCGCGCCGGGGATAGCGGCATCGGTGATCCTGGCAATCTTCGCCACCGTGGTCGCCATGCTCTTCGTCGTCTGGATGGGCGGCATCTCGCGACAGGAATGAGTTGAGGCGTTCGTACATTCGCCAGACAGGTAGACTGAGAGGATCGCTATGGCTACGAGCGCGCAACCCATTTCGACGGCGTCCGACGCCGCCACGGCAGGCGAGGCGCAGGTACGCAGGCGCAAGATCAACTGGGGAACGACAGGGCGCATCATCGGTGTCGTGATCGTCACGTTCATTGCGCTGGCGCCGTTCTACTGGACCATCATCACCTCCATCAAAGACAGCCTGGAGGTCGTGGCGTCGCCGCCGACCCTGGTGCCGCACAGCTTCACGCTGCAGAGCTACATCTCTGATTTCGGCGGCGGCTCCAGCTTCTTCACGCGCGACCTGCTCAACAGCTTTATCGTCGCGATCATTACCACGGCGCTGTGCGTGGTGCTTGGCTCATTGTGCGCCTACGCCATCGCGCGCATGCGCTTCTTTGGCAAATCGGCGACGCTGGCGATCATCCTGGCGGTGACGATGTTCCCCATCATCGTGCTGGTCGGGCCGCTGTTTGTCGTGTTTACCAACCTGGGCATCTACAACACGTACGCGGCGCTGATCATTCCCGATCTGGTGTTCACGCTGCCGCTGACGGTGTGGTTCCTCACGTCGTTCTTCCGCGACCTGCCCGCCGACCTGGAGGAGGCCGCGCTGGTGGATGGCGATACCCGCCTGGGAGCCTTCCGCCATGTGATCGTGCCGCTGGCGGCGCCGGGCGTCTTCACGACGGCGATTCTGGCGTTCATCTACACCTGGAACGACTTCCTGTTTGGTCTGACGATGACGAGTGATCCGAATGGCGCGCAGACCGTGACGGTGGCTATCACGCTCTTCGGCGGGCAGTTCACGATCCCGTGGGGGCAGATCGCGGCGGCGGCGGTCATCGTGACGATTCCACTCGTCATCATGGTGCTGATCTTCCAGCGGCGCATCGTCTCTGGCCTGACGGCTGGCGCGGTGAAAGGCTAACCTTTGGCGTGACCTCACCCCCTGGCCTCCTCTCCTCGCGAGAAGAGGGGGAGCGCGACTCCCCTCTCTCGCGTAGCGGGGGAGGGGCTGGGGGAGGGGGCGCGCCTCGTCGTATACTCCAGATGCCGCGCTGCGCCGAATTGGTTGCGCAGCGCGACGCATCAGCACGGAGTGACGACGACGCATGCCAGAGATTTCGCCATTGCCGCCCACAACCTGGGGCGCCCGCCAGATGACCTGGGGCGAGCGCACCTGGGTGATGGGCATCCTCAATATCACCCCTGACTCGTTCTCGCAGGACGGCATCGCGCTGGCGGACATGTCGCCAGCGCAGATCGTCAGCGCCGCCGTTGCGCAGGCCCAGCGCATGGTGGCCGAGGGCGCGCGGTTGATCGACATTGGCGGCGAATCGACCCGCCCGACCACCGAAGCGCAGCCGCCGCTGCCCGCCGCCGTGGAGCGCGAGCGGGTGGTTCCGGCGATCGAGGCGCTGGCGAGCGCGCTGCCGCCTGACATCCTGCTCTCCATCGACACGTACAAAGCCAGTGTGGCGGAGGCGGCGCTGGACGCAGGCGCCCACATCGTCAACGACATCTGGGGGCTGCGGGCTGACCCTGCGATGGGCGCGCTGGTGGCGGCGCGCGGCGTCCCCGTCGTGCTGATGAGCAATCTGCGCGGCCAGGAGCGCCGCGATCCGCTCTCCGACGTGCTGCGCCAGCTCGCGGGGAGCATCGATCTGGCGCTGGGTGCGGGCGTGGCGTGGGAGCGCATCATCCTCGATCCCGGCTTTGGCTTCGGGCTACGCGGCGAGGAGAACCTGCGGGTGATGGCGCGGCTGGGCGAGTTGCGCGCGCTGGGGCGACCGCTGCTGGTCGGCACGTCGCGCAAGTCGTACATCGGGCTGGCGCTGGGCGGGCCGCCGGTCACCGATCGGCTGGAGGGAACAGCGGCGACGGTGGCGCTGTGCATCGCGCAGGGCGCTGACATCGTGCGCGTGCATGATGTGCGGCAGATGGCGCGCGTGGCGCAGATGACCGACGCCGTGACGCGCAGCTGGCGTGGCTTTGAGCAGTCCGCCGCCAGCCAGGCCGCCAGCGGAGGCGCGCGATGAGCGGCTCGCACACCGAGCCAGCGGCGTCGCTGACGTATCGACAAGCGCTCGACTGGGTGTACAGCTTCAGCGATACTGAGCGCACAGGCGCCTTCGTGCGCGACCGCGACGACAACCTGCGCCGCGAGCGCGCCCTCCTGGATGCGCTGGGCGACCCGCAGAACGCCTACGCGGTGACGCACATTGCGGGCAGCAAGGGCAAAGGCTCGACCTCGGCGATGGTGGCGTCGATGCTGCGTGCGGCGGGTCTGCGCGTCGGCCTCTACACTTCGCCCGATCTGCACACCTTTCGCGAGCGCATCCGCATCGATGGCCAACCCATCGGCGAGGCGGAGATGGCGCGGCTGGTCGCGCGACTCCAGACGGCGTTCGCGGGGCTGGATCAGTCGCTCGGCCCATATATCACCTGGGAGGTAGCGACGGCGCTGGCGTTTCTGACGTTCCGCGAGGCAGGCGTGCGCGAGGCGGTCATCGAGGTAGGGCTGGGCGGGCGGCTGGACGCCACCAACATCGTCGAGTCGCCCGCGCTGGAGGTCTGCGGCATCACCAGCATCAGCTACGATCACATGGCGGTCCTGGGGAACACACTCACCGAGATTGCGCACGAGAAAGCGGGCATCATCAAGCCGGGCGTCCCAGTCATCACCTCGGCGCAGTCGCCCGAGGCGCTGGCGGAGATCGCGCGGGTGGCCGCTGAGCGCGGCGCGCCGCTGCTGCGTGTGGGGCCAGCGGGCGACGAGGGCTGCGCGTATACCTACACGCCGGGCGCGGCCAGCGAGACGGGACAACGCTTCGATGTGACCACCCCGCAGCGCGTCTATCGCGATCTGGAGATCCCGCTGCTGGGCGAGCATCAGTTGGAGAATGCGACGCTGGCGGTGGCGCTGGTCGAGCCGCTGGATGAGCGCGCCATCCGCGAGGGGCTGCGCGCGGTGCGCTGGGAGGGACGTTTGCAGGTGGTGGCGCGTGAGCCGTGGCGCGTGGTGGATGGCGCGCACAACGCCGACTCGCTGCGAGCGCTCTTCGCCGCGCTGCGCCGCCACTTCCGCTTCGAGCGGCTAATCGTGGCGCTCGGTGTGATGGCCGACAAAGACCTCGACGGCATGCTGCGCGAGCTAGCCAGCGCGCGGGCAGATGCGGTGGTGGCGACGGCGGCGCGCAACCCGCGCGCGATTGCGCCCGCCAGGCTGGCAGCGCGAGTAGCCGAGGCG
>DATAED010000281.1:0-9184 GCA_036258195.1 Ktedonobacterales bacterium
GTGGCGTTGCAATTGCTGGGCGGCGCACTGCTCGTCACCCTGGTGGATCTGGAGTTCATGCTGCGGGTGCGGATGGGCTGGCGGCTCGGGCCACCCAGCGCGCCGTGGCCGCTGTGGCTGATGCTGGCCATTCCAGCGGGCGTGACGCTGCTGTGGCTCGCGCTGGCGACACGAGCGAGCATCGGCGCCTTTCGTCAGCGGGGCCAGCCGAGCAGGCGGCCGAGCGGGCGGCCGAGGGGAGAAAGCTGAGCGCAAGTCGCATGCGCGGGCTGAAGGTGGGACTATTGCTCATCGGTCGGCCACAACGACGGGTGGCGCTCCGCTTCGATCTGTTGCTGCTCGCGTTTCTGTAGTTCCTGGATGCTGTACTCCGGCGTCGGCAGTTGCTCGGGCGCCGTCGCGCCCTGCTCGATAATCACCTGGCGGACCGCCACGCCCGTTTGATGGTGCACTCGGTTCGCCACATTTTTCGAGTCCACCGGGCCATTGCGCAGTCGTTGCTCGGTCAGGCTGGCGCGGAACAGGTTAGCCGCCAGTTCATCTGGTCCCATCCAATCCAGAATCTGCTGTCCGCGCATCAGGCCTTTGCGCGCTGCAATGTCACGGGCAGTCTCGCCGCCATACAGGCCGCGGTAGCCGTGATCCTGGAAGATGGCGAAATCACGCCGAGTGACGACTCCCGAAGCGGCCGCCGCATCGGCGAGTGTGAGGTTGCGGTCGGCCACCTGCCCACGCAAGAAGATCGCTTTCTGCTCCGCCGTGAGGCCAGCTAATAGGTCGTTCTGACCCATCTCCTCTAGCCGCTCCGTGCCGACTTTCGCCAGCCACTGCTTGAACGGCTCGGCCTTGGGACTGGGGATACTCTGGATGATCCGGAGCAATGTCTCGGTATCGGCGGCATCCGTGGCGTACCGCTTGCCATCGAGCGAGCGCATCTTCAGTTGTAAACAGTTTGATAACACCTCAGTAAAGCCTTCATCCTGAACGCGCCGCTTCAGATTGCCCCAATATTGGCGCGGAGCATCACTGTCGGTAAGAACAGCCACCACGTCTACCACACTGAAAAACCAGCGATCGCTCACCCACTGCCGACGAATAATGCGCCCATCGCCGTCAAAAGGCAACAGCGCCTGATCGTTGATTTGGTCGCTCAAAGCCGCGCTCCTCTCCAGCGTGAGGCCAGGTCGTATGGTACCTGTATGGTACCCCCCAATGTCTGGGAGTACCATAGCCTCAATAGTCCCTGGCGCGTTTCCTTGCGCGCCGCTGTGCGGTTAACTCATCATAGAGGTATGTCCCTGCGTGCCCCTGCGTGCCTCTGCGTGCCCCTGCGTGTCCGGTGCGCAGGGTACGCGCAGAGGACACGCAGGCCGCTCGACATACCTGCTTGCGCCTGGTTCGACCAGTGGTTCCACCCGCGTGACGAGCGCAACTCGTAGGCAGTCATCCTAAAGGTATTGGCGCAGACTACCCATGACCTACTCAACGCACTCAACGCACTCAACGCACTCGTCCAGCGCTGCATCACAGGAGCCGCAGCGGCGGGGCGTATCTCGCCGTTCCTCAGGAGCCGTCAGTGACGCTGAGGCAGCGGGATCCTTCAGCTTCAATCTGGTGGATGAACCCTGGATACCCTGCCTGCCCGTGTCAGGTGGCGGACGGCGCACGCAGGGTGGCGTCACGTTGCTCTCACTGCGGTCGGTCTTTGCGCAGGCGTCACAGCTCGCGGGCGTGAGCGACGCCTCACCCATCGTGACCATCTCGCTCTATCGGCTGCTGCTGGCCATCCTCCAGCGCAGTCTGACGCCCCACACGCAGCGTGACCGTCGAGAGCGTCGAGAGCGTCGAGAGGGAGGCGCCGCGTCGTCCGGCGTGGGGCCGGGCGTGGGGCCGGGCGTGGGGCCGGGCGTGGGGCCGGGCGTGGGGCGAATCCGCACACTGCTGGCGCATGGCGGGTGGGATGCGGCGACGCAGGGAGCGCTCAACACCTACCTGACGCGCTGGCGCACACGCTTCGATCTGTTCGACCCCGACCATCCGTTCTATCAGACGGCGGATCTACGCGAGAGCGAGCGAACGGGGGCCGCGACTGTGCTGGCGCATCAGCGCGCCTCCAACCGCAATCAGCCGCTGCTCTTTGACCACACCACCCGTGACCGCGCCTGGCTGACGCCCGCCGCCGCTGCCCGCGCGCTGCTCGCTCAGCAGAACTACGCCGTCGGTGGGCTCATCAGCTACGACAGCGCGCGCGAGCCACTCGCGAACAAGTTCACCAGCATGGCGCCGTTGCTCGGCCTCACCGTCTGCCTTGTACGCGGCCAGACGCTCTTCGAGACACTGCTGCTCAACTGGCTCGGCGCCGCTGAGGAGGACAATGCGGCGGCAAACGCCAGCGTCAGCAACGGCGATGGCGAAGCTGATCTGCCTGCCTGGGAGCGTGAGGAGCCGACCGAGGCAGCCACCCGCATGGCCGCCGGGCTGGTCGATCTGCTGACGTGGCAGAGCCGCCGCATCCGCCTGATTCCCGGTCTCATGTCTGGCCCCATACCTGGCTCCATGCCAGATATGACCCCGGATATGACCCCGGATATGACCCATGGCGGAGCGCCCGGAGGCGCTCATGGGCGAGAGACGCTCGTCGTCGAGCGCGCCATCCTGATGAAGGGCTTCCAGATGAGTCCGGCGTTCGACCGCCATCTGGTCGAACCGATGATCCCCTTCCATGTGCGCGCCGCCGAGCGCGCCGCCGAGCGCGCCGCCGAGCGCGCCGCAGGGCGAGCCACCGAGCGCTCTGGAGGAGAAGCGGCAGAGTGGACGCCGCAGCTCGCCATGCCTGGGCGCGCGATCTGGCGTGATGTGGCGGCGCTGCTCCAGTCGCAGCCAGGGGCGCGTCAACGCCCACGCACGCTCGATGGGCTGCAGCGCCTGCTGCGCACATTCTCTGCGCATGGCGAGCAGACGACCTCCGGGCCGCTGGCGTTGGAGATCTACGGCATGACGCCTGATCAGGCGACCATCGAAGACTGGCGGGTTGACCGTCTGCCCTTGCCGCTGGCGCTCGTGGATGACGAGTGGGCGCTGGAGCGTCTGGTCGCGGCGGTGGCCCAGGCCGAAGCCTTCGCGCGCCTCTTGGGGCCGGGGATGATCCCGCTGGGTGGCCAGGCCCGCTCAGGCAGGCCGCTCGTCGTCATTAGCCCAGTGGCGCTGCTCGCCGACGCCCTCCTCAGCAAGAACCCGGCGCGCCCCGCCGAGCGCGCCGAACGCGACCGCCTGATCGCCCACTGGGACGCTGCCACACCGTACTGGGCCGCACTCACTGCCCCCTTCCACCAGCTCCTCCAACGCCTCGTCAGCCTGTCGCAGCGTCAGGCCAGCGAGCAAGGGGCAGGTGAGCAGGGGGCAGGTGAGCAGGGGGCAGGTGAGCAGGCGCTGCAAGTGTGGGCGCGTCAGGTCGAGCGCGCGGCTCGCGCTGCCTTTGATCGTGTGGTGGCAGGCGCCGCGACGAGCGCAGGCGCATATCAGGCGAGCATCATTGCGCAGTCCCGCTTCGACACCTGCCTCGCTGCGCTGCTCACATCAGCGCCTGCGAAGCGACCTATGGAGAATCCAGCGAAGAATCCTGCCGCGTTCCCCCGGGAAGGTGAGGTCGGCGCGAGTGGCGCAGGCAGAGGGGGCCACGCCACGCAGACCAAGGTGACAAGGACGACGAGGACACCGAAGACGACGAAAGGTGGCGCGTCATGACCACTCCACGCTCGCGCCCAGACGCTTCCACAGAGGATGAGCTGCTGGTGGAGGCGCGGTTTGTGGCGGCGTTGCAGTGGCTGGCGCGGACGCGGCGGCGTGACCAGCTCACGGCGTTGCGTCAGAACCTCGATCTGCTCAGTGAATGGGGCGCGCTGGAGACGCCTGGCGTGGTGGGCGCAGCGGTCGAGCGCTTGTTGAAGGTCATACCGTGGCTCAGCGACCACGCAGGCGACCACGCGGGCGACCACGCAGGCGACCACGCGGGCGACCACGCGGGCGACCACGCGGGCGACGACAACAGCGATCAAAGCCAAAGCCTCTCTGCGCCTGTGTCGTCAACCCTATCGTCAACCCTATCGTCAACCCTATCGGCGCAGCGGCTGGCGGAGTTCGCGCTGGTAGGGGCGCTCTTCGCCCTCTACTCCACCTATCGCCCCACCATTCGCCTCATCAGCCAGCGTGGCCGCGCGCCATCGTCCTCGTCCTCGTCCGCCTCGACCGCGACCGCTACCCCATCGACCTCGTTTGGCGCGACGTGGCGGCGGCTGGCTGAACTGCCTCTGCGGGAGAGCGCCGACCGCCAGTTTGCCGTGTTGCTGGTGGCGCCGCGCGACGCCCTGCCACGGCTGCTACGGCACGCCATTGGGACGCTGGCGACGCACGCTGTACCTGTAGACTGGATCGCCCTGCTGGTCGATCTCGCCGCCTGGGACGCCGACGACCGCCACATCCAGCGCGCGTGGGCGCACGACTACTACTGGCAGCGTGATGACCCGCTCATCAGCGCCCTCCGTGCGCCCAGCTCGTCTGGCGCTACGCTTGTCGCCGCTGCTGGCGCCGAGGAGAGCCGAGGCGACCCGGATGGCGACGAGGAGAGCGCTGGGGCGCCTGAGGCTGCTGAGGCGTCTGAGGCGTCTGAGATTCCTGAGACGTCCGGCTGAGCAGGAGAAACAGACAGCAGATAGCAGCGGCTGACCACGCGATCTCCCAAGCGAGCTGCAAAGCAAGTGACGAAGCGATTATCCGAGTGTGCGTGTGCGAGAGCGTGTGCGAGAGCAGGCGCGCAGGTAATGGAGGCCCCTCGAAGATGATCATCGACCTGCATGTGTTGCAGAACTTTGCGCCGTCCAATCTCAATCGCGACGAGACGGGCGCGCCCAAGGAGTGCGAGTTTGGCGGCCAGCGTCGTGCGCGCATCTCCAGCCAGAGCTTCAAGCGCGCGATCCGCACCCAGTTCCGCGCCAGCGGGCTGATCGACCCTGCCCACCTCGCCGAGCGTACCAAACGCGCCGCAGGCGAGATCACGCAGCGCGTGGTGGCGGCGGGCAAGCCACCCGAGACCGCCCGGCAGGTGGTGGAGGCGCTGCTGGGCGCAGTGCGGCTCGACGTGTTCGACGGCAAGACACGCTACCTGCTCTTCCTCTCCGCTCGCGAGCTCCAGGCCGCCGCCGATCTGTGTGTGCGGCATTGGGATACCCTCACCGAGGCCATCGGCCCTGGCATCGGCCCCGGAAGTGGCAGCGATGGCGGCGGTGGCGCCACGCAGCCGGAGGAGGAAGACGAGACGGCAGGCGCGGCGGGAACGGCGACGCGCGGGCGGCGTGGCGCGCGGGCGAGCGAGGCAAGCAGGAAGGGGCGGGCTATCCCGGCAGAGCTGCGCAGCGCATTCGAGCGGCTGCTGGATGGCGGGCAGGCGGTGGATATGGCGTTGTTTGGCCGCATGATCGCTGATCTGCCCGACCGCAACGTGGAGGCGGCCTGTCAGGTGGCGCACGCGCTCTCGACCCATCGCGTCAGCATGGAGTTCGACTTCTTCACAGCGGTGGATGACCTGCGCCCCGACGATACCGCAGGAGCCGACATGCTGGGTACCGTCGAGTATACCTCAGCCTGCTTCTATCGCTACGCCAACCTCGACACCCGTCAACTGGCCCAGAACCTGCGCAATGACACGCTGGCGCGCGCCGGGGTCGAGAGCTTCCTGCGCGCGTTTGTGACGGCCATCCCGTCGGGCCACCAGCACAGCATGGCGGCGCACAACCCACCCTCGTTCGTGCTGGCGGTCGCGCGTGACCGTGGCCAGTGGAACCTGGCCAACGCCTTCCTCACACCCGTCCTGCCACGCAGCGCGTCCGCCTCCGCCAGCCAGGTGAACCAGATGAACCTGATGCAGGCCTCGATTCAGGCGCTCGCTACCTACTGGAGCCGCCTGTCGGCGATGTACCCTACACCGCTCGCGGGCGTCTGGCTTGCCACCACCGAGCCAGAGGCGCTCGGCGATCTGGCGCCACAGCAGGTTCCCTCGCTGGATGCCCTCATCGCAGCCGTCCTCACCACCGTAGAGCGTGAGGGCGGCCTGGATGCCACGGCGGGCGACAACGCCGCCGGAGCCGCGCTGGGCTTTGCGCCTGCGGGGCTGGACGAACTGCTCACCACTCCTGATCCAGCGTCGCCAGCGTCTGGCGGGCTGTCACCGCAGCAGTCCGGTGGATCCACAGGAGGGCGCGTATGAGTCAGGACGAAGAGCGCGCAGCCGAGAACGAGGATACGGGGCGAGCAGGAGGAAAAGAAGGAGGCCAGCGGCGGGCGACGTTGACCTTGCTGCTGCGTCTGGCCGGGCCGATGCAGTCGTGGGGGACGCAGAGCGCGTTCAATCGGCGCGATACGGGCCTTGACCCCTCCAAGAGTGGCGTGATCGGGCTCTTGTGCGCGGCGCTGGGACGCCCACGTGAGGCGCCTGTCGACGATCTGGCGGCGCTCCAGATGGGTGTGCGCGTCGATCATGAGGGCGTCTTGCAGACCGACTACCACACCACCGGTGGGGTATCGCCCGCCGAACGGGCCCGCCGCACGCAGAAGGGCGAGCTCTACGGTGTTGCGGAGTTCAGCGGAGGTGGCGTGCGCACCGTGCTCTCGCTCCGCGCCTATCTGGCCGACGCGAACTTCCTGGTGGGGCTCTCGGCGCGTACATCTGCCGAGCAGGCGCTGCTCCACCAGCTCAATCGTGCGCTGGCACGTCCTGTCTGGCCACTCTTCCTGGGACGCAAAGCCTTCCTGCCCGCTGAACCCGTGCGGTTGCCCGACCTGCCGCCACTCGGCCCTGGCCTGCGCTCGCTCTCCCTGCGGGCGGCGCTGCTGGGGTATCCGTGGCCCACACCCGCGCCAGCGCAGCCAGCGCAGCCAGCGCAGCCAGCGCAGCCAACGACCCTGCGATTCGTGTTCGATGTGTTTCCTCGCGACGACGACAACGACAACGAGGAGGAGGAGGTAGAGATGGACGATCTGGAAGCGACCGCCGCTGGGGCTGAGTGGCGCAACGATACGCCATTGTCCTTCACCTCGTCGGATCGGCGGTATGCCCCGCGCCGGGTGCGCACGGAGTTTCTGGAGCGTCCAGCGACCACACCGTTCTCTGCGCCGTTCTCTGCGCCGTTCTCTGCTGGGCTGCCTGGCGTGCGAGAGCGCGACTGAGAGACAACGCTGGGTAGAGCAGCGCAAATCAGCGCAGCGTGGAGCGAGAACGAGAGGAGAAGGAGAGCAGATGAGCGAGGTGTCAAGCGAGAGGTCATTGGAAGGGCTGTGGCTGTCGCGTCTGGCGCTCAACCCGGAGCGGCGCGATACCTGGAGCGACGTGGCGGATTGTCACGCCATGCACCGTCGCCTGCTGATGGCCTTCCCCTACCTGCCCGAGGTCACGCAGCCGCGCGAACACGTTGGGCTGCTCTACCGCATCGAGCCGCTCAGCGAGCAGCGCATCAGCGTGCTGGCGCAGTCGGGTGTGGCGCCCGACTGGTCGCGCCTCCCGATCGGCTACCTGCTGGCGCCGCCCGAGGTGAAGCTGCTGGCCCCGCTGTATGCGGCGCTCCAGCCCGGGATGGAACTGGTGTTCCGCCTCCAGGCCAACCCGACCCGGCGCATTGGGGCGCACAATCGCCATGAAACCGCAGCGTGGCGCGGCAAGCGGGTTGAGGTACGCGGCATCCAGGCGCAACTCGACTGGCTTCAGCGCAAGGCGGAGGCCGCCGGGTTCAGTGTGGTGGACGCCCACATTCGCACGAACAGAGGTTCAGCCGCGCAGCCAGACAGGCGTTCAGACAGGCTTGCAACTGCGCGCGCTGGGGCGCAGAACAGAGCGCAGACGGAAAAGCAGGGCGCAGAGCGAGTGGCAGGCTGGCGCGCGGGAACGGGCGATCTGACGCTGGCCTCGGCGCTGTTCGAAGGGAGGTTGCGTATCACGGATCTGGCGGCGTTTCGCGCGGCCTTGGCAGCGGGCATTGGCAGCGGCAAGGCGTTTGGCTTCGGCCTGCTCTCCATCGCGCCCACTACCCGCAGCGCCCTTGTCGTGCGCTGAGGTCGCGGAGGTCGCTGAGGTCGCTGAGGTCGCGTGCCGCGTGTGTGCCAGGCCCACCGCCCTGGTTGTTTGGGCGCCAAGCGTCGCTCAGGGTCGCTCAGGGTCGCAGGTGGTGGGCAGGAGCCGTCCGCGCTCTTGACCCGCGCTCGTGATCCGCGCCAGTAGCGCGCTGTCCCTACATGAGAGAGGTAGGGGTGAACCGGCAGTCATCCTGTTATGCGGATGCACAGCGCAGGCGGCGCTCAAATGCGCCGCATTCCCCACATCCGTGTGGGGGTGAACCGCGGCGAGGATCGGATGCCTGTGGTCGTCTTCGTGCGCACGCGATGGTGTGTTCGCGTGCGTGTTAGTGTCCTCACCCACTCACACTGTCAGCGCGTGCTACAGTGCTGGTGGCGCCACGCGCAGGTTGGCGATCCCTTGAACCGGCAACCTGCGCGTGCGTGTGGGGGTGAACCGAGGTCCATGCTGACTTTCTGTCGCTATCCTTGGGAGTGGCGCTCGCGTGGGCTCATGTGGCGCGCGTGCGCGCCCTGCCCACCTGACGCCGTCCCCACCACTCGTCGCGTGATCGCCTCTGCCAAGCAAGGCCGAGCAAGGCCGAGCAAGGCCGAGCAGGGCCGAGCAAGGCCGAGCAAGGCCGAGCAGGTCGAACCGATCGAGAGCGTGGGGGTGAACCGTACTTCACGACACACGAGTCCTACCCTCGCAGCGGGCGATCAGGGTCACAGCGCTGCTCGCCCGCGTCCCCACCTGCGCGTGGGGGTGAACCATGAGCAGCCGTCCGTTTTGAGCGCGTTCGAGGCCTCCCCACCTGCAGGTGGGGGTGAACCGTACTACTCGATACATGAGTCCTGTCCTCGCGGCTGGCGATCAGGGTTATAGCTGGTCGCCAGCGTCCCCACTCACGTGTGGGGGTGAGCCGTACCTGGAGGCCGGTTTGGAAGCAGTGGAAGTGTTCACGCTATCCCCACCCGCATGTGCGTGCATGCGTGTGGGGGGTGAACCGGAGGGTAATGGCGGTTCCTCTGTACAACATCGCTGTCGTCGTCCCCACCCCGCAGGCGGGGGTGAACCGAGGGAGCC
>DATAED010000282.1:0-3589 GCA_036258195.1 Ktedonobacterales bacterium
GCCCAGGCCGACTCATCCGGCTGGTTCTCGATGTCTTTGGACACCTGCGCCAGCTCCTTCGCCGTGACCTTGTAGCTTACGTCGAGATCTTCGTAGCGCTTGGCCTGCATCCACGCCGCGCCGCCACCCGCGATATTGGCCGCCAGCGATTGCAGATTCAGCGGGAAGACGTGCAGCGCCGCCAGCCCGATGGGCAACAGCGCCGCGAAGACCGCCAGCACCTCCACGACGATCAGCGTCCAGTGCGACTGGAGCGCGCGGCGATGGTTGAAGCGCGATTTGCGCGTGTACCAGCCCTGCTGATCTTCCACCCGTCCCTCGCGATAGACCTGCTTGCGCGCGGCAAGCGGCAGCCCGCGCACAGCGTCCATCGCTGGCGTCACGCGATGCTGCTGCAGCACAGCATCGGGCGCGTGATACTGCGTGAGGTCGGTGTTGATGCCGCCGAAGCGATTGGCGACCACTGCCTGCAGTTCGTCAGGCGAATACGCTTCCTGAAATGGCTCGCCGCCGACGGCGTAGCGCCAGGCGATGGATTTGACCGATTCGGCGACGGCGCGCGCCTCGTACCACAGCCGCTCGGGCCGTGTGAAGACGCGCGCCAGGCGCATCGCCAGCGCGAGGGCCAGCAGCGCAGCCTCGGTGATCTCGAAGGCGGTGAGCGTCGTGATGCGGAAGCCGAAGGCAGGAAACGGCGGCACGACCAGCGAGATGGGGCCGATGCTGCGGGTGACGCCGTTGAAGGCGCCGACCAGCACGCCCAGACCCAGCAGAATCAGCTCTGCTTGCAGCCACCAGAAGTAGAATTTCTGGGCGCCGATGGACTTCCGGTCAGCATGGTGAAATAGCGCGGGCATATCCTGATCGCCCAGCGTGTGCGGTGTCTGTGCCTGCTCGTCGCTCATGGCATCCTCCCTCTCAACCCTCTCCGCTGGCGCCCCCAGCCACGCGATGACTCCGGGCCGCCTGGCGCCTGGACGAGAGGATGATACACAGTCGGCGCTCGCCTGTCTAGCAGGAACCACTTGACAGCCTTCCAGTTCCCGGCTATACTTCTGCTACTTCACTAGTACAATAGTGAGATAGCGCGATGGCGCTGCGGGGAGTGAGCCTATGATTGCGTTTCATCTGGATACCCACTCGGGCGTGCCGACCTACCTCCAGATCACGCAGCAGGTCAAGCAGGCGCTGCGGCTGGGGATGCTGAGCGTCGGCGACCAACTGCCCACCGTGCGTGAGGTGGTCGAGCAGATCATCATCAATCCCAATACCGTGTTGAAGGCCTACCGCGAGCTGGAGCGCGAGGGGCTGGTGGCCAGCCGACCTGGGCAGGGGACGTTCATCACGCGCACGCTGGCGTCGACCTCGCTGACAAGCCACGCCGCGCTGCGCCGTAGCCTGCTGCGCTGGCTGACCAGCGCGCACGAGGCCGGGCTGGACGACGAGAGTATCCTGGCGCTCTTCACGGCTACCTTTCGCGAGGGCGTCTGGAACGCCGTCACGATCGACGAGAGCGAGGGAATGGCATGAGCGCTGATGCGATGGCTGCTGAGACGGTCGCACTGGAGACGACCGGGCTGGGCAAGCGATTCGGGCATCACTGGGCGCTCAGCGATTGCTCGTTCGCGCTGCCCGCTTGGCGCATCGCGGCGCTGGTGGGGCCAAATGGCGCGGGCAAGACGACCCTCCTGCAATTAGCGGTGGGGCTGCTGCGCCCCACTACGTGCGAGGCGCGCGTCTTTGGCCATGCGCCGCTGAGCGAGCCGCTGGCCACACTGCCGCGTGTCGGCTTCGTCGCGCAGGATCATCCCCTCTATCGCGGCTTCTCGGTGGCCGACCTGCTGACGATGGGGCGCAAGCTGAACCCGCGCTGGGATCAGCCTGCGGCGGGGACGCTGCTGCGCCGCACCGTCGCGGCGATGTTCGCGACGCTGGCGGGGTACGCTGGCGTCACCCTCGGCATCGTGCTCTACGCGCGCCAACATCTCTTGCCGCCGCTCACCGCGACCTGGAACCCCTACACCTTCTCTGGCCCGACGCCAGCCAGCAACCAGGATTGGATCCTCTACTCTGGCTATCTGGATGCGGCTGGCAAACAGATAGACAGCGTGACCGTCTACAGCGCGTGCGCGCCCAGCGGCAACATGGGTATGCGCCCCGGCTCAGCCTTCAACGCCTGCGTGCATGCCCATGGCTGGCTCTCCACGCTGGTCTGGCAGCCCGCCAGCCGCTTTTGGGCGTTCCAGGGCGTCGAGAGCGCCATCTTCGTCGCGCTGGCGCTGGGGCTGCTGGCGCTGGCCCTTTGGTGGATGCGGACGCGCTCAGCTAGCGGCCCCCTCCCCCAGCCCCTCTCCCGCAAAGCGGGGGAGGGGAGATGGACTCCTCCGCGACATCCGCTGCCTGGCTGGCCCATGCCACAACCCCTGGCCTGGGTTCCCCCCTCCCCTCCAGGGAGGGGGTCAGGGGGAGAGGTCGCGCCACCTCACAGCAGCGTATACGAGGCCACCACCAGCAGCGCCACCGTCACCAGCAGGCAGAGCGCGGGCGCGCCCAGCACCAGCGCCAGCCGGAAGCGCGGGCTGAGCTTGGAGCCACTGGCGAAGTAGTAGAGGATGGGGCCGAGGACGGGCAGGCCCAGCGTCACAGCGCCCCAGCCCAGTCGCCCGCCCCCGCGCAGATCCTCGCGGTGCGCCAGCTCGACGAAGGCGATGGCCAGCCACGCGCTGTAGAGCGCGAAGAACAGCAGGTTGCCATAGAGCGAGAGCAGAATCTGCACGATGGAGTAGCTCGTGAAGCCAAGCGGCAGCAGCATGGCGGAACCTCCTGGGGTGTAGGTGTTGGTGATGGGCGCGAAGCCATTGGCCGAGGTCGTCCCGGCGGGGAAGGCGTCCACGATGGTCGGCGCGGGGGGCGCGCTGATGTCGGGCATGTTGGCCTGGGCGAGTGGCGCCGCAATCTTGCGGAAGTCGGGCGGGTGGTAGCTCGGCCCCGGCGAGGTCAACCCGGCGTTCACATCATTGGCGAAGAGGCGCAGCGTGACGCTGAAGTCGCCGCCGCCATCCAGCGCGAGGGGCGAGCCGCAGGCATGGGTGGCCTCCAGCAGTGGCGGCAGCGTGGTGGTCGCCTGGTTGTCGGAGAAGCAATTGTTCGCGCCGCTGGGCGCGCCGAGCGCCAGATCGGCGATGCCAGAGTTCCGGACTGTGTTGCGCTCGACCACATTGCCGGTGGCGATCCAGAAGTTCTGGTCGATGTTGCCCAGCACCAGGATGCCGTAGTCGGGATTGTTCTCGACACGGTTCTGCGTGATGTAGTCTTTGTCGCCGCCCGCCACCAGAATGCCCGTGCCGAGCGGGATGTGCGCCCAGATGGTGTAGGGCGCTTTAGCGTTGCCGTTGTCGTGGACGTAGTTGCCGATCAGCGTCGCGCCACGCTGCGGCGGCATCTTCTCGCTATCCAGCGTGTTTGGCACGATGCCTGCGCTATTCTGATCCCACTCCGAATTCTCGAGCACCAGATTGCCGCCAGCGTTGGTGCCGGAATAGCCCAGCCCGTTCCACTCGGCATGCACGTCGTTGATGATGGCGTCACA
>DATAED010000283.1:0-2771 GCA_036258195.1 Ktedonobacterales bacterium
TTCATGATGTGCCACAGAATCGGACGACCGCCGACCTCGACCATAGGCTTGGGGCGGAACTCGGTCTCCTCGCGAAGTCGGGTTCCCTTTCCTCCGCAGAGGATGACTGCCTTCATCTCGTTCCAACCTCCTCTAACGCCCCGGTAGCTCGCACACAGGCCGCTCGCGCTGCGTCTCATCCTACGCTATCGCAGTCACTCTCGCCTAATGAGTGGACGTTATGGGGTATGCCGAGTAACTGCGATGGGCGTTTGAGGGAATGGGGAAAGAGTAGGAACGAAGCGGCGTGACGCCCCATCTGCGCCAGCGAATGTGATGCCTCGCGGGTTCCGTCGTCATATACCTGTAAGCGCGCTGGTCATGCCGCCCGGCAGGCGCCCACGTGAGCCGAGTATAGTGGGGCAAGAGTGGAGTGGCGGCGTCTGGTCGCGTCGCCAGTGGACTGGATGAAGGGTGAAGAGCGTAGCATGAGTATGTCGCCGCAGACCTGGGGGCGCCGCGAAGCTGGCAGCCCCTCGCCTGCCTCGTCCGGGGCGATGGGGCAGAGCGACCCGCGCGCCGCTCGCGCCGCCGATGGCCTCGAAGCGTTCGAGGCGGATGGCATGGCGGTCACTCAGCGTGGCCGAGCGGTTCCCCGCCTGCCAGCGACCTCGCACGCGCCCGTCGCCCCCGCGCAGCCGCCCGCATCGTCCGTCCCGCCGACATCAGACACGCTCGCGGCCAGAGCCACGCAGACGCTCAACGGGCCTGTGACCATCCTCATCGTGGCGCTTGTTCCGCTGACGTTGCTGGCCGCCATCCTGTGGGGTATCTGGAATCGCACGCCGCATGTGCCATTTTATGACGAGTGGCAGAACGTTGATATGGTGCTGCACTTCAAGCAGGGAACGCTGCAATTCGCCGACTTCTGGGCGTTTCACAACGAGCATCGCATTGTCATCCCGCGCATGCTCGATCTGGCGCTGATCGAGTTGACCCACTGGAACGATCAGCTGATGATGACCTTCGACCTGTGCATCGCGGTAGCGGAGGCGGCGCTGCTGCTGGCGGCGGTGCGACGCGGGCTGCGCTCCACGGGCTGGATGATCGCGCTGATCGCGCCCATCGCGCTGCTGGTCTTCTCATTCGGGCAGTACGAGAACTGGCTCTGGGCCTTCCAGATCACCTTCATCTGCACCACCTTTGGCGTGGCGCTCAGCGTCTATGCCTTCGCACGGCGTGGCGCTGCGTGGCCGCTGATGGCGCTGGCGATGGCTGGGGCGCTCATTGCGGCCTGGTCGAGCGTGGGCGGCACGATGGCCTGGATCGCCTTCGCTCCCGCCGCCTGGCGCGCTGGCCGCCTCAAGGGCGTCGTGTGGAGCGTGGTAGGCGCGGTCGTGCTCATCACCTATTTCCAGGGGTTCCCGCACTCCGTGCCGCTCCATCCCTCAGTGGGGATGCTGGGCTTCAGCCTTGGCTATCTGGGCGCGCCGCTGGGCATGCTGAGTGTGAAGTGGTCGCTGTTCTTTGGCGCCGCCAGTGTCGTGTTCGTCCTCGCCAACCTCTACTACTACTGGCGCACACGGGGTGGCGGCGTCGCGCTGGACGCCTGGCTTGGCCTGGCGCTCTTCGCCCTGGCGGTGGATGGCGTGACCACCCTGGGCCGCTACCAGCTCTTCGGCTTCAGTGACTTTCTGACCTCGCGCTATCAGGTCTTCTCGGTGCTATGGTGGGTCGCGCTGATCGTGCTGGCCGCCATCAATTGCCGCACCGCCGCACAGGCGTTTCGCACGACCACGCGCGGGCGGCTGGAACGCGCGCCTGTCGCCATCTGGCTAGGCAATGCGTTTGCTATCGGCGTCTGCTGTGTGGCGCTGCTCGCATCGAGTCTGGCCTACTGGCCTGCGCTGGAGTCCTACCTCTACACGCAACGTCTGGACGAAGTCTGCGTGGCGAACTACCAGACCTCGCCAGACAATTGCCTGCGCGGCTTCATCTGGGATCCCGCCTACCTGCGCACGGAGGCCGCCGTCCTCGACAAGTATCATCTGAGCATCTTCAACAACAACGTCGGCACGACCCGCCCGCTGATCGAATATATCAATAGCAAGACGGGGGATGAGTGGGTCACGACCGAGCTGATGGATCCGCAGAGCGGCTACACGCAAGCGCAGTGGCTGGGGTTGCTCTACGTCAACGCGCACGATGGCGCCCGCCCGCTCTACCAATGTGTGATGACGAGCGCTCACACGCACTTCGTCTCGCTGGATGCAGGCTGCGAGAAGCAGACGCTGATCGGCATCGAGGGATGGCTCTACACCGCGCCCCCGCCGAATGAGCTGACGACGCCGCTCTACCGCTGCACAGCGGGCGCGGACTCGTTCGTCTGGCCCCACGCCTCTTGCAATGGCAAGAAGATGGATGAGCCGCTGGGCTACATCCTCTCGCAGCAGATGCCATGGGCTGGCTGAGCGGGAATCCGCGCCCCCAGTCCCCACAGGCGGACTTCGCGGCCTGAAAGGCCTCCCAGGCGCGGTTTTAACCGCCAGCCGTAGTGGCCGCCCACCGCGCCACGTCTGAACCGATCCCTACCCGTGCAGGCGACCAGCGTAGGCGCTGGTGACGCGGTCGTGCAGCCAGAAGTAGAGCTTCTCGCGTCCGCTGCCCACCGGGAAGACGCGCTTGCGCACCCCCACCAGCTTGGCGATCAGCGGCACGCTGGCGAGCGACTGGCTCCCTGCCGGTGGCTGCCCCCATACTGCCGAGAACAGGCGCGTCATTGAAGCGACGCC
>DATAED010000284.1:0-3143 GCA_036258195.1 Ktedonobacterales bacterium
TTTGTATGGGATGCGACCTCACCCCCCAGCCCCTCTCCCGCAGGAGAGGGGAGCCGGAGGATTGCTCTTTGCCCTCCACAGCATCCCCTGCTGCGGATTCTCCACTCTGAGTCAGTGGCCAAAGCGCCAGAGCGGCGTATCTTTGTGCAGCAGAAAGCGCAGCGTTGGCGCAGGGATGGCGGGCTGCGCGTGTGGCTCCTCCACAGGCTCCTCGCTCACCTCAGCCGTCCCGCTAATCTCCGTCATCTCCGTCATCTCCGTCATCTCATTCATCGCGGTGGTTGGCGCGTTGCGCGCTGTAGCGTCGTCATCAGTCGTTTGGCGCATAGTGAGGCGTCTCCTCGCTGGCGGCCTGGCGCGCAGGGCGAGGCCCCAGCTCGCGCGAGCCGTCAGCGGCGAATGTCGATGCATGTCGGTGAAGGTTGAGGAAGCGCTTCCTGATGAGTAGCTACTGTTCAACGCTATACTGCGCATCCTGGCGCGAGCGGAAGTCACACTGCTGTGATGGCTGAGTAGCGCGCAAAGTACTACGCAAATTGACGTATACTATGGCCCGTCTAGAGTAGTGACAGCAGACAACAAGGCAGCAGACGAGGCAGCAGACGAGAAGGCAGGATATGGGTACACCGACCCCGGAGAAACCACTCGATCCGACCGTGCGCATGCGCGCCATCCCCGCCCGGCCAGCCGGGTCAGTCGGGCCAACGCCGAGCGCCTGGCGCTACGCCGCCATGAAGGTACCGGAGGTCACCGTCCTCTTCTGGGTGGTCAAACTGCTGACCACAGCGATGGGTGAATCGACCTCGGACTATCTGGTCTATCATATCGATCCCTACCTCGCGGTGGGGCTGGGCGCGGTGGGGCTGGCCGTCGCGCTGGTCTTGCAGCTCTACGTGCGGCGCTACGTCGCGTGGGTCTACTGGCTGGCGGTGCTGATGGTCGCCATCTTCGGCACGATGGCCGCTGACGTGATGCACATCGTGCTGCACGTCACATACCTGCACTCATCCATCTTCTTCGCGTCAGCGCTGGTCATCATCTTCGTGAGCTGGTTCGCCACTGAGAAGACGCTCTCGATCCACAGCATCTTCACGCTACGCCGCGAGCTCTTCTATTGGGCCACCGTCATGGCGACCTTTGCGCTGGGCACCGCGCTGGGCGACCTGATGGCGGTCACCGTCAATCTGGGCTATCTGGGCGCGGGCATCCTCTTCGCCGCCCTCTTCGCGCTGCCTGCGCTGGCCTACTGGCTGTTCGGCCTCAATGAGATCGTCGCCTTCTGGTGCGCGTACGTTGTCACTCGCCCGCTGGGCGCCTCCTTCGCCGACTGGTTTGGCAAGCCGCGCTCCATCACCGGACTGGGGTTCGGCGATGGGCCAGTGAGCCTCGTCCTCGCCATCCTGATCGTCGGATTCGTCGCCTATCTGTCCATCTCGCGCATCGATGTGCAGCGGGGAATGGATTGACCGCGACGCCACACGGGAGGACACGCGGGAGGAAGCGGAGTAGGAGCCTCGGCGTGCTTCCTCCGCCCTCAGCGCGCATCTATGCGAAAATGAGGCGGCGCAACGTCTGCCCCTGCCGCCCACTGGCGCACAGTGGCGCGCTGTCGCCTGGCGAGTGAGCGAAAAAAACGACCCGCTCTCACGTCATATATCTGCCAGCATGTGGAATCATCGAGGATTCATATTCGAATCCGCCCGCACCTTCACAGCGTGATCGGGGCTGACCCCGCCGCGCCGCCAGCATGCGCACAACGCCGTAGAGCGCCTGCCATCGTAAGGAGGACCCACCTATGCGTCTGGAAGCGACGCGCCAGCAGCAGCCCTCGCGCAGCGGCGCGCCAGGGAGTCCGGCCAGCCCGGGAGGGCGCGGCGCGAACCCCTGGCGCGGGAGCCGAGCGAGCGTCTTCTCGTCGATTCGGCTGGCGCTCCTGCGATTGACGCATGGGCGGGCGCTGCTCGCGGCGGTGGCGCTGGGTATGCTGGTGGCCGTCACGCTGATCTGCACCGTACCGCTCTTCAACTCCCTGATCGTCGATACGCAGCTCCAGCAGGACATCAACACCAAAGACCCCGCTGACCGCAATGTGCAGGCGATGGTCACGACCAACAATGTGACCGAGCAGATGCGCAACCAGACGTCCACTCTCGTCCCACAGCTTGGAAGTCAATTCCTCAGCAGCTTCGTAGCGCCGGACGCGACCACCTTCTCCGTCTCCGATGCGATGATCCTGCACTCGGCGGGCGCCAATACCTACGATCCCGTCAAAGGCCCGCAAGCGCGGCTCCAGGGATGGGACTACGCGCAGACAGCGGCGCACATGGACTTCCTGGCGGGCAAGGCGCCACAGAGCACAGCCAAGGGTGACACCATCCAGGTGCTCGTCACCAAAGAAATGGCCTCGGATGCCGGTCTGAAGGTAGGCGACCAGATCGTTCTGTGGCAGTATGGCGCGCACCAGAACCAGATCACCGGACAGGTAGTGGGCATCTGGCAGCCCAAAGACGTCACCGATCCCTACTGGAACGATCAACTGTTCAACGCTGGTGGGTCGATCACCACGCCGAAGGTCTATCCCGTCCTCATCACGAGTGATGACTTCTTTCGCACGCTGAGCGCCTTCACTGGCGTCGGGGTGTCGCAGAGCTGGATCTTCCGCACCAATCCAGCCGCGATCAACGCCGCCAATATGGACGCCGTGAAGAACGACATGACGCTCTTCCGTTCGCGGCTCAGCGGCAACGCTCAGCCCATCTCTGGCGTGAGCGGCGTTGGCATCATCAGCAATCTCGACAAGATCATCGGCGGACTGGAGCAGCAGGAAACGCTGCTCTCGCTACCGCTCTACGTGGTCGTCGCTCAAGTTGTCGGCCTGGCGCTGCTCTTCGTGGTGGCGATGGCCGGGCTGCTGATCGAGGGGCAATCGGGCGAGATTGCCACGCTCAAGAGTCGCGGCGGCAGCGGCACGCAACTGCTAGGCGTCTTCATCACCCAGGGCGCCATCCTGGGGCTGCTCTCGGCGGTGGTGGGCGCTTTCCTCGCGGCCCTGCTGGCCGTCGCGCTGATCCAGGCGTTCGTCCCCAGCAGCGCGCTCTCCGGGCTGCCGGTCGGCTCGGTCTATCTGGCGCGGCTGGCCTCGC
>DATAED010000285.1:0-3725 GCA_036258195.1 Ktedonobacterales bacterium
TTGCTGGGCCGACTATCGCCGCGCGTCATTGCTCGTGGCATCGCGCCTCACCACCCCTCACCACACCCGCCATCACCCGCCGAACAGACCGCTATCGCTCACACGCCAGTGCCCGACAGTCCGCGCTCACAGGCTCGCCGATACGCTGCTCTGGCCCGCTGATGGACGACCTGCGCAGCTCGTGAACGAGTGCGATACTGCGCCAGCTCCTCGCGGTTGGCGCGTCCCTCGGTCAGCCAGTGAGCTACCTGCGCCTCGACGTCACGCGCCGCACGCCAGGCCGAGAGCGCGATCTGCGCGTCGAGGAAGGCGTGCTGCGAGGGTGTCATCGCCACAGGCAGCCTCCACGTGCGCCGTTCAATACGAGCGCGCTAGCAGTCCATTCTCTCTGAGTGTAGAACATCTGACCGAGCGGTGTCCACTGCTGGGCGCCTCCACCTACGGCGATAGCGCCCATGTGGACGCCGCCACCGCCTTGGGCTCGGCGTGGAGCGCCAGCTACGACGCGGCGGGGAACAGGACTTGCTGCGCAGCGACCAGCGCGACGACCTGCGCGGGCTCCTCGCCGACGGGCGCGCAACTGAGCTATGTCAATGAGGGACGGCTGACCGCCTGGCAAAACGCTCCAGGTGGTAGCCACACCAGCAGTCTCACCGACCTCTACGACGGCGAGGGCCATCGCGTCGCCGAGCAGGCCGTGACGACGGGCAGTGGAGACAGCACCGCGACCACCGCCTTCATCGGCGGGCTGGAGGAGGTTACCACCAGCACCAGCGCGTCCAATGTCGCCATCTCCAGCTTCTCGCCGTCCAGCGGCCCGGTGGAGACGACCGTCACGGTGACGGGCCAGGCTCTAGATCTGCTCGCGTATGCGAGCCACAGGCGCCTCCTTGGGCCATGCCAAACCTTTGTGGGTTTTCCGGGCTTGCGGAGTCGCTGCCCTCTGGCTCCACCGGGCGCAGTGTTTTGGCTAGCGGCAACTTTACCGCAACAGAATCCCCAATGCTGGTCACGCCGAACGTATGGATCCGTCGCCCCGGCTACACCCGCTCGGTAGACGAGGACACCTGTGCAGGCAGCCATCGGAGAGCGGGTAACACCGCGCGGCCATACGCCTGTATGAACGCCTCCTGGTTGCGTCCGACATTGTGCACATAGACCTCGTCGAAACCCAGGTCAATGAAGTGCTGGATGTGCGCAACGTGCGCTTCCAGGTCTGGTGATATGAACACGCGATTGACGAAATCCGACGGCTTGACGAACTTCGCCATCTGCGCGAAGTCGTCGGGACTGCGGATATCAGCTTTTGGAAAGGCTAGGCCTCCATTTGGCCACTCACGCACTGCTTGCTCAACGGCGTCATCCTGATTCTCCGCCCACGAAACGTGCGTCTGCATGATGCGGGGCATGCGCGCGGGATCCTTTCCAGACTCGCGCGCGCCTTTCTCGAATCGCTGGAGCAGCGTGTGAATCTTCTCATCGGTTGCGCCCACCGTGATAATGCCATCGGCTACCCGTCCTGTGCGCTCGGAGTTCACTGGGCCTGATGTGGCGATGTAGATTGGCGGTGGCGTCTCAGGGAGTGTATACAGGCGCGCCGTCTCCAGCGTAAAGTGGGCTCCTTTGTGCTTCACCGCCTTGCCCGTAAATAGCTTGCGGATCACCTCGATCGCTTCGAGAAGCATCTCGCTGCGTGTCGCCGCCTCTGGCCAGTATTTCCCCACCACATGCTCGTTGAGCGCCTCGCCAGCGCCAATGCCCAGGTAGAACCGCCCCGGATACATCGCCTCAAGTGTTGCGGCTGCCTGCGCGAGAATGGCAGGATGGTAGCGGAAGCCCGGAGCAGTTACACCGGTTCCAAAACGAACGCGGCTCGTCTGCGCGCCAAGCGCACCCATCCAGGCCCAGACAAATGCGGCCTGTCCTTGCTGGGGAGTCCAGGGATGGAAGTGGTCAGACGCCATGATGGCGCCGAATCCTGCTTCTTCCGCCTGGCACGACCAGCGGAGGAGATCATTGGGATGAAACTGCTCAAACATCGCCGCATAGCCGAGGGCACCCACGTGCGCACTCCTTCACTCAGGATCCATCTGCCCCGCCAGAGACCAGATATGTTCCACCGATCATCTTGCGATCATCTAGCTGCCGTCACGCCACCACTGCGCCGCTCACCCGTCCACCGTCACTGGCTGCGCTGCTTCATCCTCAACCCCGTCTCCAGGCGCCATCAGAGCCGCGCCATCCAGCGTCAGCGCCTCGATCCCTTTGCGCACACCCTCGAGATGCGCGCTAATCCACGCCTCAGCGCGTGCGGAATCGCCACTAGCGACATACGCCATAAGCTCCGCATGCTGGTGACGTTCATTGTGGTGGTCAACCCGAATGCCCAGCAGGTAACGACCGAGATGCCCTCGCAACTCTTCAATCATCTGCACAAGCAACGGATTGTCCTGCGCATCATAGAGCTCGCGATAAAATTCCACGCGGGCGTCGAGGAACGCGCTTCCTTCGACCTGCGCGTCGAGGCGCCGCGCCAACGCCTCCACCTCCGCCATGCGGCTCGGCGTCATGCGCTGCATTGACCGGCGCAGCGCATGCGTTTCCAGCAGTGTCCGCAAGCGGAAAATCTCGTTGATCTGCGCCGACGTCAGCGTCCGGACCCGCGCGCCTCGGTGTGGATGCAACTCAACCAGCCCCTCAGACTCGAGTTGGACCAACGCCGTACGCACGGGAATGCGCGAGACGCCAATGGCGCTCGCGAGCCACTCCTGACGCAGCCATTCGCCAGGAGCAAACGTGCCACTGACAATCGCCGCCTTGAGCACCTCGTAGACGAGCTGGCTGATGGTCTTGTACCCGCCAGATAACCTGTCCACCACTTCCTTGAATCGTGTACTCCGGTCGTCGCTCCCTGCGCTAGCCACCTGCGCCAGCCCTTGACCCACATGCGCTAAAGTCGGCGCGCCAGGTTCAATCAGCCGATGAGCACGACTCACTTGCGGCGACTGCGTTCCATCCGTCTCCATAGCCAGCCCCTTCCTCTCCCTTAGCTAGCGGGCGTCTGGCCGCGGATCCATCGCCAGGTAGTGCTGCCAGACGAAGTTGAAATACTCGTTGCGCCGACGCCCCGTCATGGTGTCTCGGGCTTCGGCTTCGGACATGCCCTCTGGCGTCCCAACTGACGCCGCCACGAATTGGAGTTTCGCGGTATCCTCCAGCGCAAAGGCCAGTATCGCGGCGTTCTCGGGAGTATCCGCTGCGACGACCGTGCCGTGGTTCTTCAGCACCACGGCGCACCCGCTCTCCATCGCCTGCGCCAGCAGCTCTCCCTTATCCCTAGAGTCAATCTGTCCGTCGAAGTCCAGAATCGGCACGTGCGGGTAGAACGGGGCGCCCTCACGCCCAACGGGAAGGATGTTCACGTTCGCGACGCCCAGAGCCGTCGCGTAGGTTGAGTGGCAGTGAACCACCGAAGCCAGATCGGGACGGCGACTCAAAATCGCCGTGTGCATGTAGAGTTCCCCAACTGGCTCGACCTTGCCTGCCAACTGTTTTCCAGTATAATCTATCGTAACGATGTCGTCGGCGGTGGTCGTGTCGAGCGTCCGTCCGTATGCGTGGATGTGGCCAAGAACCAGGATCTCTTCCGTGCCGGGTATGCGCACACTCGCGTGGCCCTTGGTGAGTGGCCAGATTCCTCCAGCGGTCAAGATGCGATGAACTCG
>DATAED010000286.1:0-28896 GCA_036258195.1 Ktedonobacterales bacterium
GTCGGAGCAGGAGGCGCGGCAGGCGCTGGAGCGCATGAGTCCGCAGCGGCGGCTGATCGAGCCGGATGAAGTGGCGTCGGTGGCGCTCTTCCTCGCGCTGGATGCCAGCAAAGGCATCACCGGGCAGGCCATCAACGTGGATGGCGGCGAGGTCAACTATTAAGGAGGCAGATGACTCGTGGCATACGACTTTCTCTACGAGGTCAGCGATGGCGTCGCGACCGTCACCTTCAACCGGCCAGAGAAGCTGAACGCGCTGACCTTCGAGGTTTATGCCCAGCTTCGCCAGCTCTTCGACGACCTGCGTTACGACGATGCCGTCAAGGTGGTCATCCTGACGGGCGCGGGCGACGCCTTCTGCTCGGGCGGCGATGTCTACGACATCATCGGCAAGCTGCTGGAGCAGGATACGAAGGGCCACATCGAGTTCACGCGCATGACGGGCGCGGTGGTGCAGCACATGCGCCTGCTGGAGAAGCCCATCATCGCGGCGCTCAATGGCATGACCGCCGGTGCTGGCTCGGTGCTGGCGCTGGCCTCCGATCTGCGCATCGCCTCCGAGAAGGCGCGTTTCGCCTTCCTCTTCACCAAGGTCGGGCTGACGGGCGCCGACATGGGCGCGGGCTACCTGCTGCCACGCATCGTTGGGCTGGGTCGCGCCACCGAGCTGCTCTTCCTCGGCGACACCGTGGACGCGCAGCGCGCCGAGCAGATCGGGCTGGTCAATCGTGTCGTCCCGCATGAGGAGCTGATGAGCGCGGCCCGCGAGTGGGCGCAGCGCCTGGCGCACGGGCCGTCGCTGGCCATCGGCATGACCAAGCGCATGCTCACCAATGAGCTGGGCATGGATCTGGTCCCCGCCATCGAGGCAGAGGCGCAGGCGCAGGCGCTGCTGCTGATGGCCGACGATCATCGCGCCTTCTACGAGGCGTTTCAGGCCAGGCGCAAGCCCGAATGGACAGGGCGGTGAGCCAGATGGATGAGCATATGGATAATCAAGTGGAGAAGCGCATCATCGCGCCCGTGGGGCTGCCTCAGCCGCGCGGCTTCAATCACGGCGTCGTCACCAGCGGCGGGCGCATCCTGTGGCTGGCCGGGCAAGACGCCAGCGACGCCGACGGGCGCGTCGTCTCGCCGGGCGATCTGGTGGCGCAGCTCGATCAGGCGCTGCACAACGTGCATGGGGTCGTGCATGAGGCGGGCGGCCAGATGACCGACATCGTCAAGCTGACCATCTTCGTCGCCGACCGCGACGACTACCTCGCCAAGCGCCGCGAGCTGGGCCTCGTCTGGCGGCGCTATTTCGACGACTACTATCCGGCGCTGGCGCTCTTCGAGGTCGCGGCCTTCTTCCAGTCGGATGCGCTGGTCGAGGTTGAAGGCGTCGCCGTGCTGCCAGTGTAGTCCGCCAGCGGCCACAGATTGGAAGGCGACCCACATGGATTTCGAGGTATCCGCAGAGCAGCAGCGCTGGCAGATGGTGGCCCGCCAGTTCGCGCAGCACGAGGTGGCGCCGTTGGCCCGCAAGTCGGACGAGCAGCGCATCTTCTCGCGCGAGCTGGTACACCGTATGGGCGCGCTTGGCCTGCTGGGCGGCCCGCTGGAGCGCGAGTACGGCGGCTCTGGCATGGATTACGTCAGTTTCGCGCTGGTGGCTGAGGAGCTGGGGCGCGTCGATTCCTCTGTGCGCGGCTTCCTGACGGTGCAGGCGGGACTGGTGACGCTCTGTCTGCGCCAGTGGGGCAGCGAAGAGCAGCGCCAGCACTATCTGCCAGGGCTGGCGGGCGGCCAGCTCATCGGCTGCTACTGCCTGACCGAGCCGGAGGCTGGCTCCGACGCCGCCAGCATCCAGACCACCGCGCGCCTGGATGGCGACGACTACATCCTGAATGGCGAGAAGGTCTGGATCACCAACGGCGGCGTGGCTGACATCGCCATCGTGATGGCCACCCGCGACCCTGCCGAGCGCCATCGCGGCGTGTGCGCCTTCCTCGTCCCGACCGACACGCCCGGCTTCGTGCGCGAGCCGATGCGGGGAGTCGAGCTGGGGCATCGCGGCTCCAACCACGCGCGTCTGCGTTTCGCGGACTGCCGCGTGCCGGCCAGCGCGCTGCTGGGGCAGCCAGGCGAGGGCTTCAAGGTCGCCATGTCGGGGCTGGATCGCGGTCGCCTGGGTGTGGCGGCGGGCGCGGTGGGCGTGGCGCAGGCCTGCCTGGACGCCTGTGTCGCCTTCGCGCGCGAGCGGCGGCAGTTTGGCAAGCGGCTGGGCGACTTCCAGATGACGCAGGCGACCATCGCCGATATGGCGGCCGAGACGCAGGCAGCGCGCCTGCTGACGTATTCTGCCGCCTGGCTGCAAGATCGCGACCAGCCCGCCACGCAGGCGACCTCCATCGCCAAGCTCTACGCCACGGAGATCGCGGCGCGTGCAGCCAACGAAGCGGTGACGCTGCACGGCAGCCGGGGCTACTCGAATGACTATCCCGTCGAGCGCTACTTGCGCGACATCAAGGGCATGCAGATCTACGAGGGGGCGAGCAACATCCAGCGCATCATCATCGCGCGTGAGCTGATCGGGCGCGACCTCACCCCCTAGCCCCCTTCTCCCACAGGGAGAGGGGGAACCGGAAGCTCCCCTCTCCCGCAAAGCGGGGGAGGGGCCGGGGGCTTCTCACCATCAACCATCGGTTATCGTAGTCGCCTGATACGGGGGTATGAGCATGGCCGATTCTGCGTACTGGAATCCCAAGAATGAGACGATGCCGCGCGCTGAACTGGCGCGGCTGCAACTCGCCAAGCTGCAACGGCTGGCCGGGTGGGCCTACGCCAACAGCCCATTTCATCGCAGCCGCTGGGACGCCGCCGGATTCCATCCCGAGCAGCTCACCTCGCTGGACGACCTGCGGCGCATGCCCTACATGACCCGCGAAGACTGGATGGCCTCCATCGCCGCGACACCGCTCTTTGGCGACCTGCCAGCGACCTCCGCAGAGAACGCCATCCGCTATCACCTGACCTCTGGCACCAGCGGGCGCACCCCCATCCGCGTGCTCGACGGCATGAAGGACTGGGAATGGATCGCCGAGATGTGGTGCTATGGCATGTGGGCGTTTGGCGTGCGGCCAGCGGATACCGTCTACATCGCCTTCGGCTATGGGCAGTTCATTGGCTTCTGGGGCCTGCACTACGCCAGCGAGAAAATCGGCGCGCTGGTCATCCCCGGTGGCGGCCAGACGACCGAGGGCCGCGTCAAGATGATTATGGAGATGGGCGTTACGACGGTCGCCTCCACGCCCACCTATGCGCTTCGGCTGTGGCAGCAGGCGACGGAGATGGGCATCGACCTGGCCAGGGATAGCAAGGTCAACAAGCTGATCCTCTCCGGCGAGCCTGCTGGCTCGATTCCAGCGGTCAAGCGTCAGCTCGAAGAGGCGTGGGGCGCCAGGTGCGGCGACACGGCGGGCATGACCGAGGTCGGCACCATCATGATCTTCGAGTGCGATAAGCAGCCCGGTGGCACGCACATCATCGAAGACCACTACATCGAAGAGGTCATCAACCCTGCGACGGGCGAGCCAGTGGGCTATGGCGAGTTGGGCGAGCGTGTCGTGACCTCGTTCGGGCGCGGCGTCATCCCCGTGCTGCGCTATCGCACCAAGGATATGGTGATGCGCGTGCCACACACCAACTGCTCATGTGGCCGCACGGGCGACCTCTACGACGGCGGCATCCGTGGGCGCTGGGACGACATGAAGCTGATTCGCGGCACGAACGTGTACCCGCGCGCCGTCGAGGCCATCGTACGGGAATATGACGCCATCGACGAGTTCCAGATCTACATCTGGCACAGCGGCATCCGCGACGAGATCACCATCAAAGTCGAGCTGAAGCCCGGGCGCGAGGCGGAGTGGCCGACGGTCGAGCAGGAGGTGACGCACGCGCTGGCCCAGGCGCACGAGAATCTGCGCTTCATCGTCGAGCGGATGGAACCGGGCGCGCTCCCGCGCTTCGAGCTAAAGGCGAAGCGGCTGGTCGATGCGCGCCCCGTGGCGACCTACAATTCATAGCCCAACGACACATTCGAGACAGGAGCCAACCATGACCGATACCGACCTGCTGGGCAAGCAATTGACGACGCCAGAGCGCGACGCGCTGGCGGCCTACGAGGCACTCAAGGCGCTGGCGCAGCGCGATGATCTGGCCCCATGCGCCGCGCGCAATGTGCGCAAAGCGCTGGCGGCCATGTGGCAGGTGACCAATGATCTCGACCTGCAATTCGAGCAGCTCTGCGACCTCGGCGTTTAGCGCAGTTCCATCTGCCCCGCCCCCTCTTCGGCACGGAGAGGGGGCGCGTCATCTCTGCGGTTGTGCGCCCTCCCCGACGGCTGAATGTGTGAGCGGCGAGCTGTTTTCTGGTCACCCTGAGGGGTGCGATGGGCACGATGGGCCAGCCCGAATTTCTGCTCAACCATCGCTGATTGACCATAACAAGCGCACGATGCGCGGGCGCATGGTATACTCGCCATGTTAGGACAACACTTCCTGGGTCGGAACTCATCCCTGCCGTTTCACCTCGCGATTCACATTCCCTGACTTCGTGCTGAAACTGTGCTGAAATCGTGCTGACTTGGCAATCCCAGATCATGTGTTGGGTAGGTGTGTGGAGGAAAGCATGTCGCAGAGTCGTGCGTCCAATTTCCCGGCGTTCGATTCACAACGCCCACGTGGAGGGTCGCAGTATATGGAACCACCAATTCTGTCACGCTTCTCCGAGAGGCCCGTCTACGACGTGACGACCATGGTTCAAATGCTGCGCGTGCGACCCTTGGCGCTGTGGACCTGGGAGCAGCACCTTGGCATCTCAGATGGCGAGTCCAGTGGCGACCCCAATCGCCACAAGCGCCGCTACTCTGATCGCGATCTGGCGGCCCTGCTGTGGCTGCGCGACCGCGTGATCGCCGGGGAGACGCCGCAGGACGCGACCGCGCGCTTGCTGGGCGCGCAGCGGGGCATCTCGGGGCTGGCGCAGGGCGTCTCACACGTGATGACCAGCGGCCCGCTGGGTCTGGATCCATCCGAGCGCCCTGGCGTCGCGATGCAGAGCGGCGCGCTGAACAGTGGCGCGCTCTACCCGCCACCTCCGTCGCAGCAGCCGCGCAATGCCAGCGGCTTCGACCTGCCGCCGTATCGCGGGCCGGGCGACTTTACGCCGCCTCTCACTGGCGCGCTGGGCTCGGCGACCTTCCCTGGCGCATCGGGTGTGCGCCCAACTGGATTCGGCCAGACTGGCCAGCCAGAGCCGTGGGTCAATGAGACCTGGGGGCCATCGCAGACCACCGGCGGCGCTGGCTTCGGCAGCCCCTATGCCACCCGTACCCTGCAGCAGGGCGGCGCTTCTGGCCAGCTCGGCAGCGTCTATGCCTCGGCGCTCGAACCACCCGCCTTCAATGCGCGTGGCTACACGATGTCGCAGTCGCTGGCCAGCCAGCGCGAGCTGCGCCCCTATATTCCGCAACTACTCTCCGCCTATGCGCGCTTCGATACGGCGCGCGCGCAGGCAATTCTGAGCGAGGCGCTGAGCAAATACGGCGTGGAGAATGTCTGCACGAGCCTGGTGCAGCCGACCGTCAACCGCATCAGCGAGTTGTGGTCAAAGAGCGAGTTGAGCAATCCGGAAGAGCGGTTCGGACTGAACAACCTGCGCGGCTTCATGTACTCGCTCTTTCAGACGACGCAGGAGCCAATCGGCGCGCAGTTTGCAGTGGTGGCGTGCGCGCCCAACGAAACCAGCGATTTCGGCGCATTGCTGCTGGCGGTGCTCTTGCGGCGCGCGGGGCTGCGCGTGGCGTACCTGGGGCGTGGTGTGGACGGCGACCAACTCGTCCAGGAGCCGTGGCCCGTGACGCCGGCGATCATCGCGCTGACGGCGACCTCGTCGCAGCGCCTGCGGGCGCTGGCGCGCATCGGCAAGCGCCTGGCCGAGCTGCCATCGCCGCCGCCCATCTTCGCCTACTGGGGGCCAATCTTCGTGCGCAACCCCGAACTGATGCGCAAGCTGCCCGGCGTCTACCTCGGCGATGACGCCGCGACGGCTACCCACCACGTCCGACAGCTCGTCAACCCTGACCTCTACAGCGACTAGCGCGGAAACGCACCGCCAGCGCGCATCCAGCCGCCCGCCACCGCCCATGCACAAAGGAAGTGACGGGCGTTTGCCACTATCCACGCCGCCAGAACATCCACCACGGGCGCTTCTTTAACCTGGCGGGCGGCGCAGCGGGAACCAGATAGCCCTGCGGCGCCCGATAAGGATACGCAGGTGAGGGTTGCGCCAGGTGCGGTGGGACGACATCTCGCGCAGCGGGAGCGACCGGAGTGACCGGAGTGACCGGAGTGACCGGAGTGACCGGAGAAGGCGGATTCACCGCTGACGCCGCGCCAGGAGTCGCAGGCGGCGATTGCGGCGCTGACGACACGGCAGTCACTGCGATGCGCGGCGCGGTCTCCACGCCGACCGCGCCGCCCGAAGAGTCGGCGCTGGTCGCGGGCCTAGCAGGCGTTGTCTGCTGCGACACGGGCGTGGCGGGGGGCGCTGGCGGCTGATACGGCGGACGAGGCGGCGCGAGCGGCTCTGGCAGCGGAGAGAACGCGAAGTCGGCGGGTGGCGCGCTCTCGCCTCGCAATATCTCGCCTGCCGCCTGCAACACGAACGGACTGAGTCGCAGCCACGCGCCGCAGCCATCGTGCGGACAGCGCGACTCGCCGCCCAGTTGGTCTGGCGAGACGGCGAACGTCTGGCGGCAGACGGGGCAGCGCGCCTCGCCCTGGCCATCCTTCCCACACACGCTGACGAGCAGCGGGCCAGGCGTGCGGTCTTCAAGGTTGAGGAAGGTAATATCGCCCAGATCATCCGCTGCCGCCAGGCGCGGCAGCCACGGATGCAGCGCTATCGCGCGCTGCCCATAGGGCAAGGTCATGGTGGCCAGTGACATGCCATTCGCTACATCGCGCACCAATAACGTGCGCTGCTGGTGGCTCACCGCGAACAGAGTACAGCCATCGGGGCTGGTCGCGGTGGCATCCATGCTGAGGGCGCCATCCCCAATGTCGTCCAGTCTGACGCTGGGTGGTCGGCGCTCCAATGTACGGGCGTCCCAGGCGGCGCGTTCGCGCTTCCCTCCGGTGTAGATCGTCTCGCCATCTTCGCTCCACCCAGCGAAGGCGATGCTGAACGGACTGCCGTAGACGCTGTAGGCGTCAGGATCACCCATCGTCGGGCGCCAGTACGCCAGCCGCCCGCGCCAGACGCCCGTGCGCGCATCCCACACGCTGAGGCTGAGCGCATCGCTTGGCGCCACCACCAGCGCGCCATCGGGGCTGAACTGCAACCTGACGCTCTCGCGTCCCGCTGGCAGGGAATAGGTCAGCGCGCCCGATTGGACATCCCACACCAGCCAGTAGCCCTGCCGCGTGAAGGCATCGAACTGAGCATTGGCGGCGATCCGACGGCCATCGGGACTCCAGCAGAGGGAAGACAGCGACATGCCAGCGGGGGCATGCAGCGTCGCCCGCACGGGCGTCTGCGCCGCCAGCGCCTCGTAGAGCGCCTTTGTGCTCTGAGGGGCAGATGGCGGGATGTATGGTCGCACGGCGTCATCGCCGAAGTCCCAGAGTGTGAGCGCGCCTGATGTGTGCGTGGTGGCCAGAACCCGGCTATCGGGACGCCAGGCAAACGCGGCGATGTCGTGCGCTACGCCAGCGCGAGTGGTCAACGCGACGGGTTGTTGGGCGCCGTTGGCTCGCCACACCTTTGTCGATGTACCCCTGTCCATCTGCGACTGTGATTGATACACCAGTAGTGCGCCGTCCGGACTGTAGGCGCATGCCTGCACGGCATCTAGCTCGCGCTGGAGTCCTCTGGGCTGGTGGCTCTCGGTATCCCACAGCCGAATGGTCTTATCCTTACTGGCGGTGGCGAGGGTCGCGCCATCCGGACTCCACGACATCGCCCAGATAACCTCATCGTGTCTGGCGAACGTTGGCTCCTCGTTGCGGGTCAGCCAGGCGGGACGTCCGTCTGTCGTCGCGCTCGCAGCCACGCTCCATAGCTTCACATCGCCCTCGCCGCCGCAGGTCGCAATCAAAGCGCTATCAGGACTCCACGCCACAGACGCGACGCCCCTGGAGTGACCATAGATCAGCGTGCGGCGCTCGCCGCTGGCGACTTCGATCACCGCCAGCAGCTTCCCGCCGTTGCGGTATTCCACCGTGAGCTTGCCATCGGGGCTGTAGTTCTGAGGATAGAGGGCGTGGCGCGCGTCCATTTCCTCGCCCTCGCGTAGCGGGCGCGTCTGCCAATCACTGGTTTGCCAGGCGAGCGGCTGCTGACCCGATACCTGCGCGTAGAGCGTGGAGGCATCGGCGCTGAAGCCTGCCGCCAGCAACTCGCTGCGCTGGAACGGATCATGTGGCAGGCTGACGCCGCCGCGCTCGACCCCCGACGCGACATCGTAGACCCGCACGAAGTCGAGCAGACCATCGGCGCCAGCAGCCCCCGTCAGCCCGCCCGCCAATACGAGCGCGCCATCTCCGCTGAAAGCGACCAGCCGCGTGTTCGTCTGACCGCCAACTCGTTCGGCGCGCTCGCGCACGAAGCCGGCGGCCTCCACCTGCATGAGGTGGCGAATCGCGCCCGACTGCGCATCCCACAGGCGCAGTGTGCCATCGCGCGAGACGGAGGCCAGTGTGGCGCCGTTGGGGTCGTAGGCGATAGCGGTGATCGTTTCGGTGTGTCCCTCCAATCGCGCGCGAATGGCGCCCGTCGCGGCGTCGAGCAGCCACAGGAAGTCGCCTGCCGAGACGATGGTTTGCCCATCCGGGCTGAAAGCGACCTTGCCTCCGTAGACACCGCCCGCGCTCGGCATGGTCAGCCGCCTGCGCCCGCTGGCCACATCCCACTGCGTGAGCGCGCCCGCGCCGCCCGTCGTGAGCAGCGCGCCCCCATCCGGGCTGAAAGCGCAGCGCACGACCCCACCGAGATTGCTGGCCACGGTGCGGATCAGGCAGGGCGACTCGCTCGGCGCGGAGGCGGCGCGCAGCCACGGCGCCGCGCCCTCGGCTTTGCGGCGGGCGCGCTCAGCCTCCATGAGTCGCTGTGCAGGCGGATTCGCCCACTGGAGTCGGTTATAGACCTGCTGAAAGAGCATCTGTGGGCGCTGCGAGAGTGCGCTGGACTCCTGCGCGATGGCCTGCGCCAGCGCGCTCAATAGCGCCTGGCGCTCCTCGGCGCGGGGCAGTGTCGGCGCGCTCGATGAAAGTGGTGGCACGACAAAGGGATTGAGCCGCAGCCGCGCGCCGCACGCCCCCGTGGGGCATACCTGCTCATGTCCGAGTTGCTCTGGCGCGACGGTGAAGGTGGATCGACATGTGGGGCAGCGCGCCTCGGCCTGTTCGCCACCCTCCCCTGCTCCCGCCGTGATAATGGCAGGCCCGGCGGCGTAGTCAGCCAGCGTGATCACATAGACCTCGCCTGTCGCGTCGCCAATCGCGATGAGTGGCTGCGCCGGGTGGGCGGACACGGCGGTCGTTGGCGCGGCGAGGGTCGCGCTGGCAAGCTGACGCGCGGTCGAAGTCTCCCACAGCCGCACCCCCCGCGCGCCAGACGCCGTGACGAGCGCGCCATCAGGCAGCCAGGCGAAGCTCGATGGCGGCCCCATCTGTGAGTCGTTCACATCATGTCGGGAGCCCGTTCGCATATCCCACAGGAGCAGCGCGCCCGTCGCACTGATCGTCAGCAGCGTCTCGCCATCCGGGCTGAAGGCGCAGCTTTCGAGGCGCTGGCCCGCGGGCAGCGTCGCCAGCCGTGCGCTGGTCGACGGATCCCAGAAGGTGATCGCGCCATTCCCCTGGGTGGCGGCGAGGGTCGCGCCATCTGGACTCCAGGCCAGCGCGGTGACATCACCGCCTTCATGATTCAGGACAGCGCGCTGCTTGCCGCTGCGCGCATCCCACAATACGACGCTGGCGTCGGTCTGGGCGCCGCGTGTGGCGATCAGCGCGCTGTCCGGGCTGAAGACGCAGCCCGTGACGCCCTGTGAGTGTCCGGCGCAGACAGCGCGCAGTTCGGCGGTTGCGGCGTCCCATAGCCGCAGCGTGCCATCGTGGCCGGCCGTAGCGAGCAGTGGGCCATCGGGGCTGAAGACGCAGGCCGTCCACTGTCCCCTGTGGCCTGTGAGCGTCGCCCTCTGGGTTCCGCTGGCCACATCCCACAGGATGAACTCGGAACCATTACCGGTCGAAATCAGCGTTTTGGCGTCCGGACTCCACGCTGCCGGCAGCACGCCACCGCCATAGCCTGGCACGTTGAGCGTAGCGCGGAGGTCGCCCGTGACGCCATCCCAGAGACGGAGCTTCGTGTCACCGCGACTGTCCGTGGCGATCAGCGCGCCGTCCGGGCTGTAGACGATGTGGCGTACTGCGCTCGGATGCCACGGCGGAGCGTCTGCTCTGCCACGCGCGTGGGCATTCCACAGACGGATGGCGCCATCGCCCGCGCAGCTGGCGATCAGCGCGCCATCCGGGCTGAAGGCGCATTGCTCGATGCGCGCGGCGTGTCCGCCAAACGTAGCCAGCGCCGCGCCTGTGGCTACATCGAACAGCGCGAGTCGCTGCCCATTCGGCACGGCCAGCAGGGCGCCATCGGGGCTGAGCGCGAACGTTCTGGCGAACAGAACATGCGTCTCCACGCTCGCGTGTGGCTGCCAGTCAGCGACATCCCACACTTTGACCTCGCCGCGCTGGGCCAGCGTGTAGAGTGTCGCGCCGTCAGGACTGAGCGCACAGGCGTCCACCGACTCGTTGTACCCGCCCGCCCCCGGATACGCGATCAGGGTGGCGCGCTGCGCCATCGTACGCGCATCCCAGCAGATGAGTTGGCCATCCGCTCCGCCCGTGATGAGCGTGGCGCCGTCCGGACTGAAGGCCACCGTTTCGAGCGGCTGGGCGCCCGCCTGCGCGCTCGCCACCTCGCCAGCCGTCGCGACATCCCACACCTGCGTGAAGCCGCCGAAGCTGGTCGCGGCCAGCAGTGCGCCCGCCCGATCGAACGCCACCGCCGTGATGTGGCCGCCGTGGCCGTTGAGTGTGGCGCGTGGCGCGCCCGTCGCAGCGTCCCATAGCGTGATCTGAACGCCTGCGCCGAAGCTGGCGACATAAGCGCCATTCGGGCTCCAGACGCAGCGCGATTGGGGGCTGGCCTGCATGCCCAGTGCGGGGTTGGCCGACGCCGACCAACGCCCGCAGAGGTCTCCGCTGGCGGCGTCGAAGACGGAGAGCGCGGCGCCGCCCGTCGCGGCGATCAGCGTGGCGCCGTCCGGACTCCATGCGAATCCGCTGACCCACTGCTCAGACGTGCGCAGCGTGCGCAGCAGCCCCTCAGCAGGCGGGCGCGAGGGGATCTGGAATCGTGGCGAGGCGGCGGTATCAGGCGCGTGGTTCTGATCGGGGATGGTCATCGCTGCGCTCCTTCGTGGCGTTGCTCGTCCGCAGTCGTGGGAGCCAATCTCGCGCTACGCTTTTGGCATGCGCTGGAGAGCCAGCGCATAGTCGTCCTGCAGGAGATAGACGCCTGTGTAGGTCGTGGTGTTCTTCCCCCCAGCCACGGCGCGCTCGGTCACACCCAGCGCGCTGACCTTCTCCTCCAGGAAGCGGAAATCGGTGAGCGTGGCGAAGAGCTCGTCCCACAGCTCGCCCATCGTCTGCTGATAGGGGAGTTCAGCCAGGCGTCGCAAGCGCGGCCCTGTCGCGCCAGTGGCGCCAGCTTGCGCCGGTGTGAGCGACGCTGGAGCCAGCGACGCGAAGTAGCCCGCCAGCGCCCGATGTCGCGTCAGGCCATCGGAGTTTGCCAGATAGGTCGCGGCCACGGCCTCGGCAAGCTGGCGATGGTAGAAGGCCAGCACGGTCGCTCCATCGGCTTCGCGCTCCGTCAGGTACGGTTCGAGGTCGAAGTAGAGGCGCGACCAGACGACGATGGGGAGCCGAGTCGTGCGTGGTGAGTTGGGCGAGCGAGCACGAAAGTCCCCAAGCACATCCGCATCGTCAGAGAGGATGTCGAGCGTCTCATCTTCCGAGAGACCACTGCGCGATGCGCCCAGATAGCCCAGGCCGCGCGACACCAGCATGGGACCGTGGTTGGCGGGCGACGAGAGGCGCGCAAAGAGTTGCGCGATGATGCCAGCGACGCCAGCGCGCAGTGTTGTCTCCTCGGCGGGAGCATACGATTTCCAGCGCCGCGCCTCCTCGAAGGCGAAGCGCAGATAGAGCGGCAGGCCATCCTCGGCGAAGCGCGCCAACACTTCTTCGCGCTGGGCTGGCTGGAGCGCCCGCCCGGCGTCGCCGAGCCAGGCGTCGAGTGCGGCGGCGCCATCCGCTCGCGCGAGCGGCGCGAGCCGCAGGAACGCCGCTTCTGGCAGGCGGGCGCGCAGCAGATCGGGCGGCGTGTCGCCCGCCAGCGAGACGATCATCCGTACATGCGGCGGCAGTTCGGTCGGCAGCCACGACAGGTTGATCTCGCCATCGGCGCTGTTGAGTTGATCGAGCGCATCAAGCGTCACCACCAGCGGCGTCGCAGCCGTCGCCCGCGCCAGCCGCTGCGGAAACTCCTTTGCCAACCCCTCCAGGTCGCTGGGGATGGTGGTCTCATCGTCGCCATAGCGCCGCGTGGTCTGGCGGCAGAGGCCGTCGAGCAGGGCACGCGGCTCGGCTGAGGAGGTGGTCGCGCCGATGAAGCGTGTGATCAGCGCGCCATCCGGTACCAGCGTTCCCGCGCGCTCGCCCACAAAGGCCATCAGCGCTGACTTGCCAACGCCCGACGCTCCATAGATGACGAGCGGGTAGGTTTGTGCGCCTGTCACGTAGTCGGCTATCGCCCGCAACAGCGGCTCGCGGCCCTGAAAGTGGCGAGCGCGCTCACGCCCGAAGCGCGCGTGTTCCTCGGCCTCGCGCTCCACTTCGGGGGCCTGTTCTTCGGCGTCCAGCGAGTCCACGATGAGCCTCGCGAGCGTCTCGTAGACATCGTCGCAGAGCGCGGGGATGTGCGCCGTCGTGATGCCATCGCCCGTCCAGCGCGCCTCGTACTCGTGGACGTTGCCGGGCAGATGGCGCCGAAGCCGCGCCTTGAGGTCATCCAGCGCCGAGTGGGAAGCGACGTCGGCGTGTCCGCTGGCGTCGAGATCACGATACGCGCTGGCGCGGGCGTCCTCGGGCAGGTCGCGAATGCTGCGAAAGAAACAGTGGACATGTGCGCCTGCGTCGGGGACATCGAGCGCGCCTGCGATAATCTCCTGCTCGGTCGCAGACGCCTGGTAGCGCGCGAGATCGCGGATCGCGCCGGGCGGGAGGTGCGCCAGCGCGCCTAGTAGCGCGGCGTGTAGTCGCGCTTCGATGCCTGTCCACACAGCGGAGGAGGCTGCTTCATCTGTGCGCGGCTGCAAGCAGTATTCCGCAGGCGTGGCGTTCCGGTCGAGGCGATACCAGGCATCCAGAAGGGGCGCGTTACTGGGCGCGACGTAGGCGCGCAGCAGGTCATACTCATTGGTGGGGATGTGCGCTGGCAGTGGGCGCCATCCGTAGCGGTCGCCCAGCAGCGCCATGAAGTTTGGACGTGGCGAGGCGCGCTGGCAGCGGCGCAGCTCTCCCAGGCAGATATCCATCGTTTGCTGGTCGCGCCCAGCCTCCTCGTACACGCCCCAGCGCAGATCGACTGCCTGGAAACGTGCGCCGCGCTGGCTACACAGAGCGCGCAAACGGGGGAACACCTCTTGCTGGAGCGCGTCGCGTTCCTCTTTCAGATCGCTAAAGGTCGAGCTGATGAAGATGCGAATGATGCGGCTACCCCCCGCCATGCGACGGTCTCCTTCTCCAGTTGGCGCGCGACACACGCGTCGGCCCAGGCGCCGATCTCGTCCTGTGATGGCGGCAGTATACCGAGAGAAGCGAGCGTTGGCCAGAGGGTAGCGGCTGGCGCGCATGCTCGGCCTTGAAAGTCCGCCGGAACGGCCTTACCCACGCTCCAGGGGGCATGCATGCCCCCTGGAGCGTGTCGGCCGCCATGGCCACGACCCCTGACGGCTACTGGCCGCCGTCGCGTTTATCGTCGCTGCCCTCGTCGCTGTCCTCGTCCCTGTCGCTGGCCTTGTTCGCGTTGGTCGGCGCCTCGTCGTAGCGCACCAGATCCTCGCCGTTCCAGTACCAATCCTCGTCATCGGTCTCGATGGACGTTGGCTCGCTCATGCGCTGCTCGGCGGAGCGCGTGGTGGGCGCCGGTGGCGTCTTGGGGCGCGGCGCCTGCCGGGGAGCTTCGATCACGCCCGACTGTGATGGCAGCAGGCTCTGAACAATCTTCACCGGGTGACGCGGCGCGGTATCGCCGACGTGATCATGGTCTGGCTTTGGTTCCTCGCCAAACTGACGCTCCCCGATCGGGGCCGAGCGGCTCGGCGTGCGGCCATTCTGACCGCTCTGCAGCGGGCCGCTGCGCCTGTTCTGGCTTGAGCCGCCTGCCAGTGGCCTGCTGCGTCCGCTGGAATAGCCTTCCTCCAGATCACGATAAGCCTCGACGTCGCTCCAGGTCTCGTCGTGGAATGATCCAGCGTCGTCGTCATCATAGATCGCAGGCGCACGCGCGCCGAGGGGTGGGCGCGGCGGCGGCGTCTGTCGGGCCAGGCCGAAGGGCTGCGCGCCCGACGCGCCCGACGCGCCGGGCGTTGCCGCAGCCGTCGCCTTCGGGCGAATGACCAGATGCGCCACGGTGGTGGCATGCGCCTGGTCACCCACTCGCCGATAGCGAATGTAGGTCGGCGCGACACTCGCCGCGAAGGCGCGCGCCGTCTCGACATCCGTCACGACCTCCATCGAGCGCGCCACCCGCCAGAGCGACGCCGCCGAATTCACCGCGCCAATGCGATAGAACACCTGCGTCGGCGAGTGGGTCGCGGTGGAGAGTCGCTCAGCCAGACGGAAGGCGTCTTGCGCCTCGTCATCGCGCAGGGCTGGATCATTGATCTGCATGATGCGCGCGCTACCTGGCATATGGCTGGAGAGGAAGAGCACCAGCACCTTGCGACCATGCGCCGAGCGGAACGCCGACTCGATGATCTGCGCGTTCTGCTCCAGCCCCGACCGCACGATGGCGAAGACGGAGTCTGGCGCCAGCGAGACCGCCCACGACGGCTGCACCGTGTAGACGCCGCGCTGCTTGCTCCAGCGATAGTGCCAGATGGCGATGGCCATGCCCACCGCTGTCATGCTGCTGCCGAAGATGGTCGCGTCGCGCTTGACGATCAGATTGGTCAACCAGGCCGTCAGCACCAGCAACGTGGTCAGGAAACCCAGATAGAAGTTGACGTTCGGCCAGTAGTGCTTCCAGGCGGCTCGCCCCAGCTCCAGCGCGCGCTGCTGGAACGGCTTCTCCACATCCGCTTGCGCGGCGGCATGCTCGCCCGTCGCGCCAAACTCATCGTCATCGTCATCGTCGCCAGCGCTATCCATCGCGACGGGCAGCGGCGCGATGCCGCCGGTCAGCCGCGCGTTCTCCGCCGCTTCCGCCTCCATCTCTTCTTCGTGCAGCGTGAACTGCTTGCCGCCCGTCAGGCGCTCGCGGATGCGCAACGCATCGAGCGAGACGCAGGTGAGCGCGAAGGCGCCCAACAGGCCGAAGGCGTAGAGCTCGCCGAGCACGTTGATCTGGCCATTGACGATGATCAGGATGGCGATGGGGATGCCGGTCGCCAGTGCAATCGAGACAATCGGCGTCCCGCGAAACTTATCGCGCTTCTCGACAATCGCCGGAAAGAAGCTCATGCGCGAGAGCGCCAGAAAGACGTGGTAGGAGCCGATGATGGCGGTGTTGCTGGCGAAGATCAGCAGCGCCGAGGCGATGATCGCTGTAGCTACGCCGACCACTGGCCCGGCGAACGCCGCGCCCAATTGCGAGATGAACTGGTTAGGATCGATACTCGTGGGTGGAATCGGATGCGCCAGCAGGTAGCCATGATGGCTGTCGAGCAGCGTGGTAGAGAGGATGGTCAGCAGCGGGCTGGTCACGCCAACCGTTACCACGACCAGCCCGAGCGCGATGGTGACAGTCCTGCTGCGTGGGCGCGCCATCACGGGCGATAATTGCGAGATGGATTCGAGGCCAGAGAACGCCAGGAACGCGCCTGCGAATCCGGCCAGCACCGTGATGGGTGTCAGATCCGACCCGCGGAAGATGCCGCCGATGAGCTGGAAGATCGTGTGCAGCGGCACGTTGACCAGCACCGCGATCAGAATGACGATGTCGCTGATAAACGCGGCGATGGCGATGTACAGGCTGACCATCGCACTCTCTTTGATGCCCCACCAGTTGAGGACACCCAGCAAGACGAGCACCACTATCGTCACGGGCAGCACAAACGGCGCGATGGGCGGCAAGACATTCTGGAAATAGAACAGGCCAGAGATCGAACTGATGGCCGCAGTCAGGAAGTAGTCCACCAGGATGAACATGCCGCCCAGCGCGCCCATCCACGGGCTGAGCGCGCGCGCCGAGACGGTGACGACGCCGCCGCCTTCGGGGAAGCGCACGCTCACCTCAGCGTATTTGATGGCCAGCAGCACGAACGCCACCATCGTCAGCGAGACGAAAAAGCCTGCCAGCCGACCGTACGTATTGAAGAGGATGCCAGGAGTATAGTAGACCGAGGTGCCGATGTCAGCGAAGACGACCGCCCAGCAGAGCAGTGATCCCAGCTTATTCATTCCGTGCTCACCGCCGCCGGACGCTGCATGCGCCGCGCCCGCCTCGGCGGATACTGCTTGTTGACTCACGATCCTCGTGGCCTCCACTTCGCGCCGCACTGCGGGCGATGCGACCCGCTCGAAGCGCCGGGCATGCCAGCGCCCGCGGTAAACACAGCGAATTATAGCACTACCAGCGCAAGTGGCCTCATCCCGCGCAAGGCCACAGGAGCAGGCGTCGTGCGGGCGCCGACCCGTCCACGGCGCCGTTTGTGCGGAAAACAGGCGCAGATCCCACGACAAGCGACGCTGGCCGTCGCGTTCCCGAAACCCCATCGGCGCGCGCCACGTACATGCGGTGTGTTCGCCTACCGAGGAGGCCAATCAAGATGGAACCCCCGAACCAGCAACCGCCAGAGGAACAGCCTCACGATCTGCCAGACTCGCCCGCGCCCGATGAGCAGAGCGCGCCGCCCGCACTTGATCCCTGGGCTGGGGAGTCGCAGGCGGAGACGCAGGCCGAGAGCGCCTGGTCGCCACCGACACCGCCGCTCGACATCCCGCCGCACGCCGACCAGCCACCGCCACCGCCGCCACTCATGGGAGAGGTCGCTGGAGACGCGACCCCTGGGCCGGGCGCCGCGCCGCCACCGCCGCAGGGCTATATGCCGCCGCCGCCCTCCGGTGTGATGCCGCCGCTGTCGCAGCCCTATCAGCCGCCCATGCCGGGCCAGGGGCCGGGCTACCCGATGGTTGCGCCGCCGCGCGACTGGCTGACGGCGCTGCTGCTCTGCATCTTCCTGGGGTGGCTGGGCATCCACCGCTTCTATGTTGGCAAGATCGGCACCGGCATTCTGATGTTGCTGACCTTCGGCGGGTGCGGCATCTGGACGATCATCGACCTCATCCTGATCGCCACAGGCGCCTTCACCGATGCTGAGGGGCGCCCGCTGATGCGGATCTCGGCCTGAGCGCCGTGCAGGCGCGCCGCGCGGCCACGGTTCAGCGCGTGGCGCGCGTCGCGTGGCTGCTGGCTCCGCTGGCGCTGGTCGCGCTACCGACGCGCTGGCTGGCCGCCATGCCCAGTGTGTGCGTCATCCGCCGCGTGACGGGGCGGCCCTGCCCCGGCTGCGGCATGACCCGCGCGCTCTCGCGCCTGGCCCACGGCGACCTGCGCGGCGCCTGGAGGCGCAATCCGCGTATCATCGTTGTCGCGCCGCTGCTCATCGGCGTCTGGCTGGGCGCCATACGAAGAGAGCCCCGCTCCGATGAGGAGCGGGGGCTTTGCGGCCACAGATGACGCGTGGGGCCAGCGGAACCTCTCCCCCTGTCCCCCTCCCCTCCGAGGGAGGGGGAACCCAGATCAGAGGCACAGGCGCAGGGCAGCGCGCTCAGCGAAGAATGCGCTTGAACCGCCGCCAACGCCTCTGGCTCCCCTCTCCCGCCGCAGCGGGGGAGGGGTTGGGGGTGGGGGCTACTATTTGCTCTCAGCCGCCAGCCGCCGCAGGACGGTTTGCAAGATGCCACCGTTGTGGTAGTAGCGGATGTCGATGGGGCTATCGAGCCGCGCGATGGCCTGGAACTCTTTGGTTGAGCCGTCGTCGCTGGTGGCGCGCACCGTCATTAGCTGGCGCGGCTTCAACTCACCATCGATCCCCAGGATGTCGTACGTCTCGCGCCCCGTCAGGCCGAGGCTTTCGCGGCTCTCACCCGGCTGGAACTGCAACGGCAGGATGCCCATGCCGACAAGATTGCTGCGGTGGATGCGCTCGTAGCTCTCGGCGATGGTCGCCTGGATGCCCAGCAGCATCGGCCCCTTGGCCGCCCAGTCGCGCGAGCTGCCCGACCCATACTCCTTGCCCGCCAGGATGATGAGCGGCGTGCCATCCTGCTGGTAGCGCATCGAGGCGTCGTAGATCGTCATCTCCTCGCCATCGGGCAGGTGGGATGTCCAGTAGCCCTCTTTGTCCGGAGCGAGCAGGTTGCGCAGGCGGATATTGGCGAACGTGCCGCGCATCATCACCTCATGGTTGCCGCGCCGCGAGCCATAGCTGTTGAAGTCGCGCTGCTGCACGCCATGTTCGACGAGATACTGCCCGGCGGGGCTGGCCAGCGGGAACGAGCCAGCCGGCGAGATATGATCGGTCGTGATCGAGTCGGCCACCGAGACCAGCGTTCGCGCGCCCGTGATGTTGCCGCGTGGCTCTGGCTCCAGCTTCATGCCTTCGAAGAAGGGCGGCTTGCGCACGTAGGTCGAGTTGTCGTCCCAGGTGTAGAGGCTATCGCCCGCCTCCGGCACAGGCAGCGCCCGCCAGCGATCATCGCCATCGAAGACATGCGCGTACTCTGCGGTGAAGACCTCTGGCTTGACGACCTTCTCCAGCGTCTCCTGCACCTCCTGCGGGGTCGGCCAGATCTCGCGCAGGTAGACGGGCTGGCCATCAGGGTCGTTCCCGATGGGGTCGTTGGTCAGGTCAACGTCCACGCTGCCCGCCAGCGCATAGGCCACCACCAGTGGCGGCGAGGCCAGATAGCTGGCGCGCACCTGCGGATGGATACGTCCCTCGAAGTTGCGGTTGCCGCTCAGCACCGCCGCCACCACGAGGTCGTTATCCGTCACGGCCTTGCCCACTTCCTCCGGCAACGGCCCGCTATTTCCGATGCAGTTGTGGACGGCGACGCCGCCCGCGATGAACGTATGCGTGTCGTCTACCGACAGGTCGAAGACCTGCCGCTGTCCCGCCGCCCGTCGATCGACGAGTTGCAGCGCGAAGGTCGGCAGTGTCAGCGCTGTTTTCTCCACGGCATAGCGGCGCGCGCTGGAGCCATCAGCGCGCGAGCGCAGCGGCGCGAACCACTCGCGCACGCCAAGCTCCGTGAAGAGCGCCACAGGCGATGGGAATCCCGCGCTCTCGCGGTGCAGCGGTTGGAATGGCCGCGCCGCCGCGCTGGGCAGCCGCGAGAAGCGGTCATGGCCTTTGAGCAGCGAATAGTGCGGAGCGATCACCGCGCCCCGCGCCGTGAGTTCCGCCGCCGCCAGGGCGCGTGCGCGCGAGAACGACAACTCGATCTGCTGCTCGTGCAGCTCCTCCAGGCGACCAGACATCCACAGACGATTCTGGTGAATCTCATCCACCATGCGCCAGTAGACCGCCGCCGCGCTGGCGCGCATGGTCTTGTCCACGCAGTAGCGGTAGCCCACCCGCTCGATGAACGAGAGGCCGTCGGGCAAATCCAGTCGCACCTCGAAGCGGGGCGCGCCGTCCAGCGCTGTTGGATAGGTTGAAGCGGCGCGGCGCGTGGGATAGGAATACAGGTTTGCCCCCGTCGTCTCGACACCGCAACGATCGAGAAGGCGCAGCACATCGGCCATCATCGCCTTAAGCGCCTCGACATGCTCAGCAATCGCGCTCTGTGAGTAGGCGGGATTGTCCAGGCTGGCATCCTCGTCGCGCTTGCCCCAGCGATGCAGCGAGGGGGCATGCCCATCCGCGCCGAACATGCCCGCCAGGAACTCACGTACCAGCGCCACCGGGCAGCGCTCATCCAGCACGAAGGCTGGCAGCGTCGGCGCCTGCTGGATGCGACGCCCCACGCGCACGCCGGGCAGGGTGGTGATGGCGTCGGTGAACGGCTTGGGCAGCACAATCGTCCACTTGCGCTCGTCGTAGCGGCTCGCCGCCGGACGCCAGCCAGTCAATAGTTCGATGTCGTTCAGGACGATCTCGCGATCGACTGCCTGACCGACATGCATGCGGGCCTGGCCCAGTACGCTGATGGAGCCATCGCTGAGCAGGTGGCCCAGCAACCGCGCAAAGGCCAGCGCGCGCTGGCGCTCCTGTGGCGTCTCCAGTGTGAAGGTCAATGGGCCGACATGCAGCGCGTAGCCAGCCTCGTCGGCGCCTGGCTCATCCAGTGGCGTCTCCAGGCCGATCACGATGCGATCTTCGTTCAATTTCAGCTCGTCGGCGCGCACCCAGCGTCCATCCGCGCAGAGAATCTTGTGATCGGGGGTGCAGACCAGCGTGCGGCCATCCTGCAACGTCAGCGAGACGCACTCGCGCACGCCCTGATCCATCGTCTCGGTCTGCGCAGCGATGGTGAGCTGTCCGGCTTCAGTTGGGGTAAGCAGCCGCGCGCCGCCTGCCGAAGGCAGGCGCTCGATGCGCGCCGCCGTGCCATTGGCCAGCGCTACGGGCGTCCCTTCGGCGATGCATGTGGTACAACCGTAGCCGACGGTCTGGAAGCGAAGGGCCTCTAAAAATGGAGTCAGGCCAGCGGCGTTGAGGTAGTCGGTGACGGCGCGCGAGCCGGGCGCCAGGCTGGTCTTGACGGTGGGCGAGACATGCAGCCCGCGCTCCACGGCGTGCTTGGCCAGCAGCCCGGCGCCCACCATCACAGAGGGGTTAGAGGTATTAGTGCAGCTGGTGATGGCGGCGATGGCCACCGCGCCGTGCGTCAGCTCCACCTCCTCGTTCCCCATCTGCACGGTCACGCTGGGCGCCTTGACGGCCACTGCCGCGCCACCATCGCCACCCTCGTAGCGATCCTTGAAGGCGGTGCGGAAGTTCTCGCGCACGCCGCTCAGCGCCACGCGATCTTGCGGACGTCGCGGGCCAGCCATGCTCGGCTCGATTGTGCCCAGATCCAGTTCCAGCAGCTCGTTGTAGTCCGGGGTGGGCATCTCATCCGTGCGGAACATGCCCTGCTCTTTGGTATAGCGTTCCACCAGATCGACCAGTTCAGCATCGCGGCCCGTCAGGCGCATGTAGCGCAGTGTCTCGGCGTCCACCGGGAAGAAGGTGGCCGTCGCGCCAAACTCCGGCGACATGTTCGAGATGGTCGCGCGGTCGGCCAGCGCCAGCGCGCTCAGGCCAGCGCCCGTGAACTCCACGAAGCGCCCCACCACGCCATGCTTGCGCAGCATCTGCGTCACCGTCAACACCAGATCGGTCGCCGTCGCGCCCTCGGGCAGCTTGCCAGAGAGATGGATGCCCACCACCTCAGGCGTCAGCAGATAGAGCGGCTGCCCCAGCAGCACCGCCTCGGCCTCGATGCCGCCGACGCCCCAGCCCAGGATGCCCAATCCGTTGATCATCGTCGTGTGCGAGTCGGTGCCGACCAGCGTATCGGGGAAGGCCACTCCGTCGCGCGTCTGCACGACCTTGCCGAGATACTCCAGGTTGACCTGGTGCACGATGCCTGTTCCCGGCGGCACCACGCTGAAGTCCTTGAATGCCTGTTGCGCCCAGCGCAGCAGCGCATAGCGCTCGCCGTTGCGCTCATACTCACGCGCCACATTGATGCCGAAGGCCAGGGTCGTGCCGAATGCGTCCACCTGCACTGAGTGGTCAATCACCAGATCGGCTGGCACCAGCGGATTGATGCCATTCGGATCACCGCCCAGCTCCTTCACTGCATCGCGCATGGCCGCCAGATCGACCACCGCTGGCACGCCAGTGAAGTCCTGCATGAGCACACGCGCAGGCAGGAAGGGCAGCTCCTCCGGCTCGCCGGGGGTCGGCTGCGCGCCCGGGCGCCACTTCGCCAGCGCCTGTACATCGGCCTCGCTGACCAGATCAGGCAGCAGATCGTGCTGGCGCAGCGCGTTCTCGATCAGCACGCGCAGCGTGAACGGCAGCTTTTCGAGGTTGACGCCCAGCTTCTGCGCCAGCGTCTCGATCCGATAGAGCGCGACCGAGCCACTCTGCGTGGCCAGCGTCGCCCGCGCGCCATACGTATCGCGCCGCGACTGTGGGGTTGACATGACGCAAGCTCCTTCGATTGACGTGAGATGAAACACCCAACTGACCCGCGCCGCCCGCTAGCGGGGCGTTATCCCGCCTGACGCGGTGGCCTGGCCAAAGAGAAAGTAGGTTGGCGTCGCGGAGAGATCGGCCTGCCAGCCAAGCGTGGCCAATCGCTCGCCGAGACGCTGCGGCGTATAGAACACCTTGTAGATATGGTACTCGCTGCCATCGTTGAGGCGGCGCCTCAGCGTTGTCGTGTCTTCGGCGCCGAGCTGATGGTCATGGGCGGTCGACGTCGGGGTGTAGAGCGAATCGATCAGGAAGACGCGGCCATCGGGCGCCAGGCAGTCGCGCACGAGCGCCCAGAAGGCGTCGAAGCGCTCCGGCGGCACATGCGACAGCCAGAAGCTGAAGTAGACCAGGTCGTAGCGCCGCCGGGGCCGCCAGGCGAAGAGATCGGCCACCTCGAACTTGACCCGCTCCGCCGCCGCGCCCAGCCGCGCGCGATTGATGGCCAGCGTCTCGGGCGCCGCATCCAGCGCCGTCAGATGCGCGCAGTGCGGAGCCAGCCGCTGCGTCCACAGGCCCGTGCCTGCCGCGAACTCCAGCGCCGCGCCGATGGGCCGCTCCGCCAGGAAGCGCTCCAGCGCGTCGCCCACCTGCGCCGCCTCAGCCTGCCAGCGGGCGTTCTCCGCGTCGCCGTGATCGTAGCGCCCCCGGCGTAGGAACCACTCGTCGTACTCGTCGGCGCGGGCGCGATAATACGCGATCTGCTCGCGTAGCGTGTCGTCCTGGGAAGCCGTCATGGCTCACTCCTCCTGCGGATACGCATCGATCCGCCTGGATTCGCCTGGAATAGCGTGGAAGCTGAGGCGCCTGCGCCGGGGCCTCACGGGCAGTATAGCCCACAGGCGCGGCTGCGCGCCCCAGCGCTCCGGCTCGCCCCAGCGCCACAGCTCGCCCCGTCGGCTGGGAGCGCCGCAGCGCTGGCAGTATAGCAAACATGCTATCCGATGGGATGATGGGTGTTATCGGGATTGCCGATAGTGGTGGAGTATCACATCGCGTTAGTTAGGACACTTGACAAACTAACGTGTAGCATGCTACCTTGTGTGCCAGCGGAGGGCAACGGCCTATGACTCCATCAGACGCCGGCGTCCCGCCCAGCGCTCGCTGGCGCGACGCTCTAGTCCGACCAAACGTTGTGGGCCACCGCGCTTCGGACCTCCACGACATGCGCGAGGCGAACATTGCGCTCGTCTTGCGCCTGATCCGCCAGCATGGACCCCTGGCGCGTGTCGCCATCGCCCGGCGCACGGGCCTCTCTCGAACGACGGTTAGTAGTATCGTAGATGGTCTCCTCAGCGAGGAGATCGTGCGAGAAGGCGAAACGCTCAACGCCGCGCCTAGTGGTGGACGTCGGCCCATCCTCGTGCACTTCAACGAGTCCGCCGGCATCATCCTGGGCGCTGACATGGGGCGCACGCACTTCACCATTATTGCGACCGATCTCGACGCGCGCATCCTGGCGCGTCGTTCTGGGCCATGGGATACCAACCTCGGGCCCGATGTCTGCCTGCCTCGCCTCACCGCCGAGATTCGCTCCCTCATCAGCGAGCGGCGCCTCGACTGGGAGCGCGTCGTCGGCGTCGGCATCGGCATTCCGGGGCCAGTTGACGCCACCCTCCACACGCTGGTCGCGCCCCCGCGCATGGCTGGCTGGGATGGCGTGGATGTCGAAGGCATCATTCGCGCTGCGCTCAACATTCCCGTCATCCTGAACAATGACACGAATGTCGGCGCGCTCGCGGAGAGTCGCTATGGCGCCGCCGCTGGTGAGTCCGACTTCGCCTATGTGAAGGTCGGCACTGGCATTGGCTGCGGCCTGGTCATCAATGGCGAGATCTATCGCGGCAGTAGTGGAGTCGCGGGCGAGATGGGCCACTTCACCGTGGACAGCGCCGGCCCGCTCTGCGATTGCGGGAACAGGGGGTGTTTGGAAGCCATGGCGGGAGCGCCGCAGCTCGTGCGGAACGCGCTCGCCGCTGGCTATGCGCCGGGCGATGGCGCCGCCAGCGGGCCGCATCCAAACGAGATCGATAACGAGATCGATGTGGCGGAGGTCGTGCAGGCGGCGCTTCACGGCGACCGCGCTTGCCAGAGCGCCATTCGTGGCGCTGGTGAGCTGATCGGCGTGGCGCTGGCAAATCTGGTCAACCTGGTCAATCCATCAGTCATTCTGCTCGATGGCAGCGTGGCGCGGGCAGGGGCGATTCTGCTCGAACCGATCACTGAGGCCATCCAGCAGCGTAGCCTGTGGGCCGCCTCGCACGCCGTGCGCGTGCAGGTGAGCGCGCTGGGCGACAGCGCTGTTGCGCTGGGCGCGGCGACCATGGTGCTGGATGCGATCTTTGGTTCTCCCGTCTACATCGAACATGTGGCTGGCGACGACGACGCGGCTGAAGCGCCCGTGCTTGGCGCCGTCAGTGGGGCGACTGACGCCTGAGCAGGCGGATGCTCTGGCGCCGGGCGTTCTGGGAGGTTGGAGCGTTCTGGCTCACGCGGGCTGTCAGCGTTTGGCAGCTCACGCGCCCAGGTTTCTTCACGATTTGTCCGACCGATGCGGCGCGCTTGCGTGTCGCCATCAGTCAACCGTCGGGGCCGCTCGGCATGCGCGCCTGAGGGGATTCGACGGACGGCCTGGTCTGTCTTCACGTCTATGGACACGCCGCAGTTGGCATGTCGCAACCCGAACGAACGGAGACCGCACGATGAAGTTTTCCCTGCTAACTCCACGCCGTGGGGCGCTGACCGCGCTCGTCGGCATTGGTCTGCTGGCCACCGCGCTCGCTGGCTGCACCTCGGGAACGGGTGGTAGCTCCAGCGCCTCTGGCCCGTACAGCGCCGCCAAGGGCTGCACCAAGGTTGGCGTTTCGCTTCCTGAGAGCGCTTCATCCGCTCGCTGGGAAGCCAATGACCACCCCGATCTGGTCACGGCCATCAAGAAGTATGTGCCGAATGCCTCCGAGCCAGATGTGAAAAACGCGCAAGGCTCGGACACGACGCAGCTCTCGCAGGTTGAAGCGATGCTGACCAAGGGCGACTGCATCCTGATCGTCGCGCCGCACGACAGCACGGCGGCGGCCACCATCGTCGAGAAGGCGTATGCGCAGCATGTGCCAGTTATCGCCTATGACCGCCTGATCCAGGACAAGAAAACCGCCTTCTATGTGTCGTTCGACAATGTGAAGGTTGGCCAACTCCAGGGCCAGTACATCTCCGACAACTACCAGCAGTATGTGACGGCCAACGGCAACAACAACCTGGTCATGATCAATGGCGCCTCGACTGACAACAACGCCGTTCTGTTCAAGCAGGGCGCGCACAGTGCGCTCGATCCGCTGATCAGCGGTGGCAAGTTGACCAACGTCTACGAGCAGTTTACGCCCAACTGGGACAACCCGACTGCTCAGAACGAGATGCAGGCCGCGCTGACCAAGACCGGCGGCAAGCTCGCCGTGGCCTATGTCGCCAACGACGGCATGGCCGGCACGGTGATCGCAGCCTTGCAGCAGGCCAATCTGGCGGGTAAGGTACTGGTGACTGGTCAGGACGCGACGGTGGCCGGCATCCAGAACATCCTGCTGGGCAACCAGTCGATGACGGTCTACAAGGCCATCACGAAGGAAGCCAACGCCGCCGGGCAACTGGCTGGCGCGCTCGCTCAGGGCAACAGCACGGCTTCGCTGACCAACGGCGCCACCACGGCCACCCAGGACGGCGGCGCTCTGCCGTCCGTGCTGGAGACGCCAGTCGCCGTCGACAAGACCAACATCGCCTCGACGGTGCTGGCCGATGGCTTCGTGACGAAGGCCGAGATCTGCGCGAACGTGCCGGCGGGGACTGACGGTATCTGCTGATCGTCAGACCCATCGGTCGTCTCACCGAGAGCTAGCGAAGTGACTCTGCGGGCTGCGGGGTAACGATGTTCGAGCGTTACCCCGTAGCCTGCGTTTACCCCCGCCAGACGCTGTGGCCAGCTGCGATCATCACCGAGGATCATCGCTGGATGTAGACGCTGCGATGATGTGGACGATGATCCCTGCGCTCGGTGGCGTTGTGGCCACGAGATGGAGATGCTCCTATGTCTTCCACGACGCCTGGGGCCCCGGCAGGCGACGCCGCCCGCATTCCGGCGCTCCAGATGACCAACATCAGCAAAGCCTTCGGCGCTGTCCAGGCGCTGCGAGACGTGGACTTCGAGGTCTATTCCGGCGAGGTGGTCGGGCTGGTGGGCGATAACGGCGCTGGCAAGTCCACGCTGGTCAAGACCATCGCCGGCGTGAACATCCCGGACACGGGCGAAATCTTCGTCAATGGACAGCGCGTCCATATCAGCGGCCCCTCGGACGCGACGCATCTGGGCATCGAGACGGTCTACCAGGATCTCGCGCTCTGCGATAACCTCGATGTCGTCAACAACCTCTATCTTGGCCGCGAAGCGGTGACGGCCTCCGCCGGACCACTCTCGCCCCTCAACGAGCTGGAGATGGAGCGCCGCACCGTCGAAGTGCTGCGGCAGCTCGAGGTGAAGCTTCCTTCGGTGCGCTCAGCCGTCGAGTCGCTCTCCGGCGGCCAGCGGCAATCCATCGCCGTCGCCAAGACCATCCTGCGCAATGCGAAAGTGGTGCTGCTCGACGAGCCGACCGCCGCGCTCGGCGTGGCCCAGACACGCCAGGTGCTCAATCTCATCAAGCGCCTGCGCGAGCAGGGGCTGGCATTGGTGGTCATCTCGCACAACCTGGCGGATGTCTTCGACGTGGTGGATCGCGTCATCGTCATGCGCCTGGGTCGCCGCATCGCGACCTATGGCATCCACAACACGACGCCAGAGCAGGTCGTCGCGGCGATTACCGGCGCAGAGTTCGGCGAATCGGGCGAGGCTGAGAACGGCAACGGCCATGCAGGCGGCGACGCAGGCGATGTCGCCCAACCGGCATAAAGAAGAGGGAGCGAGACCATGCAGAGCGATGTGACCAGCGCCTCGACCACAACCTCTCAAGCCCCTCAGACTACGCCGCCATCGCCTCCTCAAGAGTCGATGATGGATGCCCTGAGGTCGCGGCTGCGACGCGGCGACATCGGGCAGGCTCCAGCGGCGCTGATGCTGCTCGTCATCATCATCGTCTTCGAGTTCTTCTCGGACGGTGTCTTTCTCCATCCGATCAACCTCAGCAACCTGATCTTGCAGGAAGCTGACGTGGCCGTGATTGCGCTGGCCGCCGTGCTGACCCTGCTCCTGGCGGAGATCGACCTGTCGCTCGCGGCAGTCGCGTACCTCTGCGGCGCTGTGACGGTCGTCACCTCGACCAATTATCACTGGCCGGCGGTATGGGCGCTGTTAGCGGGACTGGGGGCGGGGGTGATTATTGGTACCATCAACGGCGTGCTCGTCGCGATCTTGCGCATCCCCTCCTTCGTCGTAACCCTGGCCGGATATATCTTCTACTCTGGCCTGTTGGCGCAGATCGAGTTCCCCAACACGACAATCACGCTGTTTGATCCCGCGATCAAGGGCATCATGTCCAACTACCTGACCTTTCCGTGGGATGTCCTCTCGCCGATCCCCATCATCGTGATTTACGCCGGCCTGCTGCTCTACGAACGCCAGCGCCGGATGAAGGCGGGACTGGTCGCTGGCCCGCTCTGGGCGATCTGGCTGAAGGTGGGCCTGCTGATCGCCTTCGTGGCAGTCGCGCTGTTCGTCTTCGAAGATGCGCTCGGCGTGCCCTATGCCATGTACATCGTCTTCGGCGTGCTGATCGTCTTCTGGCTGCTGCTGCGCTTCACTACATTCGGGCGTCACGTCTATGCCGTGGGCGGCAACTCCGAAGCGGCGCGCCGCGCTGGCATCAACGTCACGATGATTCGCATCAGCGTTTTTGCGCTGGGCTCGATGCTGGCCGGGCTGGGCGGCATCCTCGTCACGTCGCGCACTACCTCGGCTCCCACAGCGGTTGACCCCCGCCTGCTGCTGCTGGCCATCGCGGTCGCGGTCATCGGCGGCGTGAGCCTCTTCGGTGGGCGTGGCTCGGTCTGGGGTGTCGTCCTCGGCGTGCTCATCATCGGCTGCCTGGAGAACGGCCTGACGTTGTTCAGCTCTGCCAGCAGCGCCTTCGAGCAGATGTTAGAGGGCGCCGTGCTGATCGCCGCCGTCATCCTCGACGCCATCACGCGCAGACGCAGGGCTGTCAGCGGGCGGTGACGACCTCATCCCCAGGCCTATCTCTCCTAGGAGAGGAGGAGCCGGAATGCCTCATTCCCACGCGGCGGGGGGAGCCGGAAAGCCCCTCTCCCGCCGCAGCGGGGG
>DATAED010000287.1:0-7387 GCA_036258195.1 Ktedonobacterales bacterium
AGCCCTCTCCCTCTGGGAGAGGGAGCCGGAACGGCGCCGCTTTGCCCCGAAGATCCTGGCGAGACGCAGCGCCCATAGCCCCCGCTCCCGCAAAGCGGTGGAGGGGTTGGGGCAGGAGGCGCTACACGCGCATTTTACGCCATTTGCCGCTGCGGAAGCGCCAGTAGGCGAGGCTGGCCTGCGTGATGAAATCCAGCGCCATCGCCACGCGGCCACCGGGCAGCCCCAGCGTGGGTATCAGCAGCGCCGCCAGCGGCACGCGCAGCCCCCACGAGCCTGCCGCCCGCACGATCACCGGAAACTTGGTGTCACCCGCGCCGCGCAGCGCGCCATTGAAGATGAACGCCGCGCCCGAAGCGGGCAGGATGATGAGCGAGATGCGCTGCGCCATCGCGCCGGCATGCATCACGACTGGGTCAGCGACGAAGAGGCCAAGCAAGATCTGCGGGACGAGCAGCGCCAGCAGGCCCAGCCCGGCCATCAGCGCGAGGCAGGGCCACAGCGCCGCCATCGTGGCGCGGGCCGCCAGCCGGGGGCTGCGCGCGCCGAGCGATTGCCCTACCAGCGCCGTCGCCGCCACGCTGAAGCCAAACGCGGGCAGCGTGCCGATGCTCTCGACAGTGTTGATGGTGATGTTGGCGGCGTAGTCGGTCGAGCCGAGCTGCACCACCTGACGATTGAAGGTCAGCACACCCATCTGGAAGACGATCAGCTCAGCCGCCGACGGCAGGCCGATGCGCAGCACGCGGCCCGCCACGCGCCGATCAGCGCGCAACGCCGCGCGGGTGAGACGTGGGGCCAGCGGATGGCGGCGGCTCAGCAGGTAGACCGCCAGCGCCGCGCCGAGCGTCCAGCCAGTGGCCGAGCCAATCGCTGAGCCGACTACGCCAATCGGGCGGATGCCGAGCCGCGTATCCCCATTCAGCAGCAGCCACGAGGCGACGACATTGACGCCGTTGACCAGCAGCATCACCAACATAGGGCGGCGCGTATCGCCCGCGCCGCGCATGGCGGCGGTACAGGCCGAGGCGACGCCCGCTGCGGGCATCCCCAGGCTGGCCACGCGGATGAACTGCGCCGCGAGGCTGGCGACCTGTCCATCCACACCCAGCGCGACCGTCACGAGGTCGGCCAGTGGCACGGCGATGGCGACCAGCGCCAGCCCGATCAGCGCACCCATCAGGATGCCCTGGCCAGCGGCGCGCGAGGCCAGCTTCGAATCACGCGCGCCAGTGGCGCGGGCGACCAGCGCCGTCACGCCGACGTTGACGCCGAAGAAGGAGGTTAGCACGATCCAGGTGGCCATGCCTGCCGCACCCACCGCCGCCACCGCCGTGGCCTGGCCGTAGCCCAGCACGCCGCTGGCATACGACGAGAGATGCCCCGACAGGAACGTATCGGACACGCCGACGCCCAACGAGAGTAACTGCTCGCCGATGGCCGGCGCGGAGAGCGCCCAGACGCGCCGCCGCAGCGCCGGAGCGGGCATGGCGTCGCTCAGCCCCAGCGCCCCGCCGCCTTCGGATGCGGGGCAGGCATGGCGCGCGGATGAGCCGCCAGCGGGCAACTCCAGCACGACATCAGCGGCGGGCGCGGTCGAGCTGCCTGGCGCGACGGGCGCGCGACCGATGCGCCAGATGGGGCGCGAGAAGACCGTTTCGCGTATGGCAGTCCGCATGGCGGCGCCCGTGGCGAGGATGGGCGAGCGTTGGCGCTGATGGCGCGCCAGGCGGCGCTGGCGACGCAGCCGTCGCGCCTGGTCGAGGTTCTCGCGTGGATGACGCGCATCGCTGGCGTTGGGGCTGGCGTTGGGATCGAGCGCATTGGCGCGGCGGGAGATGAATGGCGCACGCGGGAGCTGCGTCAACAGGGGAACACTGAGTCGCGGGACACGCATGACGAAGAGACTCCCCTCCTGCGATGGAAGTTAGATGATGATCTAACCCGATAAAGCCAGCGAGAGGCTTCAGGGGCGCGGCCACAGGGAAGATGTGAAGCGCATGACGGCAGTGTCACAATGCGACATAAGTGCTGAATTGATCGGCAATGACGACTGGACAGCGTTGGTGCGGCGTCGTTCGTGCGTCTGTGTGGACGGCCCCTCAACCCCCTCTTGCTCTAGTATGACGTATCATGTCCATCTTCCACAACTCACTAGGCGGGTGGTCATGGTCGAGGCGAGCGCTAGTCTCGCGCTCGCCTTGCGACGTGGCGCGGCTGGCTGCTACACTGACCTGTGGCGACGCAAATCCGAACCGCAGCCGTGTGGCGCGGCGCCGCGCTTGCGCCCATATACTTGCGCCCATAGTGCGGCGTCGAGGCGATACAATAGAGATGCGATAGAGATGCGACGAGGCAGGGCGTGACCGTACGCGCTGAGATGTCGGCGAGACGGACGACGAGGACTCTCACGCCTGGCTCATCAGCGATCGATCTCAGCACGATGGCGACACGCGGGAAGGAAGGTTTCATCCAGGCGTGCGGCGTGGCCGCGCTCCGTGGCGTCCAGACTCCTGCGGTTTTGATTCGGTGAGGCGCGCGCAGGCGTGCGCTCGCGGTGTCGAGGCGCGCACGGCGTTCCCTCCCATCACTCGGCGATAGGCGCCGATACAAGCGTTGGAGGCCTTGAATATGGCAAAGAGCCGTCTACACGCAGTCTATGAGCTAGGACAGAGCATCTGGTATGACAACATCCGGCGCGGATTGATTCAGTCGGGCGAACTACGGCGGCTGATCGACGATGACGCGGTGGTTGGCGTCACGTCCAACCCCACCATCTTTGAGAAGGCCATCGAGGGCAGCAGCGACTACGACGACGCCCTGCGCAAGCTGGTCAGCCAGGGCGTGCGCGACCCACGCAAGATCTTCGAGGCGCTGGCCGTGGAGGACATCCAGAGCGCGGCGGACATCCTGCGGCCCACCTACGACCGCACCAATCACAAGGACGGCTACATCAGCCTGGAGGTCGCGCCCGATCAGGCCAACGACACGCAGGCCACCGTGGCCGAAGCCGGGCGACTCTTCAAGTCGGTTGGCCGCCCCAACGTGATGATCAAGATTCCGGCGACGGCGGCGGGCATGCCGGCCATCGAGCAGATGATCTACGAGGGCGTCAACATCAACATCACCCTCATCTTCTCGCTGGCGGTCTACGAGCAGGTGACGGAGGCCTACATCCGTGGGCTGGAGCGGCGCATGGCCGAGGGCAAGCCAATCGACCAGATGGCCTCGGTGGCCAGCTTCTTCGTCAGCCGCGTCGATACGATGATCGACAAGCAGCTTGACGAGAAGATCGCCGCGACCAGCGACCCCGCCCAGCAGGAGCAACTGCGCAACCTGCGCGGCAAGGCCGCCATCGCCAACGCGCGGCTGGCCTACGAGAAGTACGAGCACATCTTCCACGGCGAGCGGTTCGCGGCGCTGCGGCAGGCGGGCGCGCAGTACCAGCGCTGCCTGTGGGCCAGCACCAGCACGAAGAATCCGAGCTACCGCGATGTGCTGTATGTCGAGGAGTTGATCGGGCCGGAGACGGTGGACACCATGCCGCCGCAGACTATCGTCGCCTTCCAGGATCATGGTATAGCTGAGGTGACGCTGGGCCACTACGACGAGGCGCGCGCCGTAATGTCTGACCTGGCGAGCGTCGGCATTGATATGGATCAGGTGACGAAGCAGCTCGAGCTGGATGGCGTGAAGTCGTTCTACGAGTCGTACTCCAGCCTGCTCGATAGCACGGCCAAGAAGACAGCCAAACTGGCCGCCGAGATGGGCGACACGCAAGCCAGCGCCGAAGCGCAGGCGGCAGGCGCCAGAGCAGCGGGCGCAGCGGCAGCGGGCGCAGCGGCAGCGGCGAGCGAGCAGGGCGGCCAGCAGGCTGCAGGCGCGGACGACGCGCATGGGAGAGCCCGCCTGGGCCCTCTGCAGGGCGCGGTTGAGGCGACGCTCAGCCGCGCCCAGAGCGAGCAGTTCGCCGAGCGCGTCTGGAAGAAAGATCCCGCCTTCTGGAAGCCGAATCCGTCGGAGCAGAAGGAGATCACCAATCGGCTGGGCTGGCTGACCGTCACCGACACGATCCGCGACGCCTTGCCGCGCCTGCGCGACCTGCGCGAGAGCCTGCGCAGTGACGGCGTGCGCGATGTTGTGCTGATGGGCATGGGTGGCAGCAGCCTCGCGCCAGAGGTGCTGCGCGAGACGTTCGGCGTCGGCGCGGGGCTGCCCAATCTGCATGTGCTGGATTCCACCGACCCCGATACCATCAGCGCCGTCGAGCGCGTCATCGATCTGGCGCACAGCGCCTTCATCGTGGCGTCGAAGTCGGGCGGCACGCTGGAGACGCTCTCGCAGTACAAGTATTTCTATGCCAAGGTGAGCGCGCTGGCGTCGGGCGACGCGGCGCGCGCTGGCTCGCACTTCATCGCCATCACCGATGCTGGCACGAACCTCGACGCGCTGGCGCAGGAGCGCAAGTTCCGCGCGATTTTCCGCAATCCACCCGACATCGGCGGGCGCTACTCGGCGCTGTCGTTCTTCGGACTGGTTCCGGCGGCCATCATCGGCATCGATGTGGAGAAGCTGCTCGACCGCGCCGACGCCATGCGGGCGGCCTGCGCGGTGGCGACACCCGCCGAGCGCAATCCCGGCGTCTGGCTGGGGTCGATCCTGGGGACGGGCAACCTGCACGGGCGCGACAAGGTGACCATCGTCGTCTCGCCGCCCATCGCCACCTTTGGCTACTGGCTGGAGCAACTGCTGGCCGAGAGCACCGGCAAAGAGGGCAAGGGCATCCTGCCGGTGGAGGGTGAGGCGCTGGGCGATCCATCGGTCTATGGCGATGATCGCATCTTCGCCTACCTGCGCACCGAGAGCGGCTACAGCGCCGCGCAGGACGCCGCCATCGAGCGGCTGGAGGCGGCGGGCCAGCCGGTGGTGCGCCTGAGCCTGCGCGACATCTGGGACGTGAGCGCCGAGATGTTCCGCTGGGAGTTCGCGACGGCGGTGGCGGGCGCGCTGATGGGCATCAATGCCTTTGATCAGCCCAATGTGCAGGAATCGAAAGACAACACCGACACCATCCTGCAGCGCTACGAGCACACCCACGAGCTGAAGCAGCCGCGCGCGACCCTGCGCACGCAGACCGGGCACGTCAGCCTGGTGGCGCCGGGCGCGCAGGATGAGCGCATCCGGCAGGCGGCGTCGCTGCAATCGGCGTTCGAAATCTATGCGCGCGAGTCGCAGCCAGGCGACTATTTCGCGCTGCTGGCCTACGTCCAGCGGACGCCGCAGACGGAGGCAGCGTTGCAGCGCATCCGTCTGCGCCTGCGCGACACGCGCCACACGGCGACGACGCTGGGCTACGGGCCGCGCTTCCAGCACTCCACCGGGCAACTGCATAAGGGCGGCGCGAATACCGGGCTATTCCTGCAGTTCGTCGCCAACACGCACGACGACCTGAGCATCCCCGATGCGCCGTATACCTTTGGCACGCTCAAGGCGGCGCAGGCGCTGGGCGATCTCCAGTCGCTCCAGGCGCACGGTCGCCGCGTCATCCGCGTGGATCTGGGAGCTGACATCGCGGCGGGGCTGGCCGAGGTCGAGCAGGCGCTCGATGCGGCGCGCATCGGTCAGGCGTAACTATCCGTAGACGAGAGGCTGGGTAAACAGCCGGTGAAGAGAGGATACTGAGCGATGGAACTGGGCATCTACGGACTTGGCCGCATGGGCGGCAACATGGCGACGCGCCTGGTGCAAGGTGGGCATCGGGTAGTGGCGTCGAATCGCAGTCGTGGGCCGGTGGATGAGGCCGCCTCGCTGGGCGCGGTGCCAGCCTACACGATGCAAGAGATGGTGAGCAAGCTCGAAGCCTCGCCAAAGATCGTCTGGCTGATGGTGCCATCGGGCCAGGTGACCGACGACGCGCTCGACCATGCCATGAGCTTGCTCAAGGCGGGCGACATCATCATTGACGGTGGCAACTCCAACTTCCACGATACCCAGCGCCGCAACACCAAAGTCGCCGCCGCAGGCATGCACTACATGGACTGCGGCACCAGCGGCGGCATCTGGGGGCTGAAGGTGGGCTACAGCCTGATGGTCGGCGGCGAAAAGGCGATGTTCCAGCACTGCGAGCCGATCTTCAAGACGCTGGCGCCGGAGAACGGCTACGGCTACATGGGCGCGTCGGGCGCGGGCCACTTCGTCAAGATGGTGCATAACGGCATCGAATATGGCATGTTGCAGGCGTATGGCGAGGGCTTCGAGATCATCGAGAAGTCGGAGTTCAAGCCCGACCTGCGCGAGGTGACGCGCGTCTGGCAGAACGGTAGCGTGGTGCGCTCATGGCTGCTCGACCTGGCGGCGCTGGCCTTCGCCGATGATCCGACACTGGCGCAGATTCAGGGCTACGTGCAGGATTCTGGCGAGGGACGCTGGACGGTGCAGGCGGCCATCGATGAGGATGTGCCAGCGCCGGTCATTACGCTCTCGCTGCTGCAGCGCTTCGTCTCGCGGCAGGATGAGTCGTTCTCGGCCAAGGTGATCGCGGCGCTGCGCAATCAGTTTGGCGGCCACGCGGTCAAGATGGAAGACGGTGAGTTCGGCGGTGTCAAGCACGAGGCCTGACCGCCTCTGGACGCCCTGACATTGACGTCAGGCATCGGAGCGCTGCCCCGTCGGTGGGGTTGACCGCGGGACGGCGCTCGCCCTGCGCGCGAGGCTGCAACGGTGGGCCGTCGCGCTGCGTCGCGTGAGCATTGGGCCTGAGTTCAGAAGGGACTTTCCAGTATGGACACCGCTGCGCTTGCCACGAATCCACTGCGTCAGGGGCTGCGCTCGACGCGCACGGTACAGCCCTGCACGCTCGTCATCTTCGGTGCGACTGGCGACCTGACGCATCGCAAGCTACTGCCCGCACTCTACAGTCTGGCCATCGAGCAGCCGCTGCCAGCGCAGTTCACCGTGGTGGGCGTGGCGCGCCGCCCGTTCAGCGACGACCAGTTTCGCCAGCAGGCGCTCGACTCCATCAACCAGTTCTCGCGGCGGCGGCCAGTCAATCAGTCGGTCTGGGATACGTTCTCGAAGGGGCTGTTTTATTGCCAGTCCCAGTTCGATGATCCGGAGGGCTACAAGCGCCTGGGCCAACTGCTCGACAAGCTCGACCAGGAGCGCGGCACGCAGGGCAACCGCATCTTCTATCTGGCGACGCCGCCCAGCTTCTATGGCCACATCGGCTCGCTGCTCAGCTCGTCGGGCGTGGCCAAGCGCGGCGCATCCACGGGTGATGGCGGCTGGTCGCGCATCGTGGTGGAGAAGCCGTTTGGCCACGATCTGACCTCGGCGCGCGAGCTGAACGATCAACTCAACAAGGGCTTTTCGGAGCGGCAAATCTTTC
>DATAED010000288.1:0-12010 GCA_036258195.1 Ktedonobacterales bacterium
CGCTGACCCCGCAGCAGCGCGCGGGCAACGCCGTCGCCACGCTACTGATACGCCTGCTCTGTAGCGCGCACGTCAGCGACCTCGGCCCGGTGCGCGCCATCCGCCGCGAGACGCTGCTGGCGCTGGACATGCGCGAGATGACCTATGGCTGGTCTACTGAGATGCTGGTCAAGGCGGCGCGCGCGGGGCTGCGCATCGTGGAGGTTCCGGTGGACTACCACCGCCGCGCTGGTGGCGAATCCAAAGTCTCTGGAACGCTCGCCGGAACGCTGCGCGCGGGCTGGCGCATCCTCGCCGCTGTGCTGCGCTATGCCCGTTGGCGTCCCGCCAGCCTTTCCGCGCCGCTGGCGGAAGGGAGGCGCCCATGAGCGCGCTGCCGTCCCCCCACGCCCGCACGGATGCGCTGGTGATCGTGGCGAAGGTTCCGGAGCCTGGGAGAGTCAAGACGCGGCTGGCCGCGCGGATCGGCCCGCAGCGCGCCGCCGCCCTCTATCGCGCCTTCCTCGGCGACCTGGCGGAGCGCTTCGGCGCCGCGCACTGTGTGGATGGCTACGACCTGCGCTGGGCCTGCGCGCCAGGAGCGCAGTCGCCCGATGCCCTGCGCGCTGTCGTTGGCGCGGCGGCAGACATCTTCCCCCAGCGCGGCACTGACTTCGCCGAGCGGCTCTATCAGATCGCCTGCGACTGCCGGGCGGCGGGCTACCGGCGGTTGGTTATCAGCAGCTCTGATTCGCCGCACCTGCCAGCCGAGGTGGTGGCCAGCGCGTTCGCCGCGCTCGATCGCGCCGATGTGGCGCTCGGCCCGGCGGAAGATGGCGGCTACTACCTGATCGGCCTGCCGCTGGATCACCCATCCGGCGCGCCGCCCGATCTGTTTCGCGGCATCCGCATGAGCACGGCGACGGTCTGCGCTGAGACGCTGGCGCGCGCACGGGCGCTGGGCCTCTCGACCACGCTGCTCGCGCCGTCCTTCGATATTGACGAGGCGCCCGATCTGGCGCGCCTGTGGGATGCCCTGCGCCACGCCGATGCGCGACTGGCCCCGCGCACCCGCCTGGCGCTGGCGACGCTGCTGCCCACCACCGCGTCCGCCGCGCTGCTGCCTGAGCATGATTTCGCGTTCGAGGCCAGGCGCCCCGGTGAGGAGATAGAGGAGACAGATGAACTATGGCGACAGTGACTCCAACCGATGACATGCAGCGCGTCCAGCGCGCCCAGAACGTCCGGCGGCTGCGTGAGCAGGCCAGCCGGGGCGAGCGGTTGCCGCTGCCTAGCGAGCTCTACATCGAGAGCACCTCGCGCTGCAACGAGACATGCGATCAATGCCCGCGCACGCATCTGGGGCGCGAGGCCGACCGCGACATCGCGCTGACCGAGGTGCAGCAGATCGTGGGGCAGATCCCTACGCTGCGGCGGGTCGTGCTGCATGGCCTGGGCGAGCCGCTGATGAATCGCGAGCTGCCCCAGATTGTCGCCTACCTGCACGCGCGCGGCGTCTATACCCTCTTCAACTCCAACGCGCTGCTGCTGAATGAGGCGCGCGGGCGAGCGCTGATCGCCGCCGGGCTGGATGAACTGCGCATCTCGATGGATGGCGCCAGCCCGCAGACGTATGCGCGCGTGCGCGGTGTCAACGAGAAGGCGCTGCCCCACATCATTCGCAATCTGGCGGGCTTCGAGCGACTGAAGGCCGAGCTGGGCGCGCGTGCGCCGCGCACCTCGCTGTGGTTTACCGCCATGCGCGAGAACATCGAGGAGCTGCCGCGCCTGGTGGCAATCGCCGCAGAGACCGGTGTGCGCGAGGTCTATGTGCAGCGTTTCATCTACTTTGGCAAGGGACTCGCCACCGAAGATCAGGCCATCTGGCGTCATGCGAAGGCGCGCGAGCAGGTGGTGATCGCGCAGACGGCGGCGCGCTGCGAGGCGCTGGGCGTGCGTTTCACCGCGACCGGCGCCAGCACGCCTGTCGCCTACATCGGCCGCGACGCCGCGCAGGACGCTGCGCGCCCGTGGACGGGCTGCCAGCGCCCCTACACGCTGGCCTACATTACCGCGCATGGCAATGTCTACTCCTGCTGCTTCGCGCCGTTTCATCCCGGCCCGCGCCGCGAGCGCCTGCTGGGCAACGCGCTAGAACAGCCCTTCGAGGCGATCTGGAATGGCGAGCGTTACCGCGCCTTCCGCGCCGCCTTCGAGAGCGATACACCCTGGTCGCAGTGCGCAGGCTGCGGCGTGAAATGGAGCCTGTGAGCATGGATGCGACCGAGGAGCTGACAGCGGAGTGGACGCGCGCGGAGTCGCGGCCAGAGGTCATCTACACGTGGGCGGGCGTCGCGCTGCCGCGTCAGGCGCGCAGCCGCCAGCGCGTCGGCGGCCAGCAGGCGCGGCGCGAGCCAGTGCGCTACGAGGCGCGCGCGTTCTCCGGGCGGGCGGCGCGCTACGCTGCCACGCTGGAGGAAGCCTATCGCCTGCGTGCGCGCGTCTTCATGGGTGAGCTGGGCTGGCTGGCCCCCAGCGCCGATGGCCGCGAGCGCGACCGCTGCGATCCGCTTGCGCGCCACTTTGTCGTCTATGCCGCCTCGGACGATGCGCCACGCGCGGCTGGCGAGCGCGAGTCAGCCACGCTGGTGGGCTATGCTCGCGTCCTGCTTCCGCGCCACGGCTTCATGTTGCAGCGCGAGTTCGCCGAGCTGACGCCCATCGAGGCAGGAGAGCGGTTCACGCCCGATGCGCGCCGCGCCTTCGAGGTCTCGCGCTTCGTCGTGCGCCCGGCGCATCGCGGACGGCGTTGCGTGGAGGGGCGTACCGTGGTGGAGCATCTGGCGCGGGCCATCGCGATGTGGGCGCTGGAGCGTGGCCGCACCGACTGGTACACCGTCTGTGAAGAGCGCTACCTGCGGGCGCTGCGGTTGCGCGGCCTGCGCTTTACCCAGCTTGGCCGCGCGGTGGAATATCAGCCCGGCGTGGAAGCCTGCGCCGCGCTGCTGCGGCTGCCGGTAGCCTCGGCGGAACTGCGCGCCAGCCGCGCCCACGACTACGCCTGGTACACGCGCCCCCTGCGCGAGCGACATGAGCTGCGCACGCTGCGAGGGGGCGAGGCATGACAACGCGGAACGACCTCACCCTCCCGGCTCCCCTCTCCCGCGAGGCGAGGGAGGAGACGTGCATTCCTTCCAGTTCCCTCGCTCCCCGTGGGAGACGGGGTTGGTGGGTGAGGTTCCGCCTCCTTTCGCTGGCGGCGCTGGGTGTGACGCTGATTCCGCTCTACAGCGCTTTTCTGCCAGCGGCGCGGGCGGGCGTGACAAGCGCGGGCTTTGGCTGGCTGCTCAGCGGCGTGACGGCGCTGTATCTGGCCGCCTGCGCGCTGATTCTGCGCTCGCGGCCCGCGCGTGGCGGCTGGCGCTGGGCCGAGCTGGGTGTCATCCTGCTGATCGGGCTGGCGCTGCGAGCAGTCGTCTTCGGCTCGCCGCCGCTACTCTCGCCCGACGCCTGGCGCTATGCCTGGGATCCGTATCTGATCGTTCACGGCTTCAGCCCCTACACGCACACGCCGCTCGATCCCGCGCTGACGGCGCTGCGCGACCACGCCATCTGGCCCAATATCCGCTTCCGCAACGCGCCGACCATCTATCCGCCCGCCGCGCAGGGAATGTTTCTGCTGACGTATGCGGTGGCGCCCCTCAACATCTTCGGCGTCAAAGGCGCCATCGAGGTCTGCGATGTGCTGGCGTGCCTGCTGACGCTGCTGATCTTGCGCCAGCGCGGACTCGACCTGCGCCGCGTCGTCCTCTACTGGTGGGCGCCGATCCCCGTACTCGAATTCGCCCTCAACGCGCATGTAGACGCCGAGGCGATCCTGTGGACGCTGGCGGCGCTGCTGGTCAGCGCGGCGCAGTGGCGGGGCGCGCGGGTGGCGACGGGCGTGCTACTTGGACTGGCGGCGCTGACCAAGCTCTATCCGCTGCTCTTCGTCATCGCGCTGATTCGGCGGCGCGACTACGGGCTGCTGGCTGGACTGCTGAGCGTCCTCGCGCTGGGCTATGCGCCATTTGTGGCGCTGGGGCTTGGTTCTGGCGGCTTCCTGGGCGCGTACCTGAGCCAGCGCAATGTCGATCAGGGCTTGCTGCTGGGCTGGCTCGACGCAGGCGTCACGCCATTCACCCATGCGGCGCCTGCGCTGGTGGCGGCGGATCTGCTGGCGCTGGCGCTGGCCTGCGGGCTGATCGCGCTCTATCGCTGGCGCATTGGCCTCGATGCGGTTACCGGGCTGCTGGCGCTCTCCATCGCGTGGGTTCTGCTCTCGCCGCACGTCTTTCCGTGGTACATCGGCGCGCTGCTGCCGCTGATCGCGCTGGCGGGCGTGTCGTCGCGTGCGCTCACGCCGACCGCGCGGGCCTGCTGGCTCTTCGCGCTGGGCGTTCCCTATACCTACATCCTCTTCACGCCGGGCGAGCCGACTGGACTCTTCACCGGGCTGTTCATCGCCAGCGCGGCGCTTGGGCTGGCGGCGCTGCTGAGCGCGCAGACCCGCGCGGCCTGTCTGGCGCGGCTGCGCAGGCTCTTCGCCGCGCCCACCCGCGCCGAGCTGACACGCTTCTGGCGTGCATGCCTGCCGCCTCTGCCTGGTCTGCCCAGCGCTACAACGGTCGCCATCGAAGGAGAATGACCGTGAAGCCTCAACTGGATCAGCACGACGACTTCGCGTCGCAGAAGGATCACACGGGCGGTCAGCAGGGAGGCCATGGCGCCCATGCGGCGCGTGCGGCGTGTGCGGCGCGTGCGGCGCTCGGCTGGCTCGACCGGGGCGCGCGGCTCAGCGCCATCCCGCTGGTGGCGGGTGTCCTCGGCGCGCTAGCCGCCATCGTCACGATGGGCGCGCTGCGGCTGACGTGGGGCGTCCCGACGCTGCCCGAACTCTTTGGCGAGCGACTGCTGCTCTCGATCAACGTCAATCAGTTCATCCAGCTCTTGCTGCGGTTCGCGCCCGATTCCAAGACGACGCCGCTGCTACTGGCGCTGATCGGGCAATTCGTGGTGGGCGCGCTGGTGATCGGCCCGGTCTATGCGCTGGCGACGCGGTTGCCGCTGCGCGTGCGCGGAGGCTGGCCCACACGGCGCGAGTGGCTGGTGATGGGAGCCTTCGTGGTGGCGCTGGAGGCGCTGACGCAAGTCGTCTTGTGGCCAGTGCTCTTCGGTAATCTGCTCGGCGATCCGGTCGGGCGGGCGCGCATCATCAATGGTGTGGGGACGCTCATCACGTTCGTCGTCTTCCTGGCCGTCATCACGCTGGCCAATCGCTGGCTGCGGCTGGCCTGGGGCGCACTGCTGGCGGGTGAGAAGCTCTCATCCCAGCCAGTTCCCACGGAGAGAGGGAGCGAAGAGGCGCCGTCAGGCGAGGGCGACTGGACGGTGTCGCGGCGGTCGGCGCTGGGTGCGGCGGGCGCGGTGGCGCTCGCTATCGGCGCGGGCGGGCTGGCCACACGTGGGCTGGTCGGCGGCTATCTGCGGCGCTCGAATTTGGGCTACGAGGGCATGGAGACGCCCTATGAGGTGTCGCAGGCGACCCAACTTACCCCCAATGCCAATTTCTATGTCGTCAGCAAGAACGTCCTCGATCCGACGGTGCAGCTCGACCGTTGGCAGCTCGAAGTCAGTGGGCTGGTACGCCAGCCGCGCGTGTGGAACTACGCGAAGGTGATGGCCTTGCCCAGCGAGACGCGCGCGGTGACCTTCGAGTGCATCGCCAACGGCCCCGGCGGCCATCTGATGAGTACGGCGCTGTGGCAGGGCGTGACGCTGGAGCAGGTAATCGCGGAGGCGGGCGGCGCCGATCCAGCGGCGAAATATGCCATCTTCACCAGCGTGGATGGCTTCCAGTCGAGCCTGCCGCTGGCTGATTTGCTGGCGGCGCGCACGCTGCTGGCCTATTGCATGAATGGCGTGCGACTGCCTGACCGCCATGGCTATCCGCTGCGGGTGGTGGTACCGGGGCGCTATGGTGAGCAGAGTCCGAAGTGGCTGACACGCATCGAGCTTTCCACCGAGCGATTCAAGGGGCTGTACCAGGCGCAGGGCTGGAGCGATGGGCAACTCCACACTACCAGTCGCATCGAGTTCCCGGCCAACCGCGCGCGCATCCCGCTGGCGCCGCTCACGGTGACGGGACTGGCGTTCGCGGGGATTCGCGGCATCCAGCGGGTGGAGGTGAGCGCGGACGGCGGCGCGACCTGGAGCCAGGCGGCGCTGAAGCCGCCGCTCTCTGACCAGACCTGGGTCTACTGGCGCTGCCGCTGGACGCCGCCCGCCCCCGGCGCCTATACGCTGGTCGTGCGCGCCACCGATGGCACAGGCGCCACGCAGACGGCCACCCAGACCAGCACCGTCCCCAACGGCTCGACGGGCCAGCACCATGTGCCCGTGGTGGTCATGGGCTGAGCGATCAGGCGGGGGACAGATGATGGTATGCTGTGGGCGCTGGCGGCAAGGTCGCCTGTCACATCGGCATGCAGGGAGGGAAAGCGATGAGCACGGTCATTCACCGAGAAGCGGTGGTCGGGCCGGATGGCAAGATCGAGATCAGCGCGCCGGAGCTGCAGCCCGGTCAGCGCGTCTCCGTCACCATCGAGCCTGAAGCAGACGACGCAAGCGCATCGTCCACAGCAGAGCCATCACTCTACGATCTCGTCAAAGATCTGCCGGGTGGTCGCCTCTTCAAGACGGCCGATGAGGTTGATGAATACCTCCGGCAGGAGCGCGACTCGTGGGATCGCTGAGCCTGCCATCAGGCGGCTTGATCTATATCGATTCCAACATCCTCATCTACACGGTCGAGCGTGTGGCTCCTTATGTCCAGAGGCTCGATCCCTTTTGGCAGGGACTTGCGGCGCGAGGCGACTTTGCCATCACCAGTGAGTTGACCGCGCTCGAAACGCTGGTGGGGCCAATGCGCTCTGGTGATGCAACGCTGGAGGCGCTCTTTCGCCGCATCCTCTTCCGCTCACCAACATTGCGTCTGGCTCCCGTTACCATGGATGTGCTGGAACGTGCGGCACGCTTGCGGGCCGACTACAGCGGCCTCAAAACGCCCGATGCGATTCATGCAGCCACCGCACTCGAAGTGGGCGCCAGAACGTTCATCACCAACGACCTGCAGTTCCGCCAGGTTCCAGGACTGAGTGTGGTGACGCCACGCGACCTCGCCGCGCCCTGACCACAGCGGCGGCTTTGCGATGCCACCTCTGCTCGTCCTGCCCAGTTGCGGGGGCGCGGTTCAGGGTCTATAGTTTTGATGATGGCGCGCGGATACGCACGATGGCATATCAGCCGCTGCATCCGAAACGCTGGACAGACCTGAAACGTGAGGCGCATCCCATGACGGCTGAGTCGGCCCGACCGCATATCGGCGTTGTTCTGATGACCTATGGCTCCCCCGCCACGCTCGACGATGTTCCCGGCTATCTGCGCAATGTCTACGGCGGACGCGAGCCGAGCGATGAGGTGATCACCGAGTTCAAGCGGCGCTATGACCTGATCGGCGGCTCCCCGCTGCTGCGCGTGACGCAGGAGCAGGCGGCGGCGCTGGAGGCCGAGCTGAACCGCCGGCATCCCGATGGCCCAACCTTCGCGGTGACGGCGGGCATGCGCTTCTTCCCGCCGTTCATCGCCGATGTCACCCCGCAGGTCGCCGAGGGAGCGGATGCGCTGGTGGGCGTCATCATGTCGCCGCAATACTCGCCCATTCTGATGCGCGGCTACATCAACACCCTGCGTGATGCCGTCGCCACGCTGGGCCGCCCCGACCTCAAGCTGGCCATCACCGAGGACTGGCATATGCAGCCGGAGTTCCTGCAGGCGGTGGCCGACCGCGTGCGTGAGGCGCTCGACGCGCTGCCCCCCGAGCGGCGCGACGCCACGCCCGTGCTGCTCTCGGCCCACAGCATGCCGCTGCGTGTGGTCGCCGACGAGCCCGGCTACATCGATAATCTGAAGCAGACCGCGCAGGCCATCGCTCAGCGCGCCGATGTGCGCCCCGAGCAGTGGATGTTCTGCTACCAGAGCGCCGGGCACACGCCGGAGCCATGGCTCAAGCCCGACTTCGCCGACCTGATGCCCGAATTGAAGGCCAAGGGCGCGAGCGATGTGCTGATCGCGCCGGTGCAGTTCCTGGCCGATCATCTGGAGATCCTCTACGATATCGAGGTTGGCGCGCGCGAGCAGGCCGAGGAGCACGACATCACCTTCCACCGCACGCAATCGCTCAACGCCATGCCACTCTTCATCTCGGCGCTGGCCGCCGTGGTGGAGGAGACGCTGCTGCGGGCGGCCCCGCTGGAGCCAGCGCCCGCCACCCACTGAGGGCCGCGTCGCGTCGCGCCGCGCTGGCCCTCACCACTGATCCGGCGATGGCGCTAGCGATGGCGCCAGCACATGCCAGCAAAGGAGTCGCGAACGATGCGCGCAATTCAGTTCGAGCGACAGGGCGATCCAGAGGTCTTGCAGATGGTCGATGCGCCGATTCCTGAGCCAGGGCCAGGTCAGGCGCGCGTGAAGCTGGTAGCGGCGGGCCTCAACTTCATCGACATCTATCAGCGCATGGGGCGATACAAAGTACCTCTGCCGTTCATCCAGGGCGGCGAGGGCGCGGGCATCGTAGACGCCATCGGCCCCGGCGTGGCGGAGGTGCAGGTGGGCGACCGCGTCGCCACCTCGGCCTTCATGGGCGCCTATGCCGAGTATGCGCTGGCCCACGCCTGGCAGCTCGCCCGCGTGCCTGAGCAGGTCGATCTGAAGCTGGCGGCGGCGGCGATGCTGCAAGGCATGACGGCGCACTACCTGTGCCACAGCACCTATCCGCTGCGGGCAGGCGAGACGGCGCTGATCTACGCGGCGACGGGTGGCGTGGGCGGCCTGCTGACCCAGATGGCGAAGATGCTCGGCGCGCGTACCCTCTGCGCAGTTGGCTCGGAGGCCAAGGCAGCGGAGGCGCGGGCGCTGGGCGCTGACGAGGTCATCCTCTATCGCCAGGTAGACATCGCCCAGGAAGTGCGCCGCCTGACCGATGGCAAGCGCGTTCCGGTCGTCTATGATTCGGTCGGCAAGGACACCTTCGACGCCAGCCTGGATAGCCTGGCGCCGCGTGGCTACCTCGTGCTGTACGGCCAGTCCAGCGGCCCTGTGCCGCCGCAAGACCCACAAATCCTCAATAGCAAAGGCTCGCTCTTCCTCACGCGCCCCACGCTGGGCCACTACATCGCGACGCCAGAGGAGTTCCGCTGGCGGGCGGGCGACGTGCTCGGCTGGATGGCCGATGGCAAGCTGCGCGTGCGCATCGCGCGCACGTTCCCGCTGGCGCAAGCCGCCGACGCGCAGACCTATCTCGCCTCCGGGCAAGCGCTGGGGAAAGTGCTGCTGGAGGTGTAGTGGAGGGCGACCTCACCCCCAGCCCCCTCTCCCTGTGGGAGGGGGGAGTTTGCGTTACGAGCGGCAAGGCGATGTGGCGCGGGGCAAACGTAACCTCACCCCCTGTCCCCCTCCCCTCCGAGGGAGGGGGAACCCAGGCCAGAGTTCGAGACGATGGCCGAGGTTGTCGCCAACGTCACCACGCGCCTGAGAGATGAGCGCCCGCAGCAAGAGACGCCTCCGGTTCCCCCTCGCCCCGTGGGAGAGGGGGCCAGGGGGTGAGATCGCTGTAAATCCTGCCCGCGCCGCTGCGTCTCAGCCGTGACCGCCGATAACAGGCGGGCGCGAGCGAGGAGCGTGAGGCGATGGCCAGGCAAGCGCAGTATGGCGGGCGCTGGCTCACGGCGCTGCTCATGCTGGCCGCGCTGGCGGCGCCGCTGCTGCTGGTGGGCTGTGCGGCGCCGCAATGGCCGTGGCAGCAGATGCGCCGCGCGGTGGGGCCGCTACCCGACGCCCAGCAAATCTTGCGGACGGCGCTGGCGGCGCGCCCAGATCTGAATCCCGCTGAGGCGCTGGATCCCATCCAGCTCTACTACTGGGATGGAGGCTATGCGCAGGTCGTGTCGCTGTTGTATAGCGGCCTCTTCACGCTCGATGCGCATCAGCGATCCATCCCCGCGCTGGTCAGCGACTACAGCGTCAGCACGGATGGGCTGCGCTACACGTTCCATCTGCGCCCGGACGCGCGCTTCGCCGAAGGAACGCCGCTGACCGCGCAGGATGTCGCCTTCAGCCTCAATCGCATGCTGACGAGTTGCCCAAGTTATGGCACGTTCGCCTTCTTCGATGTCAAAGATGCCGCGCCATTCATCGCGCAGTGCGCGGGTGATGGCGCGCCTGCGCCCACCATCAGGACGCTGATCGGCGATGCGCTGCTGACGCCTGACCCGCACACACTCGTCATCCTGCTCGCGCTCCTCGACGCCGCGCTCATCAGCAAGCTGGCCATGCCCTATAGCGCCATCGTCGATCAGTCGGTCGTGACGCGCTATGGCGCGCAGTGGACGGCGCATCTGGCGGATGGCGGCGGCCAGGGAACCAGCGGCATGTACCAGTTGACGAGCCTCCAGCCGTGGGTAAATAGCGCCAACGGCCTGCTGACGCTGACCCGCGCGCCGGACTACTGGGGGCCACGTCCACGCCTGCGCGAGGTGACGGTAGCCGTGCGCCACGGCGTCGCCTCGCCCACCGCAACACCCACCTGTCCGCCCTCGCTGACGCCGCAATCCGCCTTCCCGGTCACCCCGACCGACGATCTCGTCTTCGATGAGTGGGCCTCCTCGGTGGCAGTCGCGCCCACAGTCGTGCGCGGGCTGCAGGCGCTGACCTTCCCCGCGCTGTGGGTCAGCGATCTGACGCTCAACCCGCGCAGCGCGCCGCTGAATGATGCTCGGCTGCGGCAGGCGCTGGCGCTGGCGCTCGACAAGACCGCGCTGGCAAAACTCGCCATCTGGGGAATCCCGGAAGCCCCCGCGTCCAGCGCCACGGCCACCGACCACATCATCCCGCCGGGCATCGGCGACTATCCCGCCGCGCTCAGCGGGCCGCTGGCGAACGCCCCGCTAACGGGCGATGTCGCGCAGGCGCAGGCGCTCTGGCAGAGCTATGTGGCAGACAAATGCGGCGGCGTGGCCAGCCATTGCCCAACCATCACCGCCTTCAATACGGGGCAGATTGCCACGACGCCGCTGGAGCTGGCGATGCTGGCGCGCTGGCGTGCGACGCTGCCGGGCATCCCGATCGCGCCGGTGGAGTGGACTGGATTCCTGACCACCGTCGTGCCCGCGCCGCCGCAGGCCAGTGACACCCTCTTGAGCCAGGACTACGCCGACCCACAGGACTGGCTGCTCACCTTTGCCATCTCACCAGGCGCCGACAACGGGTGTTTTTCTCAGCGGTGTCCCAACTGGGTGCACGATCCCGCCGCCGACGCGCTGGTGGCGCGCGCCGAGGCAACCAGCGACGCGATGGCGCGGCTGGCGCTCTACCAGCAGGCGGAGAACACGCTGATCAACGACGCCGTGGTCATCCCCATCGCGCAGGAGCGGGGAAGCTGGCTGGCCACAGCAGCGGCGGCCGCGCTGCCCGCCGACCCCGCGCCGTGGATCGCGCCTGCCGCCTGGGCGCGCATCTATCTGACGAACGCAGGCAATTGAGAGGCAAGCGATGAACAAGCGAATGGGCATGCGCTGGCATGGAATGATCCTGCTGGCAGCGTTGGCGACGATGCTGCTGGCGGGCTGCGCGCTGCCGCCGCTGCCGTGGCAGGCGCGCAGCCCCGCCCCGCTGCCTGACGCCCAGCAGGTTCTCCGCATCGCTCTGCCTGGGATCAGCGCGTCACAATTGGCGCTGGATCCCATCGCGTTTCCTGCGGATGGCGCTCTCACGCCATTGATGGTGTCGTTGACGTACAGCACGCTGCTCACATTCGACGCTGGCCTGCGCCCCACGCCTTCGCTGGCGACGCGCTACAGCGTCAGCGCGGATGGGCTGCGCTACACGTTCCATCTGCGCCCCAATGCCCGCTTTGCCGATGGCGCGCCGCTGACCT
>DATAED010000289.1:0-1654 GCA_036258195.1 Ktedonobacterales bacterium
CGGAAATGTCCCTGGCGGTGGTCGTCATGCTGCTTGAGTCTCCTTTCGGACGCTGCGCCGCGTCGTCAGCCCACAGTGTACCCCAAACAGCGGGCCGACTTCCTCTCATCGGCTCATCGGCACGCGCCCTGACCGCTACCCCCAGAATTGCCTCGCGCCCAGCGCATTGATGACGACGCCGAACACGCCCAGCAGGACGAATCGCCAGTCAACCCGTCGCTCGTTGAGCGCCAGCAGCAGGAAGGCGAATGGATAGGCGTCGAACAGATACCGCGCGCCGAATTGAAACCAGCCCGTCGCGCAGAACAGCAGCGCCTGGATGACACACAGCGCGACGGTGACGTGGAGCGCGATGCGCAGCGGGCTGATGCTCCGATTGCGCGCGAAGAGAAAGAGGAAGACTGGGGTGGTCACGAATACGCTCATCCCCATGCCATCGCCGATCAGATCCACCATCGGCCTGAGCGAGAAGGGCGAGCCGAAGGAGACGTGCGGGAAGTCGAAGAACATGGCGATCACATTGCGCGGAACGTAGTAGAGGCTGTACAGGCCGTGGGTGATCTGCGGGTAGTTTTGCTGGTTCATCAGGCCATATCCCGACTCGAACGGCGAGCCGAAGACCAGCGCGTTGCGCAGCAGAAATAGCCCTACCATCCCCAGCATGACGGCGAGCGGCGGGAGCAGCCGTGCCCACGGTATCTCGCGCCAGGCAGGCGCCCGCCGCCAGAGCGAGACAGCGAATCGCTGGAGCGCATCTCCGCCGCCGCCATCCTGCCAGGCCAGATAGAGGATCAGCGGGAAGCCGAGCGCCAGCGTGCCGCGCGAGAAGAAGGCGCAGCCCATCAGCACGGCGCTCCAGCCGAAGTGGAGGCGAAGCGCCAGCAGCAGCGCCGCCAGCGTGCACGTCAGCCCCACGATCTGGGCAGTGAACCACACCCTGCCGCCCAGCGACAGCCAGAGATTGATGGAGCCAAAGTACAGCAGCAGGCTGATGATCAGGTTCTCTCTGAAACTGCGGCGTGTCAGGCCAGCGCAGCGCGCCTGCTCGAAGAGCAGGTACAGCAGCGGCAGATTGAGCGCAGCGATGACCGTGGTGATGAAGATATCGCTGGTGTGCGCGCCAAAGAGCGCCACGAAGGGCAGCATCACCAGCGCGGGAAACGGCGGGTAGATGATGTAGGATTTGCCATGAAGTTGAATGGTGTCATGCAGCGGCTGGGTCAGGGAGAGATCCCAATGTCCATGCAGGAAGCTCTCGGCCTGCAAGACAAAGTGCGGCGCCGAGGACACGCCGAACCAGGAGATACCACCGATGGCCTGGATGACCATGAGTGTCAGGAGCGCCGTCACGAAGAGCATCAGCGCCATCGCGATATTGCGTGGATGTAAGAGCGCGGCCACCGCTTCCGGCTCCTGACCGCGACTATCCTGGTTGGCGACTGGCGTGGTGAGCGCCTCCATACACAATCCTCCCAATTAGGTATGCGATCCCTGCGCGAATGAGCTGGTTGGCAGCCTCAGATGGCGGCCCAGACACCCGCCGTAAATAGCAGCGTGAAGACCGCCAGCATCAGCAGGCTGGGCGCGACGACGACGCGGTCGCGCATGTCCAGCGCCAGCGCGCTGGCTGGCTCGGCGACGACCGCATCGCCCG
>DATAED010000290.1:0-3252 GCA_036258195.1 Ktedonobacterales bacterium
GGCCAGCGCTGTGCCGCGCGTATCGTGGAAGTGCATCGCCAGCCGCTCGGCGCCCGCCAGGGGCAGCAGCGCCTCCGTCACCTCCACCACCTGATCGGGCGTTGCCACGCCAATCGTGTCGCCGATGGAAAGCTTCGCCACACCCAGCTCCAGCAGCGAGCCTGCCACGCGCTTGACCGCCTCCGGCGCCACCGCGCCCTCATACGGGCAGCCAAACGCCGTCGAGATGTAGCCACGCACGCGCACACCCGCCTCGCGCGCCATCGCTAGCACCGGGCGGAATCGCTCAATGCTGCCTGCGATGCTGGTGTTGACGTTGTGCTGCACGAAGGTCTCGCTGGCTCCGGTGAAAACGGCGACCGCGCGCAGCCCGGAGTCCAGAGCGCGCTGCATGCCCTTCACGTTGGGGACGAGCGCGGTGTATTGCAGGCCGGGGCGTGGCGTCAGTCCGGCCATCACCTCGGTGGCGTCGGCGAGCTGCGGAATCGCCTTCGGGCTGACGAACGAGGTCGCTTCGATGGTTGAGAAACCCGCATCGGCCAGCAGGTTGATGAACGTGATCTTGTCGGGGGTGGCGATGACGCCCTTCTCGTTCTGCAAGCCGTCGCGCGGGCCGACCTCGACCACGGTGACGCGCGCGGGCAGCCCCCTCAGTGGATGCTCAGCCATGCAAACCCTCCTCGATGGCGGCCAGCTCGACCAGCGTAGCGCCGCCCTGCACGACATCACCCGTCGCATGGGCCACCCGTCGCACTTTGCCAGCGTGCGGCGCGCTGATGGCGTGCTCCATCTTCATCGCGCCCAGCACGACGAGCGTCTGCCGCGCCTCCACCAGATCACCCTCGGCCACGTTGACCTTGACGATGGTGCCAGACATCGGCGCCGTCAGCGTCTGCGCGCCGGGCGTGGCCTCCGCGCTGTGCGCCGCCACGTCCACATCGAGCGGGCGCGAGCGCGCCAGCGTGTAGACCTGCCCGCGCCGCCAGACGAGCGTCTCATAGCCGCGCCGCGCCACATAGTGCGTCTCGCGCTGGTCGCCGCATGCCAGCGTCAGCCGACCATTTTCGCCGAGCGTGGATGACACTGCGGCATCGGGCGCGGGATAGGGTTGATCGTCTACGCTGAGAGCATAGCGCGCGTCGCCGCTCGCCCGCAGCCGCACGGTGTGGCTGACGCCCGCGCGGGTGTAGCGCATGCTGCGCTCGCCGCCCGCCGCGCTGGCTGATGCGCCACTGCGCCACGGATTGAACGGCTCGCCGCGAGAGCGCGTGGGCTGCGCGCCCGCCTGCGCCTCCCACAGCGCGGCGGCGGCCAGCGCCTCAGGCGGCGTGGCCGCCTCATCGGCCAGCGTCTCGAAGGCGTGCGTCTCCAGATAGGCGGTGTTGGTCTTGCCCGCCTGGTAGTCCGGCTCATCCACAATCGCGCTCAGGAGGGTGGTATTGGTGGCGACCCCCAGGATGGCGAAGTGGTCGAGCGCCCAGCGCATGCGCGCGATGGCGGCGGCGCGATCCTCGGCGTGGACGACCAGCTTGGCCAGCATCGGATCGTAGTTGACCGTCACCTCGTCGCCCGACTCGATGCCGGCGTCCACCCGCACGCCGGGCGCGCGTGGCGCGGCGACCACCAGCGCGCGCCCGCTGGAGGGCAGGTAGCCTTGCGAGGGATCCTCGGCGTAGAGCCGCGCCTCGATGGCGTGTCCGCGCGGGAAGACATCGCGTTGCTGGATGGTCAGCGGCTCGCCCGCCGCGATGGCGAGCTGCCAGCGCACCAGATCGAAGCCTGTCACCGCCTCCGTCACAGGATGCTCGACTTGCAGGCGCGTATTCATCTCCAGGAAGTAGTAGCGGCCATCCTGGTCGAGCAGGAATTCGCAGGTGCCAGCGTTGACATAGCCCGCCGAGCGCGCCGCCGCCACCGCCGCCGCGCCCATCTCCTCACGCAGCTCTGGCGTCAGCGCAATGCAGGGGCTCTCCTCGATAATCTTCTGGTGGCGGCGCTGGATGGAGCACTCGCGCTCGCCCAGGTGGATGGCGTGGCCATGGGCGTCGGCGAGGATCTGGAACTCGACATGGCGCGGCGCGACCACCAGCTTCTCGATGAAGACCGTCTCGTCGCCAAAGGCCGCCAGCGCCTCACGCTGCGCCGCCTCCAGCGCCTCCGTGAACTCCGACGCGGCATGCACCATGCGCATGCCCTTGCCGCCGCCGCCCGCCGCCGCCTTCAGCATGATGGGATATCCGACGCGAGCCGCCTCGCGCTCCAGCGTCTTCGTGTCGCGCGCGGCGCCCATGTAGCCCGGGACGGTCGGCACGCCCGCCTGCTCCACGGCGCGCTTGGCGGCGGTCTTCGAGCCCATCAGGCGGATGGCGTCGGGCGGTGGGCCAATGAAGACAATGCCGGCGTCGGCGCAGGCCTGTGCGAACTCGGCATTCTCCGAGAGGAAGCCGTAGCCGGGGTGGATGGCCTCAGCGCCCGCCTCGCGCGCCGCCGCGATGATGCGCGGGATGTTCAGGTAGCTCTCGCGGGCGGGAGCCGGGCCGATCAGGATGGCGCGGTCGGCGGCGCGCACGTGCATGGCGTCGGCGTCCACATCGGAGTAGACGGCGACGGCGGTCGCGCCGAGCTGCTGGACGCCCGCCATCACGCGCACGGCGATCTCGCCGCGATTGGCGATCAGCACGGTCTTGAACGGCGCGCGGCGGTTCTGCGCTTTACTCGTCGGTCTACTCATCGGTCAGCGCCCAGCTTGCCGTCCGCTTCTCCAGGAACGCGCGAATGCCCTCCTGCCCCTCGGCGCTGACGCGCAGCCCGGCGATGGTCTGGGCGGTCATCTCGCGCGCCTCGGCGTCGGGCAGATCGAGTACGCTCATGGCGACACGCTTGGCGGCCTGCGCGCCTGCCGGGCCACTCAGCCCGATGTTGCGTAGCGTCGCCTGCACCGCGTCGTCCAGCTCGGCGAGCGGGACGACCTGATGGACGAGGCCGATGGCCAGGGCGCGCTCGGCGTCGAAGCGCTCGGCGGTCATGAAGAGCGCGCGGGCGTGACTCACGCCGATCTTGCGCGTGGCGAAGGGCGAGATGACAGCGGGCGCGATGCCCAGCCGCGCCTCGGTGAAGCCGAAGCGGCAGTCGTCGCTGGCGATGGCGATGTCGCAGACGGCGGTCAGCCCGGCGCCGCCGCCCAGCGCCGCGCCGTGGATGCGACCCACTACCGGGTGTCGGCAGTTGTCGATGGCGCGGAACATGTCAGCC
>DATAED010000291.1:0-4056 GCA_036258195.1 Ktedonobacterales bacterium
GCGCCAGCTCTGCGGCGAGCGCTGCGCCGATGCCACTGGAAGCGCCGACGATGATGGCGCCTGGACGTTGCGAGGTCATGGTTACGATCTCTCCGATTCGCGCTGCCGCAGCAGCGATTCGACAATAGCCAGGTCATGCTCAGTGGTGATGCGCACGCAGGGATAGTCTACATCGAAGACGGTCAGCGGAACGCCTGCCATCTGGGCGACGTCCACGAGATCGGCGGAGGTCGAGGGGTGGTCACGAAGGGTCTTGTATATGCCTATCAGCGCATCATGACTGAAGGTGAGCGGCGAGATCAGGCGGCGCAGACGCTCACGCGGCAGCGTCTCCGCCACGCGCTGCCCATCCACGCGCTTCAGCGTCTCTTTGACCGGCTCACCCGCGATTGCCACACCTGTCTGGCTGGCGGCTTGCAGACCAGCGCGCAGGCTGGCGGTTGTCACGAGCGGTAGCGCCGCGTCCACCAGGATGATCCAGTCCTCCTGCACATGCGCGGAGCCAACAAAAGCTTCGAGCGCATACGACCACGAAATGTCGTCGACTGGGACTGCCTGGCGATGCAGCGGTCCAACGATATTACTCATCATCGAAACGCCAGCTTCACGCCGCGCGCTTGGCGTCGTCAGATATAAGGTAGTGAGGGTGTCAAGCCGCGCTACTGCCTCGAACGGCCAGGCGACGAGTGGGCGGCCCAGGACAGGGCGCCAGAGCAGGTCGAGCGTCTGCTGGGAACCGCCAGGCGCGGTGGCGACCAAAATAGCCGCCACCGTGCCTTGGGTTGTTTCAGGTTCAGCTTGTTGCATCGCGCTCAGGAGGCGGCGCCGGTGCGGCGCGCGGCGGCCACATTGGGCGAGGTCTGCTTGGGATGCGCAAAGATCATGCGCCCGGCGACCGTTTGCAGCACGCGCGTCACCGTGACCTCGATGGTGGACTGCATGTAGGCCTTGCCGTTCTCCACCACGATCATGGTGCCGTCGTCCAGGTAGCCCACGCCCTGCCCTGGCTCTTTGCCCTCCTGCATGATCTTGACGGTCATCTCTTCGCCCGGCAGCAGGATCGGCTTGACGGCGTGCGCCAGCTCGTTGATGTTGAGTACCTTGACGCCCTGCAGCTCAGCCACGCGATTGAGGTTGAAGTCGTTGGTGATGATTGCGCAGCGCCACTGGCGGGCCAGCTTGACCAGCTTGGCGTCTACCTCACTGGGGTCGGCGTCGGCGTCGGAGATCTCGACGGGAACGGTGGTGTCCTTCTGCAACCGCTGGAGGATCTCCAGCCCGCGCCGCCCGCGATTGCGGCGCATGCTGTCGGCGGAGTCGGCGATGTGCTGCAGCTCTTCGAGCACGAAGCGCGGCACAACGAGCGTACCCGAGATAAACCCGGTCATGCTGATGTCGGCGATGCGGCCATCAATGATGGCGCTGGTATCGACCAGAATCCGGTCACTGGAGCGGCGACTACCTCGCCCTGTGAGGCGGTCGCGCAGCCGGGCGCCGTTGTGCTGGTCGTGCAGATCGTGGTCGTCGGCGTCGTCGTGGTCGTCGGCGTCGCGATCATCGCGGGCGGCGGCGCGGCGCATGGCGCGGCTAGTGAACGCCGCTGAGAACATGCGCGTGAAGTCGCTCTTGCGCATGACGGCAATGGTGACGCCCAGCCATGCGCAGATAAGCGCCGCCGCGCTGGGCGCCCAGCGCCCGACATCGGCGAAGGTGAGCTGCGAGAGCGGCAAGGCCAGCAGCGCCGCGACGATCAGGCCGATGACGAGGCCGACCACGCCTGCGATCAGGTCGCTGACCTCGGCCTTGCGGATCTGCTCACGAATCCAGCGAAAGGGGGGGAGGATGATGAAGGGCGCAAGCGCCAGGGCGATAATTCCGATAAGAAGCGCAATCCCCACAATCGCCAGAACGGGAAGGCCCCAATTCTGATGATGCACGTCATTCAGCGTGGATCCGATGTCCCACGCGAGGGCGGCGGCGACCACGAAGGCGACCGCACGAACGATGGTTCTGCCAGACACAGCGTCCTCCTCTTGCATTTCCTTGGCGCGCCTACACCTGCGCGCCGGGACAAGACCGCTTCCGCTCTACCTCCCTCTCCCCGTCCGCTGGCTCCATCTCACCATGCTCAACATTCGATTGTCACTCGGACTACGCGCCTGCCTCACGCTCTGCGCGTGCGCGGCGCGCACTCCTTCAGCGCGCCTATTTTCTGTCTACCTAGTGTAGCATAAGGGCGCGCTCCCTGTGCGGAAGATAGCACGTCCATCGCCTATTTAGCGTCGGTATCTTGTCGCAGCGTCGCTTACTCCAGCGCCATCTCGACCGCTTCGGACAACGTGGCGGCCTCCAATAGCTCGACATCCAGCCCAGTGAGGCTGTTCGCCAGGTCGCTATCGGCGCGGGCGCGCGAGGGCGGCGCCACCACGCGGCGGAATCCCAGCTTGACGGCCTCGCGCACGCGCTGCCCCAGACGTGGCACGGCGCGCAGCTCGCCACCCAGCCCCACCTCGCCCAGGGCGACCAGATCGGCGGCGATACGACGCTCTACAAAGTTAGATGCAATAGCAAGCGCCACGCCGAGGTCAACGGCTGGCTCAGTCAATTCGAAGCCCCCGACAACATTCACAAAGACATCCTGCGTCGAGAGCGCCAGGCCGACACGCTTGGTGAGCACCGCCAGCAGCATCTGCAAACGGGTGCGATCAATGCCCGTCGCCGTCTGGCGCGGCGCTCCGAAGACCGTCGGCGTCACCAGCGCCTGCGTCTCCACCAGCAGCGGGCGCGTCCCCTCCATGCTGACGACCACCGCCGAGCCGGTGGCGTCGCTGCGCCGCTCAGCCAGGAAGAGGCCCGATGGATTGATGACATCCACCATGCCATCGCCGCGCATCTCGAAGACGCCGACCTCATGCGTCGCGCCGAAGCGGTTCTTGACGCCGCGCAGCAGGCGGAACGTCTGAAAGCGCTCGCCCTCCAGATACAGCACGGCGTCCACCATGTGCTCCAGCGTGCGCGGGCCAGCCACAGCGCCCTCTTTGGTGACATGGCCGATCAGGCAGATAGGGATGTGCGTGCGCTTGGCCACACGCATCAGTTGCAGGGCGCAGTCGCGCACCTGGCTGACGCTGCCCGGCGCGGAGGAGATGAGCGAGGTGGCGACGGTCTGGATGGAGTCCACCACCACCAGCGCGGGTGCCATACGCTCGATCTGCTCGGTGACGGCCTCGATCTCGGTGGCGGGCAGCAGAAAGAGGCGCGGATGCAGCGCGCCCAGCCGCTCGGCGCGCAGCTTGACCTGCTGCGGCGACTCTTCGGCGCAGACGTAAAGCGTGCTGGCGCCTGTCTCGGCGATATTGCCCGCCACCTTGAGTAGCAGGCTTGACTTGCCGATTCCCGGCTCACCGCCCAGCAGCACCAGCGAGCCGGGCATCAGCCCGCCGCCCAGCGTGCGATCCAGCTCGGGCGATCCCGTGGCGCGGCGATCCTCCGCCAGCGCCGAGACATCGGGCGCCGAGATGGGGGCCACCGAGATGATCGGCCCCGACGACCGCTCGGCGCTGGCCGGGCGCGGCGCGATGACCGTCTCGACCATCGAGTTCCACGCGCCGCAGTCGGTGCAGCGCCCCATCCACTTGGCGGCCTCGAATCCGCACTGCTGGCAGATAAACTTCGTCGTTGACTTTGGCATGCTCGCTCCACGCTGATATGGCCACGCATTGATGAGATTACGCCAGGCGTCGCCGTTGGTTGGACGAAAACGAGCGCCGAGCGGACAGAATGAGAAAACTCACAGGCTGCGACCTCACCCCCCAACCCCCTCTCCCACAGGAGAGGGGGAGCCAGAAAGGCTTTCGTCCGCCGAGGCGAGAGAGGAGAGCCGCAGACCGCTCCATATCAGCAGTGTATGCCTCGCCAGCATGAACTCTCTTGCTCCCTCTCCCAGAGGGAGAGGGCTGGGGTGTGGGCGCTCGCCCGGCGATACCCCAACACATCGTTGTTGGCGTCATACTGCTAATCGCCGCAGAGTCATTCTGCCCGCAGCGATGCGAAACG
>DATAED010000292.1:0-13390 GCA_036258195.1 Ktedonobacterales bacterium
GCCGTCGCCCAGTCATAGGTGACGGTGTCCGGGCAGACCACCCGATACCAGAAGCTAACGCTGCTCGAGCCAGACGGCACGGTGAAGGTCTGGCTGATCGAGCTGTCGCCGTTGGTCGGCGCGGTCGAGCCAGCCATGCCAGAGTACGTCCCGGAGTGCGCCGTCGTGCTGATCGAGGTCGCCTGGCCGGAGGTCGTCCAGCCGCTGAATGTCCCCGTCTCGAAGCCGCCATTGGTCACGCCACCGCTGGGCGGAGGAGTGGGTGTCGGCGTCGGAGGGATCGGCGTCGGAGTCGGCGGCACGCCGGTTGGCGTCGGGGTCGGTGGCACGCCGGTCGGCGTGGGGGTCGGTGGGATCGGCGTCGGCGTCGGCGTCGTACCACCGCAGCCGCTGAACTTGAACGAGCCAATGCGCGTCTTCCAGTTGAAGGCGCCGTTCGAGGGGATGTACTCGTTCGTGTACCAGAACGTGCAATCGTCGGCAGGATCCACCGTCATGGCGCTGTAGTCACCCCAGCGGCTCAGGTTCTGTCCTGTCTGCGAGCCAGCGCCCACGATGAGGCTGGTCTCGCCCTGCGGCATGGTGTTGAGCGGATCGGTCGCCAGGCGCCCGGTGTAGCTGATGCCTGGATGGAGCGAGCTGCTCGACACGCTGTAACCCATGGCAATGTCGCCAGATTGATCCTGCGCGATGCTGCCCATCCAGCGATAGCTGGAATCGGGAGCATAGGTGCCTTCCTGATAGACCGATGGGCTGGAGCCGGGGCTGCGAATCTCGTACCAGCGCATACCCACCGAGCTGCCCGACGTGACGGCATGATCGACCAGCAGCGACTCATAGCTGCCGAAGTTGCGGTAGGAGAGACGATACATCACGCGGTCGGCCAGCGAATCGAGCTGCTGAGTCGTGCCAGACTGCGGGATGCAGGTACCGCCGCCACACGCCTCGGCGTACGACGCCACCGCGATGCTCGACGGGCCAGTGAAGGTCGTATTGGCAGGGGTCGTCCAGTCAACGTGGAACTTCCAGAAGGCCAGGCTAGTCGTCGTATCCAGGCCAAGGATGTAGTTGGGCGCGCCGCTGGGCGGCAGCGTCGAGCCATCCAGATTGGACGGCAACAGGCCGCCGTAGCTGGTGCTGGTGGTGAAGCACTGCTGCGTCGCGGCGGCGCCCGTCAGCATGGCTGAGCGGTTGAAGGCGCAGACCTGCGCGCCCATGAAGGCGTTGGTGCTGCCATTGAAGAGGTTGTACGTCTCATAGTAGCCGTCTGGCCACACGGCCATCTTGGGGTAGTCGGGGAAGGCGGTGTAGGGGAAGGAGTAGCGATACCATGTGCCGGTGGGGTCGCTGGTCGTGGAGACGGCGACGCACTCGTACCAGGTCGATGTCGCGCCGGTCACCGCGAACTGGCTGATGACCCAGCGATTGGCGATCTGGTCGTAGACCACCGTTGGGTCGCCATCATTATCGGTCTGGCAAAGGCCGCCGAAGCCATTCCACAGCGTATTGATGGTGACAGGACCGTAGCGCACCGAGCCAACCGCGCCGCGACTGGTGTCTTTGTTGAAGACCGCAAAATCGGTGTTGACCGTCTGCACGTAGTCTTGCGGGCCGACCGCGCCATTGGTGTCGGGCGGAGCAGAGGCGACTGAGAACGTGCCGTTCGGCCCGCTAAAGCCATTGCCCACGCCATCAAAGTTATTGGTAGCGGCGGGAGCGGCCAGCGCGACAGCGCCCTGCACTGGAGCCGAGAGATGATTGCTAGCTCCATGTCGCAGCGCCGGCATTCTGATCGGCACGTCGGCCTGATGCGGCGCGCCTGCGGGCGAGGGGCTGCCCGCCACCGTGCGCAGCGGTACGGAGAGATCGTGGTGCGTGTCGTGAGTGACGGTTGGACCGTGGTGTATTGGCCCATCAGCCGCCGCGTGCGCCGCGCTGGGCGCGAAACTCACCACGCCTACCAGGGCGGTGGTGGCGAGCAACGCCGCAGCGACCGCTGCGGTGATTGCCATGGAAAGACGACGCCGGTGCATGGTGGAATAATCCTCCCACTATCGGTGACGTTGCCAGCTCCGTTGCTGGCGTCATCCCAGGGTTCTATGTCTCCAGGGACGCCTGCGACGTCCCTGGATGCCTGGCCCAGCCTGGTGTGTGGCCTCTCGCCACGCGCTTCCTTCTCGCGCACGGGGGCGAAGAGCGCCGTGAGTCGTCTATCGTGTTCCCGCGCCACGCGAGCAGGCCGTCGGAATCACCTGCCTGCTCATTGCAGCGCCTGCAGCGCTCTACATCTCGCGTACAGCTCGCCTGCGGCGACCTCCTGGCGTCGTGATCCAGCAGACGAGCGAAACGTCACAAAATGATGGAATCGTTGAAATCGCATGAGAGCAAACCAAGGGCAAGTATACTGGCGGTGATTCCGATGTCAAGCCTCCCGCTTGGTATAGACCACCAGACCACATACAGGGGGCGTGTGGGGAAAGTGAGAAACGCAGCCACTTCGCAGGCATGTGTACCGAACATGCATAACGGATTGTTAGAGGTCTTATAACAAACGCCGTGGATTGTGTAGCAGCGAGCAGGTGTGGCCTATGAGCCGAGCGCCCCGGCGCTGACGAGGCTGACAGGATAGGGCAGTGGCGGCGATTTCATCTCGACGGCCAGCGCCTCTGCGGCGGCCATGCTCTGGAGGCCCGTAATCTCACCCTGGCCGTCAATCTCGCTCTGGATCTGCGCCGATTCGATCACCACGTTATCCTGTGTGATGGTGAGGTAGCCGCCCTGGTTGTCGCGCGTGTAGGTGGCGAAATCTGTGCGCGCGCTACCCTGGAACTCGAAGACCACGATGGGCTGGTTGTTCTGGTCGAGCGTGGGCCGAATCGAGGTGGGGTCGAGCTGCGCGCTGGTGAAGCGCACGGGATATTGATTGGGCGCCACCTTCGTTCCCACGGCAAGCGGCGTCCCGCTTGTGTCGATGATCTGCACCGCGCCCTGCGTGGTGAGCGCGCTCACGGCCAGCTGCTGGTCGCTGTAGCCGGGGAGATTGACCTGGATGTCGCCGTTATCCAGCGCGGTAGCGGTGGCGCCGGATACATCAAGACCACGCTGCGCCCGCGCGGCGAGCGCCTTCACCGACTGCGCCATGGCGCTGCTGAAGGAGCCGCACGCCGAACTACTGGCGCAGTCTGGGCGCACGACGACGAGCAGCCCGCCAGACTGCGTGGACTGCGCGGGCGCTGTGCGCACATGAGTGATGCCGGGGATATTGGCCTGCGCGCATCCTGCCAGCCCCCACGCCAGCGCCAGGCAGAGCGTCAGCCAGAGCGCTGGCAGGCGCCACCGTCGCGTGATCATCCTTCGCGTGATCATCCTTCCATGCCTCCTCACGTCTACTCGTCAGTCGCGTCGTCCTCCTCCTCGGCGACGGCGCGCAGGTGCAGCGCCTCGCGCGCGATCAGCCCGTTGGGGAGCTGGCGCAGGCGATAGGCGGTGGCGTATTTCACGCCCTCAGTGAAGAGATCGAGATTGGGGCTGGCGATCACCAGTCCCATGCCGAGCTGCTGCGCGAAGCGGATCACCAGATCGGCGTTGCGCTGATCCATGCGCGCGAACGCCTCGTCGTGCATCAGCAGGCGCAGCGGCGCATTCGAGACGGCGAACTGCATGGCCGCCGCCGTCAGTAGGAGTACGTACACGGGCACGCGCTGCTCACCGCCGCTGCCGTAGCCCGAGACGGCGCTATCCCATGGGCGCACGCGCGGATCGAGGTCGTCGCTGTGCAGCAGTGAGATGTCAACCCAGCGGCGATAGTCCAGATGCTCCACAATCGTCTCGACAGACGCCTGCGCCTGCCCGCGCATCTGCTCATCCAGCCAGGAGGCGAAAATCTGCGTGAGCTGCGCCTGCACGCCAGCAGGCATGGCGTGGCCGTGCTCAAGCAGCGCCGTCGCCACGGCCACATGGTCGAAGGGGATATCGGGATGGCGGGTCAGGCGGACGGAGAGCTTCATGGCGAAGCGCGTATTGCGGGCGAAGAAGCGCGCCGTCACCAACCGCTCATTCAACCCCTCGATGATGCTCTGGGCGCGGCGCAACTGCTCGACCAGATGGCTGACCACCTCGCCCAGGATGATGTCGCGCACCACGCGCGTGACGCGCTGCGAGAGCGTCTGCTGGAGCTGATCAATGGTCGTATCGAGGAAGCTGAGCAGCAGGCGGATGTCGCGCGTGCCCTCCATGCGCGGCGCCACGTCCATCAGCCAGCCCTGCGGGGCCAGCGCCAGCTCGCTCTTGGCGGGGGCGCGCAGGCCGAAGCGGTCATCCGCGCCAACCAGCGCCTGATACTCCGCCACCGCGACCAGGAAGCCCTCCTGCTCGCGCTCAGCCAGGCTGAAAGCGCGCGGCAGGTCATCCTCCAGCCGCGCGCGATTCTCACGTCCCTTGGTCATCTGGCGGGCGTAGCGCACCGGATCGTCAACCTGATTGGCGGGCAGGTCGAGGCTGTCGGCGACGGCGCTCAGCAGCGCGGCGAAGGCGGCGCTGCGCTGCTCCAGCGCTTTGGCGCCCTTGGCGCTGGCCTGCGCCTGTGTCTCGCGCGCGAGTCGGGCGGCGTCGAGCTGGTGGATGGCGATGCCCTTGGCCACGCCCGCCTTGCGCGCCTGCTCCTCCGCCTCTTTGAGCCGCCGCTGCAACTGCGTGATGCGCGCCTCGAAGTTCTCCAGTCCGGCGGCGCGCAGGGCCTGACGCGCTTCGTTGAGGATGCGCTGAGCCTCTTGCGCCTTGTGATCGCACTGGTCGAGGTAGGCGCGCGCCATGCCATAGCTCTCGCTCTCGGCGCTATGCGTCTCCTCAGCCGAGCGCAGCCGCACGCCGAGCTGGCTGAGGCGCGCGCGCGTCTCGGCGGCGCGCGATTCGGCGTCGGCGAGCGCCTGCCCCAGCGTCTGGCGGGCGCGCTCCAGCCCGGCGGAGTCGGTCGCCAGGGCGGGGTACTCGCGCGTGATGTCCGACCAGCGGGCGCGGGCGTCCTCTTCCTCGCGGGTGGCGTCTTCGACGGTACGGGACGCCGCCGCCAGCCGCAGCGAGGCGGCCTCCTCAGCCTCGCGCAGGCCGCGCATCTCGCCGCGCCGCTGATCAACCTCTTCGAGCATGTGCGCCACTTCGGCCAGCGAGTTGGCGCGCGTCTCCGCCGCGCGGGCATGCTCGCGTTCCTGCCGCAGCGCCTCGTGCGTCTGGGTCAGCTCATCGCGGCTGGCGGTCTGCTCGCGCTGCAGATCCTCGCGGCGGGCGGCGGCGGCGGCCTGCCTGCGCACCACGCCGATCAGGGATTGCGAGCGGCTGTGCGGCTGGATCACGCCCGTCACATCGCTCAGCCGATAGCGGCCATCGGGGCAGAGGTAGTCGCCGGAGCGCGCTGGCTCCTGCGTCAGCGCAACGCTGCCGAAAGCGGTATCCAGATGGCGGCGCAGATCGGGCGCGTTGGTGACGAGCGCCAGCGCCAGCGAGCCACGCTGCGGTTTGCCCGCGCCGACGGGGGCGAGCGCGTGCCAGTCCACCTCACGCGGGGCCGCTTTGCGCGCCTGTTCCACCGGAACGCCCAGCAGCAGCAGCGTCAGCGTGTCGGTATGCTCCAGCAGCCCCTCGATGGCGTCGGCCCAGGGCAGCGCCTCGCGCGCCAGATCGAGCTGGCGATAGGCTGGCTCGGCGCCGGGATCGACCTCGCGCAGCCGCGCCAGCGCCCGCTCGCGCGCTGGCGAGAGCGGCGGAATCGGCTCAGTCTGCGTCTGCGCGATCTCATCGCCCAGCGTGGCGATGCGCGCCTCCAGCTCGCCCGCGCGCACATCCAGGCGGGCGGCGCGCCCCTCCGCCTCGCGCGCCACCGTGCGGCTCTCGTCAAGCGCCTGGCGGCAGGTCTCGGCCAGCGGCGGCAGCGCGATGGTGGATGGCTCCCCGCTGGGCGCGCGGCCCAACCCCTCTGGCCAGCGCTGCGAGAGCTTGTCCCAGCGCGCCCACATCGCCTGGCGGGCGGATTGCATGGCGCGGGCCGCCGCGTCGTGCTGGGCGCGCGCCTCGCGCTCGGTCTGCCGCGCCGACAGCAGGTCGCCCGCCGCCTCTTTGATGCGCAGCGCGTGCTGCTCCAGGCCAGAGAGCGCGGCATCGGCGCTGACCCACGTCGCGTGCAGCGCATCGGCCAGCGCTTGCTCGGCGGGCTGCGCCATCATCTGCTCCCAGGCGTCGGCGAGCGCCAGCGGCAGCGCGCCCAGCGCCCGCTCTCCGCGCCCACGCAGCTCCTTCAGCCGCGTGCGCGCGCTGGTCACTTCCTGCTCCATCGAGAGGCGGGCCGTGCTGAGCGATGATTCGGAGCGCTTGAGGCGATCTTCCGCCGCGCGCAGCTCACGCGCCGCGCGATCCTGCTCGAATTGCGCCGCCTGCAAGCCATCGTTGGCGCGGGCCACCGCCTGCATCACCTCGCCCTGGTGGAGCTGCTGGAGCGACTCCAGCTCGCGGCGTGCGGCGCTCTCCTCGCCATAGGCGGTCTCCTCGGCGGCCTCGGCCTGGCGCGCGCTCGACTCCGCCTCGCGCTGGCGCTCCTCCGCTGTGGCCAGCGCCTTCGCGCCGTCGTCGCTCTCCCACGCTGAGCGCAGCCAGACCAGCGCGGCGTGCTTGAGCGCGGCGTCGTGATATTTGCCGCGCGCCTCTACCACGCCTGCCAGCGTGGCGCGCAGCTTGCCGTACTCATCGATGTCGCGGTGGATGCGCTGGATGCCCTCCAGGCCATCCACCAGCCGCTCCAGATGCGGGCGATCCACCACGGGCAGGAACTCGCGCACCACGCCGCTGGGGTCAGCCACCAGCGCGTCATCCACCTTCAGGCCGAGCATGCGGTGCAGCACGTCGTAGAGCGCGTCGTAGCGCCGCTGCCAGTCGGAGCCTTCGATATTGAGCAGGCGCCGCGCCACCGTGCGGTTGTAGTCCTCGGCCTGGCTGGCGTTGTAGACCGCGCCACCCGCGCTGGCCAGGCTCTCGTTGCGGGCGCGGAAGTCCTGCATCTGCAAGGGCGCCTGCCCCTGCGGCGTCGTCTCCAGAAAGGTGACCTGCTCCAGCATGCCGGGCAGCGCATAGTAGAAGGGATGGGCGGATTGCGGCGTGGCGGCGGCGCCAGAGCCATAGACCCAGCGCCCCTCGCCCTCGTGCTCCACCTCGACCGCGCAATAGCCCACCGTGCGCTGGCGGCGCCAGCCGTGGTCGGGCCGCTCGACGCCATGCGGATCGAAGAAGAGGATGGTATTACTCAGCGTGCGCTTGCTGCCACGTCCGCCCTCGCGCGCCGCCGCGTTGAAGACCTTGCCGGAGGTGGGGAAGAGCGCCCAGTCAATCGCATCCAGGATCAGCGACTTGCCGGAGCCATTCTCGCCGATGACGGCCAGCATGTCGCCGACCACATCGAGCGTGGCGTTTTCGTGGCCGTGCCAGTTGATGAGGCGAATGCGACGAATCCAGGCGCGGCCCTGGCCTTTGGCGGGCTGATAGTTGAGCGCGTTCATAGCTAGTCTTCCTCCTCCTTGAGTTCGTCGTAGGCGACGAGGCCCGCTGGCGGCAGGAAGCGATCAATCAGATCGGTGAACTCGTAGACGCCGCTGAAGTCGCGCTCATCCAGGCGATAGCGCTCCTCGGGACGCTGGCGGTCGTCGGCGCCGATGCGGCGGGTCAGCCGGTGCCGTTCGAAGGCCGCGAACGCCTGGTAGAAGGCGCGCTGGTTGGCGCGCACACGCTGCGCCGCGCCCGCCCGCTGCGGCTGGGTCGCCGCCGACTTGCGCCCGCGCGAGGCCGCGCCGCTGGTGGCGCGCTTGCGGCCTTTGGCGGCGCCAGCGGTGGCCAGCTCCTCCTCATCCTCGTCCTCGGTGTCGGCCTCGGCGTCACCCTGCGTGGCCAGCGCCTCGTTGATGATGGCTTCGTCGAAGCTGAGCCACGGCGAGAGTCGCTGGCCCTCCTCCGCCACATAGCGGAACAGCTCGCTGAAGCGGAAGATGTTGGCCGCGTCGCCCGATTCGAGCAGGCGCACGCTGCGATAGGCGCGGATGAGGCAGGCGTAGGCGGTCTGCTTGCGGGCGGTCAGCTCGAAGATGTCGGCGATGCAGATCTCGCGGTTGCGCGGCGGGGCGGGCCAGTAGGCGCGCGCCCAGCGTCCCAGCCGCAGCTCCAGCCGCGCGCCCAGCTCCTCCTCGAAGAAGCGCTGCTCTGTCTCGTAGTGGCGGGTGAGCCAGGCGAACTCATCGGGCGATTCATCCTGCAGCAGCGCGCTCTGCTCGATCAGCATGCGGCGCACGCGCAGGGCGAGGTCTTGCTCGCGCTGTCCGGTGTAGCTCGGCATGGTCTGCACTCCTCAATATGCGTCGCGGCGGGTTGACGGGCGGGTAAACCCGCAGCTAAGGGCCTACGGCCGCCAAGCCCGCCTGCGCGGGCTGGGATACGGCAATCTTGAGCCTGCGAAGGCAGGCATCGCGGCGGCCCACAGGTCGCCCTTAGCGCGCGGCTTTAGCCGCCTGCGCCGCCGTCTACTCGCGCGGGCGGCGCGCCTCGCCCCGACGCAGCAGCCCCGGCAGCGGCCAGAGACGGCGCGGGCCAGTGGTCGAGGCGCGCTCAGGCTGCCCGGATTGTCCAGGCTGCGGGTGTGTGGGTCGCGCTTCGGCGGGCGCGATGGCCTCCAGCTCGCGGGTGGCATAGGCCGACGCAGGCGTCTCGTCCTGCCTCTCCTGCTCCTCCAGATCCTCCAGGTCTTCCAGCGGGTGCGTGGCGGCGGCCACCGCGATCTCCTCAGCAAGGTCAGCCGGGCGCAGCGGAGCCACGTCGTCGGCTCCGGCGGCGATGGCGCTGAGCCGGGCCAGCGCCTGCTGGGTGGCCGCGGCACGGCGCTGCTCGGCGGCGGCCTGGCGCGAAGTGGTGGTGGCGCTGAAGCGGTAATTATCCATCTCCACCTCGAAGCCTGGCCCCGGCAGCGACGCGCGGCGCGACATCCCCGCGCCCGCTGGCTGGATGCGCAGCCCCAGCCGCCGCAACGGCGCGCTCTCGCGCGGCAGCCACAGGAACGACGCCAGCAGCCGCAGCTCTTCCAGCGAGGTGATCGACTCCAGCGCCTGCGCCGAGCCAGCCGTGATGAGCCGCTCCACTAGCCGCTCGCGCGCCTCCTCTTGCAGCCGCACTTTCGGATCCTCGCCGGGATCCCACTCCTCGGTGACGAGCAGCGGCTGTGGCGGCTGCGGCGGCGCAGGCCGAGTGCGCGGGCGCAGGGCGCGCTCCCAGATGTGGTCATCTACCAGCGGCAGCGGCGAGCCGCCCTTTTGCATCAGCCAGCGATCCAGCCGCACCTGCTGATCGCTGGCGGGCGCGGCCTGCACCCACAGCGCGGCGTGCACTGAGCCAGAGGCGTTCCAGAGATACTGGCGGGCGCGCTGGGTGGCGTCGCCATGGCCAGTCGCCAGATCGCGCGCGCGCCGCAGCAGCGCCGCCACGGCCTGCGTCTGCTGCAAGCGCAGCGAGATGGCGGCGTGGATGCGCTCGGTCAGCTCCACCAGCGCCAGGCTGATGATGCGGGCGCCCTCGCGCCAGGAGCCGGGGCCGCTGTCGGCCATGAAGCGCTCGAAGTGGGCCAGCTCGCGCACGACATCTTGCCCGACGGCCTCCAGCCGCTCGCGCAGCTCGATGGGCGTCTCGCCCAGCCCGACGCTCCACTCTTCCTCACGGATGCGCAGCGTCTCTTGCAGGCGGCGCACATTCTCGCCAGCGTGGCGGTCGTCGCGCAGCACGTCGAGCCGCTCGCGCACCTGGGCCGAACCTTCCGCCGCCACGCGGAAGAACTTCTCATGCAGGATGCCCAGGCGGTCGGCGATGTCGGCCAGCGCGTCGGGATGATTGCCATCCACCCGCAGCGAGCGCAACTCGCGGGCGAAGTCGCGCGATTCGGTGTTGATGCCGTGCATGGCCTGGCGCAGCGATTGCCACGCGCTGTGGCAGCGCAGCGGATCGGTGTCCTCGTAGCGCAGCTCATCGAGCAGGGTATCGAGCGCAGTGATGGCCTGGGCGAAGTAGTTGGCGCTGAGGCTGAGGTAGCGCCGTCGCAGCGCCCGCTGCACTTCATCCCAGTGCGGCAGGAAGACGCGCAGCGAGCGGGCCAGCGCGTAGTCGCGCTCGACACGCCGCCGCAGCCCGTCGCGCTCGGCGCGGTCGGGGGCCAGGCCGCCATCCACCGCCTGCCAGTTTTCGAGCTGGCGCAGGATCTCGACCACCTCGCCGCGCAGGTCATCGGGCGGGGGCAGCTCGCGGTAGCGCAGGACGGCTTCGAGGTCGGCGGCCAGCTCATCGAGCGAGACGCCGACGCGCCCGCCGTATTCCTGGTCGCGCAGCGAGGCCAGGATGATGGCGCGGCGTTGCTGGCGGGCGCCGCCCTCTTCGCCGGGGAAGGCGCGCAGGAAGTCGGGCGGCCCGGCGATCAGCGCCTCAGCCGCGCGCGAGATCTCGGCGATGCGTTGCACATCCGTGATCACGGCGCCCTCCCTCAGCCTACCGCAGACATCCTCAGGCTTTCCCAGTCGCTCCCGTGAAACAGGCGTTCCACCTGCAATCCCGTCCACCAGGCAGCATACAGTCCACGGTAGCATAGCACAGGCTGGCGGCGCTCCCAGCCGGGGCCGGATGGGAAGCGCCCAAAGGTACCAGCGTGCGCGACGGACGGCCTATGACGCCGCTTGTTGCTCCCGCGCCCAGCCTGCTATACTGGCGCTGCAATCGAGCGCGCGTGGTCAAGGTGGCAGGCGGATTTCTGAGAGAGGATGGCGCGGATGGACAGGCTCCACAAGGCGCTGGTGTGGCTCGCCAGTATAGCGATTGTGCTGGGTCTGGTCATCGTTTACCACTATGTGATGTTACCCGTCGGCGGGTTTTCACAGGGCTATTTCTTTAGCGGGTCGGATGGCCCGGTCGTGGCGTTCTTCAGCATGCTGAAGTCACAGACGTTTTATTTGTTTTCGACGTTGTCAAATCTGTTCGACAGCGGAGCCATCGTTCTGGGGATCGCGCTGGCCTGGGCAAATCGCCGCTACGGCTGGATGGCCGCACTGATCATCGTCACGCTGCTGTCGTTCATCTGGCCAACGTTCGTCCTGACCTGGCAAAACTTCCATGTTCCGCCGTCTCAGGATCCATCCCAATCACAAGCGCAGATACAGATGTCCAACTTGATGGTGCTGTCCGTGTCGCTCCTCCCCGCCGCGCTGGCGCTGATCTTCGCGCTGATCCACCGCAAGGCCGCAGCAGCCAACACGGCCGCCACCGCCGATGCGGATCTGGGCGTGGTGCGCAGCGCGCTATGATCTCACCCCCAGCCCCCCTCGTCCACACGAGAGGGTGAGCTGGAGGCGCTGTAACCCTGGCCTGAGTTCCCCCTCCCTCGGAGGGGAGGGGGACAGGGGGAGAGGTCCGCCTCGCCAGAGCGACCAGGCGCGACCTCACCCCCAGTCCCCTCTCCTGCGGGAGAGGGAGAGCCGAACAGGCGCCATAGAAAAGGATGCAATCGGATGAGCAGGACATATCGCGCGCTGGCTATCGTGGCGGTGGTGGTGACAGCGGCGAGCCTGGTGGCAGATTTCACCTATGACCCTGGCCGCGTGGGCGGCTGGTATTCTTATGCGCCGCTCACGTTGTCCTGGGCTACCCTGTATCCCATCATCCTCATGGGAGCCTGGCTGACCACTGTGTCGATTGCTCCACCAGTGATCGGCACATTTGGGGCAGTCGTGGCGGCGCAGGGACGCCATTGGGTCTGGCTGGGCGTCTTCATCGCGCTCGGTCTGTTCGGTCTCTACGGCCCCTCAGCGCTCTCTCTGTCAGCGATCGAGCTTGGACTGCTGCTGAGGCTGCCGCCTGACCGGTTAGGGAATGGCCTCCCGATTTCCATCGTCACACTGGCGCTGCCCGCTGTCGCTGCGCTGCTCTTCGTTGCAACCACCAGCCGACCAGCGCGTATCACCAGCGGACACGCGAACCCCTGAACAGGACGGTCATTCACGAAGCAGTGAAAGGACACGCAGTCGTGAGCAAGACCTACCGCGCGCTGGCCATCGTCGCGGTCGTGGCGCCGCTGGTGAGCATCGGCTCACTGCTCCTGTCTACGTACATCTCTAACCTCTCCATCAGCGGCGTTATCCCGCCAACGCCTCCAGGTGGCGAGCGATGGATCCCCGCTATCGAGCTGCCCGTCTGGTGGGCGCCTGCACTCAGCTCACTTGCGGCGCCGGTGATCGCCACCTTCGCCGCTACGGTGGCCGCTCAGTCGCGGCGCTGGGGCTGGCTGGTCGCCTTCATCGCGCTCGGTGCGTTCGGCGTCATTGGCCTGACGCTGTTCATTACCCCGCTGCCGTTCCTTGCGGCGCCATTCGATAACGCGTCCCCAGAGGGCATCTATGGGCTCAATGCGATCGTCGCTGGCTACAGCCCGATGATCTTGCTGGCCCTCGTCGCGCTGCTCTTCGTGCTGCTGCCGCACGATAAAGCCGCTCCAGCACAGATAAAGCCGGGCGCGCTGGCCATCATCGTCGTGGTGGCGACGCTGGTAAGCCTCGTCTCCATCGTGTGGAGCACGCATAATGCTTATGCCGCGAGCGGCTCGTCCTTCAATGCTATCGGCCTGCCCATTCTGAACGTCGGTCTGGCGGGGATCAACCAGACGACGCAGGTCATTGTGGATATCACTAGTCTGTGGGATCCCGTCACGAATGGACTGGCGGCGCCGATCGTCGCCACGCTGGCCATCCTCGTGGCGGCGCAGGCGCGGCGCTGGGGCTGGGTGGTAGCGTTTAGCGCACTGAGCATCCTGTGCGCGTTGGGGCCTGCGATAATCCCTGAACTTGAGTTGCGAAACATCGTACAGGTGAACTCGTCGACCATTGTGGTGCTCGGTGTCGGATTCTACCAGGCTCTCCCAATGCTGCTGCTGGTCATCGCGGCGCTGGTCTTCGCGCTATGGCGGCCCCGCGCCGCGCCTGCCGCCGCCAGCGCAGCCATCGCCCCGCAGGCGGGCTAGCCCCACCCGTTTTGCGAAAGAGGGGAGCTACATGGGCGGCGAGGTGAAATAGCGGGCGGAACCTCTCCCCCTGTCCCCCTCCCCTCCGAGGGAGGGGGAACCTAGGCCAGGGATTGCAGCGCGGAGCAAGCGGGTGGCCGGAGTAGACGAACCTTCCGCTCCCTCTCCCAGAGGGAGAGGGATGAGGTGAGGGCTAGCGCTAGCTCACCACTTCCTCGCCATCCTCCAGATAGACCGCACCCGCATCGCTGGCCAGCGCCGCCAGGCAGGCGGGCAGCCGACGCGCCAGGCGTGGATTGAGCAGCGCGGCGGCCTCCGCTG
>DATAED010000293.1:0-1502 GCA_036258195.1 Ktedonobacterales bacterium
CGACCGATGCAGCGACCGATGACCCGGCGATCCAGCCGTCGCCGCGCGCCGCCTCGACAGCGGAGTGAACGGCAGAGTGAGCCAGAGAAGGCAGCGAGAGGACACGATGGCCAAAGCGAAACGCCAGCCCCAGCGACCCCAGCCGAAGCAGCCAGCCTCCGGAGGCGCAACCAGCGGCGCAACCAGCGGCGCAACCAGCGGTGCGCAGCAGCCCAGCGTCCGTCCACCCACCTCGCCAGCGAAGCCCACCCCAGCGAAACCCACCCCAGCGCGCTCAACGGCGGCGGGTGGCTCGTCGCGGCTGGCGTCCATCCGCCAGGCGTCGGGAACGGGCAGCGGTGGGCGCAGCAGTGGCGCCGCGCGCGGCGGTCGCCCGCAGCCCAGCCGCTACGCTCAGCCGCCGTGGTGGCGGCGCAATCTCTTCGCGCTGGGAACGGTGGGCGCGGTGGTTGTGCTGATAGCCGCATTCATCATCTTCGCGCAGATCCAGAACCAGAAGGCGTCACAGGGCATCGGCGCGCCCATCTCAGCCAGTGTCATGCGCGATGTCTCCAGCGTCTCGCCGACGGTCTTCGCCAAGGTCGGCGCGGGAACCGCGCTGAAGGTCTTTCAGGCGACGCCAAAGGGAACCCCGCTGCTGACGGCAAATGGCAAGCCAGAGGTCATCTACATCGGCGCAGAGTGGTGCCCCTACTGCGCGGCGACGCGCTGGTCAACGGTGGTGGCGCTCAGCCGCTTCGGCTCGTTCAGCGGGCTGGAGCAGATGCGCTCGACCACCAGTGATGTCTATCCCAGCACGGCGACGTTCTCGTTCCGCAACGCCACCTACACCAGCAAGTACATCACCTTCAACCCGACCGAGGACGCCGACCGCAGCGGAGCCAAGCTGGCCACGCCGGGGCCATCGGCTGCGCAGGCGCTGGCGACCTTCGACATCCCGCCCTACACCACGCAGGCAGGCGGCGTGCCGTTCATGAGCTATGGCAACCAGTATGTGACGACCGCTGGCCTGTTCGCGCCATCCATGCTGCAAGACATGGACTGGGAGCAGATCTCCAGCCAGCTCAATAATCCCAATAGCGACGTGACCAAGGCGATTGTCGGCGGCGCGAATATGCAAACCGCCGCTATCTGCAAGCTGACCAATGACCAGCCGGGCGATGTGTGCGGCACGCCCGTCATCCAGCAGCTCGAAGCGACGCTGCCCCAGGCGAAGTAGCGACGAAGTAGCGAGGAGGCCACCGTGACGATGGAGAGGACGGCGCCGGGAGGTTCTGGGCGCGATGAGGCGGCTGGCGAGACGCTGACGAGCCGCCTGCTGACCCTGGCCCGTCAGCAGCTTGGGCTGACGGCGCTCGCGCTCATAGCCGTGGTGGGGCTGGGCATCTCGGTCTACCTCACCATCGTGCATTACGATAGCGGCGTGAAGCTGGTCTGCAACACCACCGGGCTGATCAACTGTCAGTCGGTGACCTCCAGCGCCTAATCAGTCGTCCCTGGCA
>DATAED010000294.1:0-6991 GCA_036258195.1 Ktedonobacterales bacterium
CGATCAGCAGCGGCGGCCACAGCCCCGCACTGACGCTGAGCGCCATGGCGAAGACCATATTCGCCAGATACATCCCCAGCGGCAGCCAGGCAGGCAGGTCGGCGGGCGCATCAGCGCGCCACAGCCACCGGCTGACGCCCATGAAGATGAAGCCGACCAGCCACCAGCCCACGAAGTTCTGGAGCGGCATGCCGAAGTAGGCGCCGTGGGTGTACCACGTCCAGAAGGGGAAGATGGCGTTGCGCGCCATCGCCGGATCGAGCGCCAGATCCCACGCTACCAGCAGCCACGCGCCCAGCGCCAGGCTCCAGAATGTGCGCCCACGCAGCCGCAGCGCGCCAGTGATGACGCTGGCCAGCAGATAGGTGGTGAAGCCCATGTAAAACCACGAGAGCGGGATGGTGAACGGCACGCGGCCCAGCACTTTGGCCCCCAGCAGATCAGTATAGGCGTAGTGGCCAAAGGGCCAGCCCGTGCTGGTGCCGAACAGCTCGGCAGTGAGTGGTAGCAGCGTGGCCACGGCGAAGAAGATGGCTGTCCGTCGGCGTCCCAGCGTCACCACGCCGAAGGTCAGCAGCGTGGCGGCGCCCAGCAGGATGTAGACCATGCCGCCGAGCTTCTCGCCCCAGGGGAAGCTCTGCTGGATGAGCGGGCTGGCGCTGATGAGCGCGGGGTGCGCCATGAAGATCAGCACGCCCGCCAGCGCGAAGAGCAGCGCGACGAGATGCGCGATGAAGAGGACGGCGACGAGCTTCATCTCGCGCCGCATGCCTGCTATCCGGTTCCTCATGGCTCACTCCTCGCCTCGCCGCGCGGCGCCGCGCGTGAGTAGCTGACCGCGCCATTTGTGGCGTCGCCGCAGCGCGCTGGCCCACAGCCCCAGCGCCACCGGCAGATCGCACAGCGGCGAGAGCCAGAAGCTCCACGGGCGCCGCGTGTAGGCGCGCGCCACGCCCACCAGCGTCCCCAGGCGCAGCGCCGTCAGCGCCAGCGTCACGCCCAGCAGCGCCGTGCGCAGGAGCGACAAGCGTGGTCGGCGCCGCCCCGTCGCCAGCAGCGCCAGCGCCGTCAGCGGGGCCAGCGCCTGCACGAATGTCACCTCCAGCAGACCCACGAAGCCCGCCGCGCCAGAGAAGCGGTCGCGCATCGGCAGCGAGCGCAGCCAGCCGCGCCAGGTCGCGCGCCAGCCCTCATACATCCGCACGCGGATCAGGTCGCCCGCCTCGTAGAAGCCGACCGCCGCGCCCTTCGCGATCAGCAGTCGCGCCAGCGTCACATCCTCGCAGATGGAGTCGCGCACGGCGGCAAACCCGCCCACCGCCGCCAGCGCGTCGCGGCGGTAGAGGCTGCACTGGCCATTGGCCTGCGCCTGGCTGACGCGCGTGATGGCGCGCCCCGGCGGCCCGAAGCGATAGACCAGCGTCGTCAGCATCGCCGGATGCAGCAGCGCCTCGCCCAGCCCGTCAACCTCCTGCCGCGTTGCCACGCTGAAGGCGACCTCCTCCGAGCGCATAGCGTGCGCAAGCAGCGCGCGGGCCAGCCCCGCCGCCGGGCGCGTATCGGCGTCCACCGTCAGCGCCCACTGGCAGCCATCGTCCAGCGCGCGCAGGCCGCACTCCAGCCCCCAGGCCTTGCCATTCCAGCCGGGCGGGATGGGGCTGGCGTCGAGCAGGCGCAGGCGAGTCTCGCGTTGCTGGTAGCGCGCCACCAGCGCCTGCGTGCCGTCGGTCGAGCCGGTATCCACCACGATGATCTCGGCTACCGCTGACCCCTGCGCCAGCAAGCCATCCAGACACGGGCCGACCCGTCGCGCCTCGTTCAGCGTGGGCAGCACGACGCCGATGCGTTGATCGTCGGGCTGGTCAGGCGGCGGCTCTGCGGCGGCCAGGGTCAGCGTCGCGCCGCCTGCTCCCCGCAGGAAGCGCGCCATTACCCGCGCGCCCAACGCCGCCTCCACCGCGACGAGGGGCGCCAGCAGCAGATCGCTCTCCATTGGCGTCTCCCTTGCGCTGGCGTAGCGGCATCGAGGCGCAGAAACCCGCCCACCGATGCCCACATTGTAGCGAGGGCCAGCGCGGAGGCGCCAGAGCGTATTTGGCGCGCATGATGCGATAGCTTTGCGCAGGGCGACGCGCCCAGCGCGCAAGGATGCGCGCAGTAATGCAGGGAAAGCGAGGCATGTAGCGCGCCTATGGAGCACGATGACCATCCGCTATTTGATGAGATCACCCAGCCGAATCCGGCGCAACCAGGATCGGCGCGCTGGCCTGCGCGCTGGGAGCCAGCCTCAACCGATCAGCCCACCAGACCGATGCGCCGTCTGCGCCTGGCGCGGGGGAGGAGCGCGCTGCTCGTCGGGCTGGGCATGCTGATCGGCGCCGCGCTGGTCTGCGGCGTCGTGCTGCTGGGCGCGTACGCGCTCGGCGCGCATCCCAGCGCGAACGCCGCGCTGCCCGCGCATGAGCCGATCACCGCGCCAGCGCATTCTCCGAAGCAGACGCGAACCCCGACGCCCCACGCGACGGCCCCGGCCAACTCATATCCCATCGTGCTGCCACAGGCGACCGCGACGTCCAGCCCCACGCCGACAGTGACGCCGACGCCGACGCCAACGGCCACTCCCACCGCGACGCCAGCGCCGACCGCGACGCCGACTCCTTCGCCGACTGCCACGCCAGCGCCGACCGCCTCACCGACGCCAGCGCCCACCAGCGCGCCTTCGGCGACGCCTTCTGCATCCGCGACACCGTGAGCGAGCCAGACACAGCCGATGCAGGAGCAGGCGCCTGCCTCGGCTCATCCCGCAGTGTAACCTGCGAGTATATCTCTACATAGGGTGTGCCACGCTTGCGCAGAAGTCGTCCCACATCTCCCTGCATCCCCATCGCTGGCGACAGTGGTGGGGTTGTTTTCTGCTGCGGCTACGACAGGCCGTAGCCCGCGATGAAGTAGGTTGCACAGAGCATCAGCACGATTCCGCTGACCGCAGCGAGGGCAGCCAGCAGGCGCGGACGTCCGCGCAAGGTGAAGGCGAGCGCCATAAAGACCGGGAATGCGACGCTCAGATAGCGTCCCAGCGAGTGCAGGGTAGGGAAGTCGAGGATGGGCGCGACCACGCTGGCGAGCGTGAAGAATGCATAGACGGGGCCGAGGCGCCGCCAGATCATCGGAATCAGCGCCAGAAAGCCTAGCGACAGCAGGATGGCGACGCAGGTGAGGATGTGATCACCATCGCGGGCATCGAACGAGGTCAGCGCCGCGGCGACAGCGCGCAGGCCGTTCGCCTGGAGGTAGCCGCCATGCCAGCCCAGCCGCGACGCGGTGAGATACGCGAATGGCTGGCCCCAGCGCGCCCAGCAGTAGAGCAGGTACGCGCAAAGCCCCAGCGGCGTCAGCGCCAGCGCCAGAATGTCGAACCGCAGCAGGCGTCGCTCGCGGCGCCAGTCGAGCAGGTACGCCAGCGCCACGCACGCGCCGACCAGCAGCCCCGGCGGGCGCACTCCGCAGGCCAGCCCCGCCAGCGCGCCCGCCGCCCACCACTGGCGCCGCTCGATGCAGACAAACGCCCACACCGCCAGCGCCAGATAGAGCGCCTCCGAATAGACCGCGCCGTCGTACAGGCTGAAGGGGAAGGCCGCCAGCAGCAGCGTCGCGCCCCCAGCGACCGACGAGCCAAAGAACCCGCGTGTCAGGCGATACAGGCCCACACACGCGACCGCAAAGGCGGCCCAGGAGACCAGCATGCCCGCAATCGCATACGGATGGGCCAGCGGAAAGAGCGCGAACACTTGCGCCACCACATGGATCAGCAGCGGATAGAGCGGAAAGAAGTTGGCCCGCAGGTGCAGGTAGGGCTGGAGCGGCGTGTTCGCATAGCCTTGCCGGGCGATGGCCAGGTACCAGCCCGCGTCTTTGCGTTGCCAGACAGCGATCGGCCCCGCGTAAGGCTGGGTGAAGCGCCGACCCGCCAGCAAAAATCGCAGCAGCAGATCGGCCGCCACCAACACCACGAGACGCGACATCACCGCGATGCCGACGGGGATGATGATCTCCTGATGTCGCCCCATCCAGGTGGCCAGAGGGCGTGATGGCGCTGGCGCAGAGATCTCATGCGCCTCGCGCGCCGGACTTTCTGAAAGCATCCTGCTTCTTCCAAGGGCTAGCCGGGCATGCCACCTGCCGCGAGCATCGCCTGGTCTCCCTGATCTCGCCGCATGCTACAATGCACTGCGACAGGCGCGCGTGGCTGTCTCACATGCGCCCGCCAGACGTCTGGGCCCATCCCGCCACTATGGCGCCAACTTCATCGGCTCGGCGTTGGGCGTGGACATCTGCGCCTGACGCACATTCGTCTCAGATGCCTCAGACGCGCCGCTAAGGAGTCTCCTCGTGACCAAACGCGCCCCACTCACCCTCGAAGACTACTGGACGCTACGATTTCTGACCGATATGCGTCTCTCGCCCGATGGCCAGCGCATCGCCTATACCGTGCGCAGCGCCGACCGCGCCGCCAACGAGATTCGCTCGGCCATCTGGCTGCTGGATGTGCGCAGCGGCGCCACGCGCCAGCTCACCAGCGGCCAGAAGCGCGATAGCAGCCCGCGCTGGTCGCCAGATGGCCACAGTCTGGTCTTCATCAGCGACCGCGAGGACGACACCGCCCAGCTCTATCTGCTGCGGCTGGATGGTGGCGACGCTCGCAGGCTCACCCTGACGCGGCGCGGCGCGAGCGAGCCATTCTGGTCGCCGGATGGCGCGTGGATTGGCTTCGTCAGCGAGACACGCGCAGGCGAGCAGCCGCGGCTGGAGCGCCCGCTGACCGCCGAGGAGCGCGAGCGGGAGCGCAAAGATGAGGCCGACCGCCCGCGAGTCATCACGCGGCTGCAATATCGCTGGGATGGCAAGGGCTATCTGGAGGGGCGCGGTAAGCTCTTTCGCGTGACGCTGGCGGATGGCCGCTGCGAGCAGTTGACCGATGGCGATTTCGACGACCTGCAGCCCGCCTGCTCGCCCGATGGCCGCCGCATCGTCTTCGTCAGCGACCGCGAGCCTGATCGCGACGCCAACATGACGAGCGACCTCTGGCTGCTCGATCTGGCCACGCGCGAGGTGCGCCGCCTGACCGACGCCTCGCAGGCGTTCGAGCGCCCGGTGTGGTCGCCCGACGGCCAGCGGCTCGCCTGCATCGCCACGCCGCGCATCGCCGCGCACTCCTACTACAATGTCGCGCCAATGGTGGTCAGCCTGGAGGATGCAGACGGCGCGGCTTCCCGCAATCTCTTCGCCGGGCGCGACCTCTCCGCCGAAGTGGGCGTCTATAACGACATCCCCGGCCCCGATGACTGGCTACCCGCGTGGTCGCCCGATGGCCAGTGGATCTATCTGCTGGCGCAGCGACGCGGCGGCGTCGATCTGCTGCGCGCGGCGGCGGATGGCTCGGCGCTGGAGACGGCGCTCACTGGCGCCGACACGCACACGGCCACGTTCGCCCTCGCGACAGACAGCAGCCACATCTACACGGCGCGCTGCGATCCCACGCATCCGTGGGACATCTGGGAGTATTTCGCCGCCGACGCCAATCGCGAGCCGCGCCAGCTCACCGCGCTCAACGCCGATCTGCTGGCGAGCCGCACGCTGGCCCAGGCCGAGCGCTTCGAGTACACCTCGTTCGATGGCTGGCCTATGGAGGGCTGGCTGTATCGCCCGGGGCAGGCGCCCGCCAGCGGCGCTCCGCTGGCGCTCAAAATTCACGGCGGGCCGCACGGCGCGTACGGGCAGACCTTCTTTCACAGCGTGCAGGCGCTCGTCGGGCGAGGCTATGCCGTGCTGTATGTGAATCCGCGCGGCAGCACAGGTTACGGCGAGCGGTTCGCGCAGGCCTGCGACCACGATTGGGGCGGCGGCGACTACCGCGACATCATGGCGGGGGTGGATGCGGCGCTGGCGCGAGGTCGGCTCGACGCCGCGCACATGGTCGTCTTCGGCGGCAGCTACGGCGGCTACATGACCAACTGGATCATCGGACATACCGATCGCTTCCGCGCCGCCGTCACCATCAACAGCGTCACCAGCCTGATGACCAGCTTCGGCACAGGCGACATCGATAGCGTCTGGGCGGAGGGCGACTACGGCTGGCCGTGGGAGCGCGAGGACTTCTATCGCGAGCGCTCGCCGCTGACCTACGCCTCGCTCATGACGACGCCGCTGCGCATCATCGCCGCCGAGAACGACTACCGCTGCCCCATCTCGCAGAGCGAGGAACTCTACACCTGGCTGCGCAAATTCGACCGCGCGCCAGTGGACTTTGTGCGGATGCCCGGCGCCAGTCACGGTATCCACGCTACGCCGCGCCAGCATGTGCAGGCGCTCACGCTGGAGCACGAGTGGCTGCTGCGCTACTGCCCGCCAGTCGGGGATTGAAGCGGGCGGAACCTCTCCCCCTCCTCCGAGGGAGGGGAACCCAGGCCAGGGATTCGGCGCATGGCACAGGTTGAGGCTCTTCACGCCAGCGCGCCGTACTCATCCCAGGTGGGGCGAGCGATCAGCGCCGCGCGTAGCGCCACCGCCAAGGTGAAGCCCAGAATCAGCCCCGCGCCGACGCCCAGCGGCAGAGCGACGCGCAGACCATCCCACGGGCTGGTGGGCAGACCGTAGGAATGAAAAGGCGGCGGCGTATAGACGATGAGAGAGAGCAGGCCGTAGACGACGCCAGCGCCCGCGCCCCACAGCGGGGTCAGCCAGAGCGGAGTCAGCGCGCGAACAGTGGCAGACGCCTCGGCGCGCAGGCCGGCCAGGAGCCCTGCCAGCGTCGCGAGAAGCAGCAGCCAGGCGACGACCAGCGCGCCCGCAGCCGCCAGCGCCGATGCCGCATCCGCCAGCAGTGGCGCGCCCGCGAGCACGCGCGCCCAATCACGCGCCGAGACCTCCGCCGAGAGGCAGACGCCCCAGGCCAGCGCGCTCGCCGCCAGCGCCGCGACGGTCAGCCGCCAGG
>DATAED010000295.1:0-35128 GCA_036258195.1 Ktedonobacterales bacterium
GTCGGGCGACCGTGGCAGCAGCTCTGGTAGGCGCTGGCGCCTTCGAGCTGGCGAATCATCTCGCGCTGTTCATCGGGGCTGAGCGACTGCCCCGCCTTGATGGCCGCCTTGCAGGCGACATTGGCCAGCGCGTGCTCTTCCCACGTCTCGCCGTGACTGGCGGCGTCGGCGTCGGCTCCCGCCAGCGCCACGATCAGCTCGCGCAGCGACTGGCCACGCAGCTTGCCCGCCAGCATGGCTGGCACGGCGCGCGTCAGCATGGCCTCGTCGCCAAATGGCTCGATCTCGAAGCCGATGCGGCGTAGCGCGTCCAGGTGCTCCTCCACCTGCTCGCGCTCGGCGGGCGCCAGCTCCAGCGCGGTTGGCTCCAGCAAGAGCTGCGAGGCCACCGCCTGCGAGCGCCACTCGGCGATCATCTTCTCCAGCAGGATGCGCTCATGGGCGGCGTGCTGATCGACCATGTAGACGCCATCTGGCCCCTCGGCGATGATGTACGCCTGCGAAACCTGGCCCAGCACGCGCAGCGCGGGCATGCGCGCGCCGCCAATCGGCGCATCCGCCGCTGGCGCGCCCGGCGCCGTGAAGCCGCTGACCCGCTCGCCCGCCGCGATGCGCCCCTGCCCTGCCCACAGCGAAGCGGCGTCGGGGGCCGCATTCTCACTCCTTGGCATCGGATCAGCCGCAATTGCGTCATCATCCGCTGAGGGGGCGTCGGGGTCGCTGGCGGGCGCGATGCCGGCGGCCTCCCACGCCGGAATCGAGAAGATGCGCGTCGAGACCTCCGGCGCGCTGGCGGAGTCGAGGAGGGCGGCGCGGGTGGCGCGCTGCACACTGGCATAGACCTGCCGCTCGCGCAGAAACTTGATCTCCGTCTTGGCGGGATGCACATTCACATCCAGCAGCCAGGGATCGAGCGTCAGGTTGACCACCGCGACAGGATGCCGCCCCGCCAGCAGCAGCGAGTGGTAGGCTTCCTCCACGGCGTAGCTGAGGCTGCGGCTCTGCACCCAGCGGCCATTGACAAAGAACGAGAGGTACTGGCGCGATGCCTTGTAGCATGTCGGCTTGCTGACGTAGCCGCCCACGCGCGGGCGATCCGGGTCGGGCGTGGGCGCATCCCCCCCCTCGGCGCGCTCATCGGCGGGCAGCGCCGTCTCGCCAATCGGCGTCATCTGCTCGGCCACGCTCAGTCCGTAGACGGCCACCAGCACATCCAGCAGCTTGCCGCCGCCGCTGGTGTGGAAGACCTCGCGCCCCTCGCTGACCGCCGTGAATCGCACGCCAGGATGCGCCATCGCATACTGCTCCAGCAGGCGCAGGCTGTGGCCCGTCTCGGTCGCCCGCGTCTTGAGGAACTTGAGCCGCGCGGGCAGCGAGCTGAAGAGAGCACGCACGCTGACGCTGGTACCCGCTGGCGCGCCCGCCGCGACCACTGGCCCCACGCGCCCCTCGTCCACCGTCAGTTGCGCGCCTGTTGCGACGCCCTGTGCGCGGCTGATGAGCGTGACGCGCGCCACCGCGCTGACGCTGGCCAGCGCCTCGCCGCGAAAGCCCAGCGTGCGGATGCGCTCCAGATCATCCAGCGTGGCGATCTTGCTGGTAGCGTGGCGCACGAAGGCCAGCGCCAGCTCATCCCTGGGGATGCCGCGCCCGTCGTCCACCACGCGAATCAGGTCGAGGCCACCGCCCTCCAGCTCCACGCGCACGCTCGTGGCTCCGGCGTCGAGCGCGTTCTCTAGCAGCTCCTTGACCACCGACGCGGGGCGCTCCACCACCTCGCCAGCGGCGATCTTGGCGGCGATCTCAGGCGGTAGCTGCTGAATAGGCATTGGGCTGTCGCTCCTTGGCGCCGAGGCGGCTGTGGACTCTCTGGCTCTAGCGCCCCATGCGATCACCGGCCATGAACGACATCAGGCTCAACGATATACATGAGGCGATTCACATTGCTGTTTCCATAGCCCCGATAGACGGGATTGCCCGTGTATTTCTCCGCCAGGCTGTTGATGTGGTCACGCGCGCCATGCGCCTCATCTCTGATCTCGACCACGTGTCCCATGACTTCAACCCAATGAAAGGACTGCTGCGGATCAATGACAAGCGCCGTCACCTTGCTGCCCACTGCCATATTGCGCGCTTTGCGGCTCGCCGCTGGGCAGTTGACCCGCACATGCGTCCCGTCAAAATCACACCAGACAGGAACGGTATGTGGTCGCCCATCCGGATTGATCGTACTCAGGGCGCACAACAGCGGTCGGTCGAACAAGTCGCGTGTGGAATCTGGTAGTGGCGCAGCCAAAGCTCTTCACCCTTTCCTGTATTGACGAGGACATCGACGGTCGATAGACGCTCCAGATCGCGCCCTCAGCCGCCAGGCGACTCCAGCTTCGCCCCTCTGACCGAGACATATGGGTCGCCCGCGACGACGAAGCGCCACGGCCACTCCGCCGCCTGCGAGATGCCGATGCGCGGCGTCGTGGCGATGGGTAGCGCGGCCTCGACGGCAGGCGTCTCGGCGAGCCAGAGTGACGGGCCGAGCAGGTCGGAGCCGTCGTCGGCGAGCGTCAACCCCAGCGCCTGGCACAGTCGCCCCGGCCCGCGCGCCAGATCGCGGTCGGCGATGCGCTCGCCTCGTCGCGCCCGCATTAGCTCGACGCCGACCAGCGGGCGGATGGCGCGGATCAGGACGGCCGCCGCGACGCCCACGCCCTCCGTCACGACATTCAGGCAGAAGTGGATGCCATACGAGCGGTAGACGTACGCATACCCCGGAGCGCTAAACATCGTGCGGTTGCGCGGCGTCAACCCGCGAAAGCCATGCGCCGAAGGGTCAATCGCCGCGATGTACGCCTCCGTCTCGACGATCAACCCGCCCGCCAGGCCCTCCGCCGTGCGCCGCAGCAGCGTCTTGCCGATCAGATCGCGCGCCACCTCCAGCGTGGGGCGGGCATAGAACGCGCGCGGCAATGGCGCTGGCTCTGTCTCATTGTTCTTCATCGCATCCTCGCCACCGGCAGCGTCCGACGCAGTGTTATACACTTCTAGCGGCGTAACGTTGCCCATGGGCCGCCGCGCCTCATCATGGTACACCAGACAGGAGCCACTATGACGACCGCTCAGGCGCTGCCGAAGCGCTCAGAGATACCGACCGAGATGACCTGGAACCTCGAAGCCATCTACCCGACCGATGCGGACTGGGAGGCGGAGTTCGCGCGGGTCGCGGCGCGGCTGCCGGAGGTGGCGGGCTACGCCGGACGGCTGGGCGAATCGGCGCAGACGCTGCTGGCGGCCTTCACCGCACGCGACCAGCTCGCAGAGGCGCTGGGCAGGCTCTACGTCTACGCCCACATGCGTCTGCACCAGGACAGCGCCAACGCCACGTATCAGGCGCTGGCCGACCGCATCACGACGCTGGACAACGAGTTTAGCGCCGCGACGGCGTACATCCGGCCCGACGTGCTCGCTCTCCCGCCGGAGCGGCTGGAGGGCTTCATCGCCAGCGAGCCGGGGTTGGCGCTCTATCGCCACCAGTTGGATGAGATGACTCGCGAGCGCGCGCATGTGCTGAGCGCCGAGATGGAGGAGCTGCTGGCGCAGTCGGCCGAGGTCGGCGCGGCGCCAGAGCGCATCTACGAGATGCTCTACAGCGCCGACATGAAGCTGCCGATGGTTCATGACGAGCACGGTGAGCCAGTCCAGCTCACTCAGGGTACGTATCTGTCGCGCTTCCTCGAAAACCAGACTCGCGAGGTGCGGCGCGAGGCGTTCCAGGCCATGCTGGGTACCTTCAACGCCTATCGCAATACCTTCGGCGCGACGCTGGCGTCGCAGGTCAAGAAGGACATCTTCTACGCCCGTGCGCGCCACTATGACACGGCGCTCCAGGCGGCGCTCGACGGCCACAACATCCCCGTCAGTGTCTATAGCAACCTTGTCGCCACGGTCAACGACAACCTTGGCCTGCTGCATCGCTATCTGCGCATCCGCAAGCGCGCGATGGGGCTGGATGCGCTGCACATGTACGACCTCTACACACCGCTGGCGCGCGAGGTGGAGTATAAGATCGCTTTTGCGGACGCGCAGCGGCAGGTGACCGCCGCGCTGGCGCCGCTGGGCGAAGACTACACCGGCCCACTGGCGCAGGGTTTCAAGTCGCGCTGGATCGACGCGCTGGAGAGCCAGGGCAAGCGTCCGGGGGCGTATAGCTGGGGCAGCTATGGCACGCAGCCCTACGCGCTGCTGAACTATCAGCAGAGCATGGACAGCATGTTCACGCTGGCGCACGAGATGGGCCACTCGATGCACTCGTATTTCACCTGGCGCACGCAGCCGTTCCCCTATGCGCACTACACGCTGTTCGTCGCGGAGGTGGCGTCCACGCTGAATGAGGCGCTGCTGACCCACTACCTGCTGCAGACTGCCAGCGACCCGGCGCTCAAGCTCTACGTCGTCAACCACGCGCTGGAGACCTATCGCACGACGCTCTATCGGCAGACGCTGTTTGCGGAGTTCGAGCGCGACATCCATGCCCAGGCTGAGGCGGGCGAGGCGCTGACGCCAGAGTCGCTGAGCGCGCTCTACAAGCGGCTGAACGACACCTACTACGGGCCGGAGGTCGCGGTGGACGACCTGATCGAGATCGAATGGGCGCGCATTCCGCACTTCTATTCGAGCTTCTACGTGTATCAGTACGCCACCGGCATCTCAGCCTCGTCGGCGCTGGCCAGCCAGATCCTCAGCGAGGGCGAGCCAGCGGTGCGGCGCTACAAGCGTTTCCTGTCGTCGGGTGACTCGGACTACAGCATCAACCTGCTGCGCGACGCGGGCGTCGATCTCTCGACTCCGCAGCCCATTCAGGCGGCGCTCGATAGCTTTGATCGCTACCTCGACCAGTTGGAGGCGTTGCTGTAGGGCGAAGCCCCCACCCCCGCTGCGGCGGGAGAGGGGTGTCGGAGGCGATGGCGCTCTGGCCTGGGTTCTCCCTCTCTGGAGGGGAGGGGGTCAGGGGGAGAGGTCGTCTCACCCAGAAAGCGAGCAAACTGACAGATGCGCGCAGGCGTGCGGTATGGTATTCTGGGCGGGACGTTCGATCCGCCTCATATCGGGCATCTCGCGCTCGCCCAGGAGGCATTCGCCCGTCTCGATCTGGATCGCGTCTGGCTGATGCCAGCCGCTGCGCCGCCACACAAGCGCGGCCTGTCGATCAGTCCTGCGGCGGATCGGCGCGCGATGGTGGAACTGGCAATCGCCGATGATGAGCGTTTCGGGCTGGAGACGATTGATCTCGACCGGACGGGGCCAGCATACACGGTCGACACGCTGGCGCGGCTGCGCGAGCGCTGGGGCGCCGGCGCCTGGATCGGCTTCATCGTCGGCTGGGATATGTTGCTGAGCCTGCCCACCTGGCGCGATCCGGCGGGCGCGCTGGCTCAGCTCGACGCGCTGATCGCGGCGCGCCGACCCGGCTATTCCGAGCCAGATGGCGATGCGAAGGCGCTGGCTGAGTTGGAGCGTCGCCTGCCAGGCGTCAGCGCCAGGCTGGTCACGCTGGAGGGCGTCGAGCTGGCGATTTCGGCGTCTGATCTGCGCGAGCGCGTCGCCGTGGGTCTTCCGGTGCGCTATCTCACACCAGACCCGGTTCGCGCGTATATCACTTCGCGTGGGTTGTATTCCCGTGGCTGAGGCCCGCAAAATCCGCGCGGCGCCCATGTTGCGGAATGGCGCCAGATACGGCGAGTGACGCGCGAGTTGTCGCAGGTCAGTCCTGGGCGTTGTATAGAGAGAGGAGCGCACATGAAGTACGCTGACCTCGCCCTGAACGACCGGGTGCGCCTGCGCAAGCCGCATCCCTGTGGGAGCTATGAATGGCGCGTGGTGCGCCTGGGCGCGGACATTGGCCTGAAGTGCCTGGGATGCGGACGGAGGGTTCTTTTGACGCGCAGCGAGGTCGAGAAGCGCATCAAACTGATCGTGAGTCGAGGCGCTGACGAGCCAGGGGCCGCGCCGACGAAGGTGAGTGACGAGAGCAATGGCTGACGTGCGACGGGCGCCAGAGAAGCGCGAGTCACATGAGGACGATGGGCAGTTCACCGTGCCGTCTGCGCGGCGCGAGGGCTACCCGACCCCCAACCACACCGGCCCCCTCTCGCTGAGCGGACAACATCGGGCGGTCAATCCCACCGGGCCGTCCGCCGCGCGCGGATTCCGCACGCTGCTGCGCAACAAGCTCTTTCTGCGCCTGTGGATGGCGCAGCTCATCTCCCAGACCATCAATAATGCCGCCAACTACGCCATGATCGTGCTGGTGACGAAAGAGAGCGATTCAGCCCTCGCCACCAGCGGCGCGATTGTGGCGTTCAGCCTGCCAGCGCTGTTCATCGGCGCGCCAGCGGGCGTGCTGGTCGATCGCTTCGACCGACGGCTGGTGCTGTGGGTGAGCAATGTGCTGCGCGCGATGGCGATGGTCGTCTTCATTTTTGGGTTGATCGTCGCGCCCAATAGCGTCTGGCCGGTCTATGCGCTCACCTTCTTCATCGCGATGGTCGGGCAATTCTTCACACCTGCCGAGGGCGCGGCCATTCCGCGCCTGGTGCATCGCGGTGAGTTGATGAATGCGCTGGCGCTCTTCAACATCACCTTCACGCTGGCGCAGGCGGCTGGCCTGGTCATCCTGGGGCCCCTGGCGCTGATCTTGATCCCGGAATTCCGGGTGGGTGGCGCGCAGTATGGGCTGACGGTCGCGCCTGTCATCACCCTCTTCGTCATCATCACGCTGCTGTATCTGGTCTGCGCGCTGCTCATTCTGGCCATCCCGCATGCGGTGCTGCGCTCGCCAGACGCGGGCGTCGTGACACCCGAGGGCGTACGCAAGTACAACGAGCCGCCGCAACTGCGCGACATCTGGTCGGGCATCATGGAGTCGTACCGCTTCATCCGCTCCGACGCTATGCTACACATCTCGGTCTGGCAGCTCACGCTGGCGGGTTTCGTCGTCGCGGTGGTGGCGATGATCGCGCCACGCTTTGTGCAGGTCTTCTTCCATAAGCCCGCCGAGGCTGCCGCGCTGGTCTTCATCCCCGCAGGCATAGGACTTGTGATTGGCTCCGCCGCGACCCCGTGGATCTCGCGCAAGCTGCGCTACGCCCGCACCATCACCGCTGGCGTGATCGCGCTCTCCACCAGCATCGCCTTCCTTGTGATAGGCTATGCAAGCGCGCCGCGTCTCTTTGGGCCGCAATGGTGGGCCGCCACGCCGTACCTCGGCGGGATGCTGGCGCTCACCTTCCTGATCGGCATCGGACTCGATCTCATCAATGTGCCTGCACAGACGATGGTGCAGGAACGTTCGCCCGACTGGGTCAAGGGCCGGGTACTCGCGGTACAAATCATGCTATTGAACGCCATCACTGTCGTGTTCGTTCCTGCCATCGGCTGGATCGCCGACCACCAGGGGCTTCCGGCTGCGCTGCTCGTCGTGGCCGGCTGCATCGGCGTCGGGGGGCTGGCGAGCGTCTATCTGGGCATCCGCACAGGCGCCAGCAATGTCGATCTGACCGATGAACGGCAGGGAGCGCCGGAGGGGAGCGCATGAGGCGCCCGTTGACCTTCACTCCGCTGACCCGTGACCCAGAACGCATCCTCGTGACGGCGCTCTGCCCGATTGGCGATACGCTCTTGCTCACGCCTGCGCTGGCGCTGCTGCGTGGGCGCTACCCCGCCGCACACATCACCATCGTCCTCTCACCCTCCAACGAGGGCATCCTGCTCGATAATCCCAGCGTGGACGCGCGCCTGCTCGTCCCTGAGCGCGGTGAGGAAGCGGAGGCGACCCGCTTCGCGCGCGGGGTGCGCCGTCTCAGCGAGGAGCGCCCTGACCTGATCATCAATTTCTCGACGCTGGGTACCTGGGTAGCGCGGGCTGCGGCTCTGCGGGCGCCGACGCTGGGGCTGGCGATGCCCTGGTTGTGGGGGCTGCTGGGAACCGGAGCCGAGGGGTCAAACGCCGAGGTCTATCGCAGCCGCCACGCCATCGATCAGTATTTCAAGGTCATCGAGCCGATTGCGCCAACCCCCAGCGACCCCCAGGCGCGCACACCACGCTTCTACATGACCCCGGAGAGCCGTCGCGCCGCACGCGCCCTGCTGGTGGCCGATGGCGTGCGGCCAGGCGATACGCTGGTGACGATGCATGTCGGCGGCGACGGCTTCGATGGCCGCAAGCGCTGGGCTCCGGAACGCTTCGCCCGCGTCGCGAACTATCTGGTCGAGCGATTCGACGCGCGCATCGTGCTGGTTGGCGGCAAGGCCGACATCCCGATGTCGAACACCGCGACCGCGCTGATCCGTGGTCATGTGCATTCGCTGGCAGGCAAGACACCGCTCAATGTGACAGGCGCGCTGATCGAGGCGTCATCGCTCTTCATCGGCAACGACTCGTGTCCGCTGCACATCGCGGCGGCGGTCGGCACGCCGTCGGTCGGCGTCTTTGGGCCATCCGACTGGACGGAGTTTCACCCAGTCGGGGCGCCGGGCTATCGCAGTCGCGTCGTGCACTCCGATCTGCCCTGCGCGCCGTGCTTCCGCTTTGTCGGCAACAAGCCGCTCTGGCAGGTCAGCACCTGCTATTCCTACGCCTGCCTCAAGACCCTCGACGCGCGCCGTGTGATGGAGGCGGCCGTCGAGCTGTTGCAGGATGCCGTGACCCAGGAGACACGCGAGCCGGCCACAGCGCCTGAGAAACGCTACTAGGCACGTTCGACCGCAGGAATAGGGGAAGACATGGGAGCGCGAGCGTGGCGAGCCGCAGGGACATCCGCCGGTCGGCGTGGGCGAGCGCTCATCTGCGTGCTGGCGCTGGGGTTCAGTGTGGCGCTGGCGGGCTGCGACACAGGCGCCCACAGCGCGGCGCAATCCCAGACACCCGCATCGTCAGCTACCGCAACAGAAGCGCCGCCACCTACGCCCACCCAGGGTGGTCCGCCCACGCCCACCATCACGCCGCTGCCCGGAGCGGGCAATCTGGCCGGCGCCACGGACATCTGCACCTCGGCGATCTCCGTCTCGACCGCGCTCCCGCCAGAGATTCCCGCCTATGGCGGGCAGTTGCGGCTGGCGGAGACGAGCGGCGCCAACGCCGAGTTCGGCTATTGCACGAGCGACGGCGTCGATACCATCGCCAACTTCTACAAGGCGCAGCTTCCCGGCAAGGGCTGGCAGCAGATCCAAGTCTTCACCAACAACGCCACGCGCAATATCATCGCCACGCGCGGCTCCGAGAATCTGACCATCACGATCTCGCCCGATGTCGTGCAGGCGGGTTCCTCTGATCTGCTCATCATCCTGACGGGGCAATGAGAGGGCAACCTCAGCCCCCGACCCCCTCTCCCGCGAGGAGAGGGGGCTTTCGGAGTTATTCCGTCGTTAGCGCCAGTGGCTCGGCGGGGTTAGCTGGCCTGGCGTCGGGCGAGGGGCGAGGTGCGGCGGATGGGCGCGTCACCAGCGCCAGCAGCAGCAGTCCCATCGCGATGTAGCCCGCGCCCTGCGCATTGAGCAGCGTGATCGTTCCCAGGCGCGGGCCGAGCCAGCCCGCCAGCGACACGCCCAGCGCCAGGAACAGCGCCGAGCACGCCCCCAACGCGCCAAAGACGCGCCCCAGGTAGCGCTCCGGCGCCGCAAGCTGGATGATGGATTGCAGCCCGCTGAGGAGCGCCACACCAGGGACGCCAACGACGACGAAGAGCGCCAGCAGCAGCTCGATCAGCGTCAGACTCGACGCCCAGGGAGCATTGGCCGCCACTGTGGGCGCGAGCGCCGGAAAATAGGTCGGGGCGTTGAAGATGGCCAGGTCGATCACGCCGAAGAGCGTGGCGGTGATGAAGAGAGACCAGCGCGACATCAGCCGCGCGCCGATCAGCGCGACCAGCGCCCCGCCGAGCAGCCCGCCCACCGCCTGCGCGCTCATCGTGCCGCCATAGGCGCGGGCGTCGCCGTGCGCATTGACCGTCATGAAGACGACGAAGAGCGTTCCCATGATGCCCTCGCCAATCGAGGTGACGCTGAAGACCAGAAAGATCACCGCCAGCGGACGACTGTGGAAGATGACGCCCATCCCCTCGCGCCACTCGCGCGCCGCATGGCCAATCGCCCCCGCCAGCGAGAAGGGCGCGGCGGGCTGTGGCTCCGCTGTGCTGGACGCTGGCTGGCTGGCTGGCTGTCGGCGTGGCGAGCGGATGAGGCTGAAGAGCAGCGCCGCGACGACGAACGACGCGGCGTCCACCAGCGTGACGCCAGACAGCCCGAAGGCCACCGCGATCACGCCGCCGAGTGCCGGGCCAGTCAGCCGCGCGACGTTGCTCGCGACGGAGATGAGGCCATTGGCCGAGACGAGCCGCTCCTCCGCGACCAGCGCAGGCAGCAGCGCGCTCTCGCTGGGGCGGGTAAACTGCTCCAGGCAGGCCTCGACGAAGAGCGTCACATAGACCAGCCAGACCAGATTGGCTGAGCGCAGCAGCAGCAGCGGCGCCAGTAGGAGGGCCAGCAGGAGGTTGCTGATGATGAGCGTGCGGCGGCGATCCCAGCGGTCGATCAGCACGCCAGCCAGCGAGCCGACCACCACCGAAGGTATCAGCGAGGCCAGCAGCGAGACGCTCAGCACGGCGACGGAGCGCGTCAGTTGGTAGAGCGCGATGGGCAGCCCGATCTGGAGTGTCCAGTCGCCTGCCAGCGAGATGAGGCCGCCCAGCCAGAGCAGCGAGAAGTCGCGATTGCGCAGGGTAGCCAGCATGAGCGTCCTCCAGTAGCGGGGGCGAATACTCCACCACGCCTCATGAGCGAGGGCGAAGTCTACATCGAGGTTCCGGCTCCTCCTCTCCCGCAGGGAGAGGGGGCTGGGGGTGAGGTCAGCCGCCCATCGTGGTGACGTGTAGCAGGGCGTAGGTGTGCGCATCGGAGACGATCTCGAGCCGCGCGGCGCCATCGAATGCCGCGAAGCCCGTGACCAGCGCCGGGCGATTGTCGCGCTCCACCAGCGTGATGGGCAGGGCACGCATGCGCGGGTAGCGTCGCCAGAAGCGCTGGGCCTCGACGGTATCGAGCGCGAGATGCCAGGCCGATGAACGATCCACTGGCCCGCAGTTGGAGCAGACGCCTATGAGGCCGTAGGAGGTGTCGCTGTCGACATCCTCGGGAAAGCGGGCGGAGAAGCTGACCAGCGCGCCGCAGTCGCAGCGCTGGGGCGCCCCCGCCAGCGCCTCGCGATAGCTGGTGGCCAGACTGAGGCAGTGGCGTGTCACCAGGGACTTCGGGCTGCTCACCTGCCGCAGGAGCGGCTCGTTCTCAGCGCAGCCAGCCACCGCCATCCATTCGCATGGCCCCGTGCAGTGAAAGGCGAACTCGCCCGTGGCGCGATCCACTCGGTAGCGCAGATGACCCACGCCGCAGAAGGGGCACCAGATGCGTGACTCGGACCAGATGGGCGCGGCGGGCAGCGCGAGATCCAGCGCCTCGGCTTCGGGACGCAGCACGCCACTGAGCGCCTGCCGCACAGCCAGGCGCCCGCGATGCAGGCGCACACGCACGGCCCCCTCGGAGAGCTGGAAGCTGCACGCCAGCTCTGCCGTCGAAAGCTCGGCGCTGGCCAGCGTCAGCGCGCGGGTCGTCGCGGGCAATGTGGCCAGGGCGCGCTCCAGCAGGGCCGCCACCTCGGCGCGCTCCATCTCCGCCAGCGGGTCGTCCGCCTCGTCCGGAAATCGTTCATCTGGCGGAACCGCTGCGGATTCGTCGGCGCTCTCCGGCCAGGACGCCAGCGCCAGATGCGCGCGCTCGCGGCCCTGCGCTCGCAGCCAGCGCAGGCAGATGTTGCGCGCGATGGCTGCCAGCCAGGCGCTCAGCCCGGCGGGGTCGCGCAGGCGGTCGCGCAGCCGCCACGCCTCCAACAGCGTCTCCTGCGTGAGGTCTTCAGCCGCGTCGGCGTTCTGCGTCATCTGGCGGCACAGACGCGTCAGCCGTGGGCGCTCGGCGGCCAGCGCACGGCTCAGGTCATCTGCGGCAGGCGTGGCGACGGCCAGCCCTGACGACATGGACGACATACGGCGCCTCACTCTCATCCTGCTCATCGCGCGGGCGTGTCCCCTGCGCGCCCTTCACCCTCTCTATCGCGCCCGGCGAGCAGGATGTTACGCAAAAAATCCGCAGCGGAGAAAAGCAGGCCGTGCGGTCACTCGAAGTCAGCGCGCACCGGCAGGTGATCGGATGCCAGGATCACCAGCGGGCTGTCGACGCGGTCGCAGAAGGTGGCGCGGCGAGCCAGCGCAGGCGAGGCGAATACGTAGTCGATCCGCGTGACGGGCGTGGACATACGCGCCGTGTAGCCTGCCTCGTCGGGGTGCAAGTGGCGATAGAGATCGACATAGCCCGCCGCCAGGATCATCTCAACGACTCGCCGTGGCCCGGCGTAGGCACGCTGCGCGTACTCCACATCGTCGTCGGCAATCACGGGGTCTGGAATGAACCGATCCGCCGGACTGACCGCGTTGAAGTCGCCGAGCAGCAGGCGCAGCTCATTTCCGGTGGCCCCGCCCGCCGGGCCGGTCAGCCGCAGCAGCGCCTGCGCCTCCGCAACGCGAGCGGCTTCCTGGCTGATGTGCGGCTTCAGGTGGGTAGTGATGACCCGCAGCGGCTGGCCCTCCCACTGCGTCTCGACCTCCAGCGCGGCTTTCTCGAACTCCGGCGGGTGGTGGCTGATGGCATGCGTGACGGGCAGGCGGGTCAGCAGCGCCACCAGATACGGCGAGTTAGCCTCGCCGATGATGGGCTGCATGCCCAGCGCGCGCGCCAGAATCTCGACATTCTCGCGGCTGTTGGCTTCCTGGATGGCGACAACGTCGGGACTCTGACTGAGGATGATGTCCCGAATGAACGGCACGCGCTCCTCGCCGCCATTGAGAATATTGTAGGTCAGCGCTCGTAGCGGCATACGTCGCTCTCTCCTCCCTGCTGAACCTCGCCTGCGTCCAATCGAACCTGGTCTGCCCCCGGCTCAGCCTGCGCTGAGATCAGCGCGAGCCGGGCGCGTCCGACCGGATGATGAGACAGGTCGAGGTGGCGTGCGCGTAGAGCTTGCCGTCGGGGCCGATCACCCGCGCCTCTGCCAGCGCGACCTGACGACCGAAGTGTAGCACAGTCCCCTCACCCGAGACGACGCCCATCCCGCTGCGCAGGGCGCGCACCAGATTGACCTTCAGCTCCAGCGTGGTATAGGCCACGCCCACCGGCGCCAGCGACTGCACGGCACAGCCCATCGCCGAATCGAGCAGGGTGGCCGCCAGCCCGCCATGTACGACGCCGATAGGATTGTAGTGATACTCGGCAGGCTCGACCGTGAAGACGACGCGCCCTTCTTCCACCGTCGCCAATGTAAAGCCCATCAGCTCGGCGATGGGCGGCGGCGGCAGCTCGCCATCGAGGATGGCGCGCAGAAACTCAATGCCACTTAGTCCACGCCGTGCGGCCTCGCGCGGTGTGGACATCGGATCTTCCCAGCGTACAGTGCGCTCGCGCCGGACAGGCTGCGCATCGCTCATCAGTGACTCCCTTGCTCGTCCTACCAGCCCGACGTCGCGGACTTGCGTCCCGCCTGTCGCCAGCGCCAGCCCTCCTCATGCCCGTCGCCAGCCGCCGCCGCGCGCTTGCGCGAGTCGTGGGCTGCGGCGCCCTCGCGCGCGATCAACGCCGCCGCCAGCGCCGCCACCTGCTCTGCTGAGAGCGCATCGCCGTCGCCCATCGCCCCGCCCTCGCGCACGGTCAGCGCCTCCGGGCGCCACTCCTCGGCGATGAAGTCGGTGGAGAAGTCGCCAGCGATGAAGCGCGGGTGGCGCATCAGCCACTGCGCGAAGGGGATAGTCGTTCGCACGCCAGCGATGACGTACTCATCCAGCGCGCGACGCAGACGGGCGATGGCCTCGGTGCGATCTTCGCCCCAGCAGATCAGCTTGGCCAGCAGCGGATCATAGAACAGCGGGATGCGCATGCCCTGGTACAGGCCGCTATCCATCCGCACGCCTGGCCCAGCGGGATCGTGCAGCGCCTCGACGGCGCCAGCTGCCGGGAGGAACTTGTTGAACGGGTCTTCCGCTGAGACGCGCACCTCGATGGCGTGGCCACGGAAGGTGATGTCCTCCTGGCGGACGCTCAGAGGCAGCCCCGACGCCACGCGCAACTGCTCGCGCACGAGGTCCAGCCCGGTACGCCACTCCGTCACGGGATGCTCCACCTGAAGCCGCGCGTTGACCTCCAGGAAGTAGAACTGGCCATCTGGCCCCAGCAGAAATTCGGCGGTTCCGGCGTTGGTGTAGCCGACGGATTGCGCCAGGCGCACGGCGGAGTCGAGCAGGCGCGCGCGGGTGGCGTCGTCGAGCGCGGGCGAGGGCGATTCCTCGATCAGCTTCTGGTGGCGGCGCTGGATCGAGCATTCACGCTCGCCCAGGTGAATCACATTGCCAAAGTTGTCGCCAAAGAGCTGCACCTCGATGTGCCGCGCAGGCGCGACGGCCTTCTCGATGTAGACGGAGGAGTCGCCGAACGCGCTTTGCGCCTCACTCTGCGCCAGCCGCAGCGCCGACGTCAGCTCGGAGGGCTGGTGGACGAAGCGGATGCCCTTGCCGCCGCCGCCCGCCGCTGCCTTCAGCAGCACTGGATAGCCGATGCGCTCGGCCAGTTCCAGCGCTTGCTCGGCGCTCTCCAGGCCGGTGTCGTAGCCAGGGGTGACGGGGACGTTGGCCTGCTTGGCCTTGCGCCGCGCCGCCGTCTTCTCGCCCATCTCGCGCATGACGCGGGCGCTAGGCCCGACGAACGTGACGCCTGCCTCGGCGCAGGCGTCCGCGAACTCTGGGTTCTCTGAGAGGAAGCCATAGCCGGGGTGGATGGCCTGTGCGCCAGTCGCGCGCGCCGCCGCCAGAATCTTGTCGATGCGCAGATAGCTCTCGGACGCGGGGGCTGGCCCCAGCCGCACTGCCTCATCGGCCAGGCGCACATGCGGGGCGTCGCGGTCGGCGTCGCTGTAGACGGCGACCGAGCTGAGGCCCAGGTCGCGGCAGGCGCGAATGACGCGCAGCGCGATCTCGCCGCGATTGGCGATCAGCACCTTGGAAAAAGAAAAGCGCTCCTCGCCCCTGGCTGAGCCAGCCTGGCTGGACAGGCGCGTGGCGCGCGGCGTACTCTTGGACATCATCGTCTCCGCCAGATTTCCGGACATCGTGGACACTCATGCTGCGCGCTCGCGCCCGGCGTCGTGGCGACGCGCCCGGCGGTGCGCGCAATCCGCCGCCAGTATACCACCGCATCCGGGCTGAGTAGCGGGCGCTCTCGGCCCAGAGGCGCCATGCGCTTGTGATAGCACGGGGAGAACGTGTAGAGTAGCAGCGGCGTGATAAAATGGCAGTCAATCCAATAGCGGTCAGAACGTGCGCTTGGTGCTGCGCCTGGTGCAGCGCCTGGGGCGGGCGCCGAGGATTCCAAGGGAACTGGCTAGCATGTGGCGAGAGGGGTAAGCATGGCGGATTCCATCGGCGATCAGAGAATGCGCTTCCCAGATCAGCCCCGACGAGACGCAAGTGGTGGGCCTACTGGCCCTACCTTCTGGGCGGCGGACTCTCAGCGGCTGCCCGAACCGCGCCAGGGGCTGAACTATCCGCAAAACCCCTCGGGCGGCTATGTGACCGGCGCTCAGCAGTACCCGCTGCCAGCGGACACGCCCACCTCGCAGATCCAGCAGGGGCATTTTCAGCTTGCCCCTGGCACCACGCTGCAAAGCGGACGCTATGTGGTCGAGGAGGTCGTCGGGCAGGGCGGCATGGGCCACGTCTACCGCGTGCTCGATACCCACCTGGCGCGGCGGCGCGCGCTCAAAGAGATGATCCCGCAGATGGGTGATCCTGAAGCGGAGCTGATGAATTATCGCCGCGAGACGCAGATGCTGCTTAACCAGAATCATCCTGGCATCCCGCAGATCTTCGACTCGTTCACTGAGCATCGCCGCGCCTATATCGTGCTGGAGTACATTCCCGGCGACAATCTGGAACTGCGGCTGCGGCAGTCGCAGGGCTTCCTCTCGCAAGGGCAGGTCGGCGAGTGGATGCTGCAACTCTGCCACATCGTCGGCTTTCTGCACTCGCAGCGCCCACCGATCATCTTCCGCGACATCAAGCCCAACAACATCATCCTGACGCCTGATGGACGCATCGTGCTGGTCGATTTCGGCATCGCCAAGATGTTCGTGCCAGATGAAGAGCATACCAATGTCGGCACGAACGGCTATGCGCCGCCTGAGCAGTACAAGCGCCAGGCTGAGCCACGCTCCGACATCTATGCCATCGGCGCGACCATGCACCACCTGCTGACCCGCTCTGATCCGCGCAAAGAGACGCCATTCACCTTCCACGAGCGCATGCCGCGCAAGCTGAATCCCGCCATCTCGCAGGAGATGGAGGCCGTCATCATGAAGTGTGTACAGGGGCGCGCCGACGACCGCTACCAGTCGTGCGAAGAGCTGGAGTTCGCCATCGAGAGCGCGCTGGGGCTTGGCCCGCTCGACGACACCAGCCACTTCCGCGCGGTGCATGCGGGCGGCGGGCGTATTCGCGCGACCTGGGCGCCTGCGCTGGGGCCGACAGGAACACTGGTCGGCGCCAATGCGCCACTGTGGTCCTTCGAGACGGAGGAAGAGATTCGGGCGACGCCGTGCGTTGGCCCCAACCTCGTCTACATCGGCTCCTACGACAACAACCTCTACGCGCTGGATCGCCAAAGTGGCGCGCTGGCGTGGAAGTTCGCCACCGATGGCGGCATCTGCTCGCGTCCGGCCCTCTGGCACGATCTGGTCATCTTTGGCTCAGAGGACTTCAATGTCTACGCGCTGCACGCGCAGACCGGCGCAGAGGTATGGCGTTACCGCACCTGGCACCATGTGCGCTCGTCGCCCCGCATCTATCAGGACATCGTCTACATCGGCTCTGATGACGGCTACATGCATGCCATCGATCCGCGCAACGGCATGATGCTCTGGCGCTACCAGACGTACCGTGAGGTGCAGTCGTCGGCGGCGTTCGCCAATGGCCAGCTCTACTTCGGCTCGCGCGACAACTACGTCTACTCCGTGGATGCGGCGACGGGCGAGAAGAAATGGGGGCTGCGCACCAACGGCCCCGTGATCTCCGCGCCGTGCGTGGTCGATGACTACCTGTACGTCGGCTCCTACGACTTCTCGATCTTCTGTCTGGAGGCGAAGTCGGGCTGGCGCGCGTGGGAAGAGCGCACCGAGAAGTTCATCATCTCGTCGCCGACGATTGGCGGAGACAGCCTCTACATCGGCTCGACCGATGGCCATCTCTACTGCCTCAACCGCCGCACAGGCCGACGATTATGGCGCTATCGGGCCGGAAATCAGGTCAACTCGACACCAGCCGTCGCGGATGGTGTAGTCTATTTTGGGAGCATTGATCGATCACTCTATGCGCTCGACGCGAACGATGGTCGCCTGCGCTGGCGCTTCGAGACCGAAGGCATCATACCGGGTTCACCTGTCGTCGTCGATGACGTCGTCTACATTGGGAGCGCTGACCATCACCTGTATGCCCTGCCCGCCACCAAGCAGGGGTGACGGCGGAGGCGTGAGCGCCGAGCGCGCGACCAGGTTTGCCTACCGGTTTACTCAGGGCGCGACATCGAGTCGTCGCGCGAAGGATGTGAGACAACGCGCGTCTCTCACTTAAAGAAAGATGTGGCATGGATACCCAGGATCCGCAGCATACGCCTGACGACGAGACCGTTTCCCCCGAGCTGGCCGCCGCGACCGATACGCCCTCTGGCGTCGCCGCAGACGAAGCCGAAGGATCGGCGGCGCCAGTGGCGCCAGCGGCGGCGGACATCCACGCCACAGCCAGCGACGCGGCGTCTGTGCCCAGCGCCAACGAGGTTGGCGTCAACGACGAGGGCGCCGCGCTGCCCGACACGGCCAAGCTGCCAGCCGCATCAGTGTCGGCGGGGGCAGACGCTGGCGCGACGGCTGGCGAAGAGACGCCTGGCGCGCCGCTGACCGAGGGCGCGCTGATTGGCGAATATCGCATCGTAGGCAGCAGCGCGTCGGAGGATGGCCCCGTCTTCTATGCTGAGCCGCAAGAGCCGCCTGCCAACGCGGATGAGGTCGCGCCGGGACTGCGCTATGTCGTGCGCGAGCTGCCCAACGGCGCCAGCGATCAGCTTGCGCATATCGTAGCGATGGGGTTGCGGCATCCGGTGCTGCTGACCCCGCTCGCCCTGGCGCGCAAGGACGGGCGGCTCTACCTCATCTCGATGGAGATCGCCAACGAGAATGGTCAGCTAGTGCCGCCGATGAGCCAGGGCGAGCGGCTGCGCCCTGTGGATGCGCTGCGGGCGGGCATCGAGCTGGCCGATGCGCTGGCGACGTTGCACCGCAACAATCTCGCCCACCTGCATATTTCACCCGAGCGTGTCACGCTCTATGATGGTCGCATCTACCTCAGCGGCGTCGAAGACGCGACGACAGCAGGCGAGGAGGACGAGGCCCGTCCGCTGTTCGCCCGCGACGCCAACTACCTGGCCCGCACGATGGGGATGATCGGCGGCGTGCTCGATACCCCCGCGCTGGATGAGGAGTCGAGTGCGCAACGCAGCCTGCGCGAGATCGCGCTGCGCGGCGAGGCGGGAACCTTCACCCGCGCCGAGGAGTTGGCTGAGTCGTTCGCGCTGACGCTGCAGGCGCTCGCCTCGGCAGGCGCGGAGCTTGGCGCCGACATGCGCTCGGTGCGGCTGGTGGTCACTGCGGAGGCCGCCACCACCGTTGGGCTGGTGCGCTCGGCGAATCAGGACGCCTACGGCGTGGCCTTCTTCAATATTCACGATGACGCGGCGGCGGATGCGCCCGTGGGCGTCTTCCTGGTGGCCGATGGCATGGGCGGCGAAGCGCACGGCGAGATCGCCAGCCGTTTGGTGGCGCGCGCGGTGACGGCGGAGATGACGCGCCAGTTCACCATCCCGACGACGAGCTGGCCCTCGCAGACAGTCTACGATCCCGAAGGCTCGGTGACGAATGCGCCTCGGGTGACGCTGGCGCAGGCGCTGGAGGCGGCGGTGAAGGAGGCCAATCGGCAGACGCGCCAGTTTGGCCAGCGGCTGAATGCGACCACTGGCTCGACCGTCACTGCGCTGGCCATCTCCGGCGCGCGCGCGGCTATCGCCCACCTGGGAGACAGCCGCGCCTATCTGCTGCGCGAAGGTCAGCTCCTGCAGTTGACCGAAGATCATTCACTGCTGGCGCGCATGGAGGCGGTCAAGCATCCGCTGCTGGATGACCCCTCGTTCATGGTTCCGCGCAGCGTGCTCTACCGCTCGGTCGGGCAGGAAGATGACGTCACGCCTGATCTGATGGAGTTCGTGGTGGCGCCGGGGGATCGCGTGCTGCTGTGCAGCGATGGCCTGTGGGATGAGTTGACGCCTGAGGTGATCGGGCAGGCGCTGGCGGCTGGCGCCTCGCCACGGAGCTGCGCCAGCGAGCTGGTGGCGCTTGCCAATGCCTCTGGCGGGAATGATAATAGCACTGCGGTGGTGATCTTCTTCGAGGCCGAGCCAGACGACAATGCGCTGCTCCATCGCGCCGCTGCGCCCTGGGCTACGACCGGGGAAGGAACCGAGGACACCGGCGAATCCAACAGCAATGGGGCTACATCCGAGGCCGAGGCCAAGGCCGAGACTCCGGAAGAGGCGGCGGCTGAGCCTCCCGCCGCTGCCGAGTAGCCCACATCGGAAGGGGAGCGGACGTGCCCCCACATTTCATGGATTACTATGCGCTCCTCGGGGTCACGCCTGGCGCGACCCCTGAGGAGATTCGCCAGGCCTATCGCCTGCGCGCGCGCGAGCTGCACCCCGACGCGCGCCCCGACGACCCCGAAACGGCGGAGCGCTTCAAGGCGGTCGCCGAAGCGTATCGTGTCCTCTCCGCTCCACAGTCGCGCCTGGCCTACGATGCACAACTGCGCATGGCAGCCACCTCCGACTCGTCGCCACAGTGGCGTCGCCAGCGCGCCAGCGCCCCGCGCGCTGAGCCGACGCTGACGCTGCGAGTGGTTCCCGGCGCCGCAGGCATCGGGAACCTGCAGGAGCCGACGCGCTTCTACCTGCTCGGCGAGCTGCTGCCCACCAACGCCGCCGCGCAGGTGTGGTCGGCGCCGCTCGATCTGGCGGTGCTGGTCGATCGCTCCAGCTCGATGCGCGGCGCGAAGATCGCCGAAGCCAAGCGCGCTGTCAAGCCGCTCTTCAGCGAGCTGGCCGCTGAGGATCAGCTCACGCTGCTGCTCTTCGATGACCGGGTCGAGACGCTGCTGGATGGCGACTCTCCGGTGGGCGCGGTGGGGGCCGAGATGGCGCTGATGTCGGCGTCACCGCGCGGCGCGACCCAACTGGCCCCCGCGCTGCGCGCCGCCATCCGTCGGCTGGAGCAAGGCGTGACGGCTGGCCGCATCTCCGCCGTGCTGCTCATCACCGATGGCCGCACCTATGGCGATGAGGTCGAGTGCCTGGCGCTGGCCGAGCGCGCGCGGCTGCTGGGCGCGCCCATCATCAGCTATGGCCTGGGGCTGGAGTGGAATCGCGACCTGCTCGACCGCATCGCCGCCATCAGCGGAGGAACCTGCTCATTCATCGACGAGCCAGCGCAACTGAGCGTGCTGCTGCACGACACGGTTGATCGCCTGCGCGCCACGCTGGCCGCCAATGTGCGGCTCTCGCTGGAGCCAGCGCCGGGGGTGAGCGTGCTGCGGGCATCGGTCATCGCGCCGGAGATTGCCGACGTCTTTGACGGCCCGCACACAGCGGGCGAGGCCGTCACGGTGAACCCTGGCCCGTTGACGTCCCGCCCGATGATTGAGAGCGTGGTGGCACTGTGGGAACTGCTGCTCGATCCCGCCACGCTCACGCGCGACGACGCCAGCGGCCAGGCCAACCTGGGCGAGGTCTTCGCAGATTGGTCGCTTGGAGTCGAGAGCGCTCACTTCGCGGCGCGGCTCAGCCAGCGTGCGCTGGTCGCCCGTCTGCCCATCGAAGGCGCAGCGCCGCTGGAGCCAGAGGCGCGGCTGGCGCTGGAGTTGCTGACTGCCTATCGGCTGCATGCCCAGGCCGATCAATTGGCCTCGTCGGGCGCGACGACAGAGGCCGCCACCGCGCTCACTACCTCGGCGCTGCGGCTGCGCGCGGCGGGCGACGGGCGGCTGGCCGACGAAGCGCAGCGCGCCGCCGCCTCGCTGATGACCTCACTCGGCGAGGGGCTGACGGCGACCCTGCGCGCCAAGTATGCAATCCGCAATCTGAGCGTCTTTCATCAGTTGCGGCGCGCCATGCGTGGGCGGCTGGGCGCCGAGGCGCCGTAGCGGCGTCCAGCGTTCCGAGCTGAATTGGTCGGGGATGCGAGCGACAGGAGGGAGAAAGCGCATGACGGTACCAATGTGGCGCGAGAATCACTACGATCTGGCGGGGCGGGTTGCGCTGGTCGCGGGCGCATCGGGTGTGCTGGGTCAGGCGGTCTGTGCGGCGCTGCTGACGAGCGGCGCGCAGGTCTTCGCGCTGGGCGGCCACAGCCAGCCTGACGAAGAGCAACGCCTGCGCGCGCGTGTCGGCGACGCCAGCGCGCGCCTCAACTATTTGATGGCCGATGCGCGCGATGAGAGCGCCGCCAGCGGCGCGGTGGCCGAGATCGTGCGCCAGGCTGGCCATCTGGACATCCTCGTCAATCTGATCGGTGGCTACGCTGCGGGCAAACCCGTCACCGAGCTGGAGACGGCGACCTTCGAGCGCATGCTGGAGCTGAATCTGCGCCCTACCTTCCTGCTCTCGAAGTATGCGGCCCGCGAGATGACCCGCCAGCAGTGGGGGCGCATCGTCAACATCTCCTCGCGCGCCGCACGCAGCGGTCGGCGCAACGCCTCCGCCTATGCCATCGCCAAGGCGGGCGTCGTCACCCTGACCGAGGCGCAGGCGGAGGAGACGCGCGACGCCCACATCACCGTCAACGCCGTGCTGCCCAGCATCTTCGATACGCCAACCAATCGTCGCGACATGCCCAGCGCCGATTTTGGCCGCTGGCCCACAGCCGACCAGATCGCGCGGGTGATCGCCTTTCTCGTCAGCGACGATGCCGCGCTCATCAGCGGCGCGAGCGTTCCCGTCTACGGATTATCCTGAGCGCCAGCGGCTGGGCGCGGTAGAGGCGTCGCCGCAGCGCGACGTATACTGCCAACGCGAGTCGGCCATCAGCGGCGATGTGCGACCGCTTGCCAGGCAGCGGCCCAAGTCGCGTTCGAGGCTAGCGGAGCGCTCGCGCCGTCAGGCGACCTGTGCGTGTAGGATCAGGCGAGGTGAAGAGTGAGCGACCGCAAGCAGCAGGGTGGGCGACAGGCTGCCAATCAGGATGCCAGCGAGCGTGCAGGGAATGACCAGGGTGCAAATGGCATGCGGTTTGAGGCGACAGGCGTTCCCAACCTTGATGTCGTGCTGGGTGGAGGCATTTCCCCCGGCTCGCTGGCGCTCATCGTCGGCCCGCCAGGCAGCGGCAAGACCACACTGGCCAATCAACTCGCCTTCGTCGCTGGCCGAGCCGGGCATCGCGCCGTGGTCGTCACCGCGATGTCTGAGCCGACCAGCAAACTCATCGCCCATCTGAAGTCGTTCGATTTCTATGATGATACGCTGGTGGGTGACCGCATTCAGTTCCTCAGCCTGGAGCAATATCTCAGCGGTGGCCTGGCGTCCGCTGGCGAGGCCCTGATCGACATCGCCCGGAAGGCGCGGGCCAATCTGGTCGTGCTGGATGGCTTTCGCGGCGTGCGCGGGACTGAGGTCGATCTGCAGGTGGCGCGCAAATTCCTGTACGACGTTGGTACGACGCTGAGCGTCTTTGGTGTGACGACCATTATCACCAGCGAGGCCAACCCCCGCGACCCCGCCTTCTTCCCTGAGACCACCATTGCGGATGTCATTATTGGCCTGCACTATGACCTGGTCGGCGTGCGGCACGCTCGCGGGCTGGAGGCCATCAAAGTGCGGGGCGCGAAGCCACTCTCGGGCCTGCACAGCGTGCATCTGAGCGCGCAGGGGCTGGCGGTCTATCCCCGGCTGGCCTCGCGCGTGGCGACCCGCACCGAGGCGTCGGAGCTGGACGCTCGCCAGGCGCAATCTGTGCGCGCGGAGGGCGTGACGCAGCCGCCACGCGCCTCAGTCGGCATCGCGGCGGTGGATCACCTGCTCGGCGGCGGGCTGACGGCTGGCTCGACCACGCTGGTCGCGGGCAGCCTGGGCACAGGCAAGACGCTGCTGGCGCTGCATTTCGCGGCGGCTGGCCTGCGGGCGGGTGAGCCGACGGTGTTTCTGGGGTTCCGCGAATCGCTGGCGCAACTGCTGGCCAAAGCGGATGCGTTCGACCTGGGCAGAGAGATCGTGGCGGGGATGCAGTTAGATGGGCTGATGACGCTGCAAAACTGGGCGCCTGTCGAGCTGAACCCCGACATCGTCGCCGACCGTCTCGTCGCCACGCTCGACCGCGTCGGCGCGCGGCGTCTGGTGATCGACAGCGTCTTCGAGCTGGAGCATGCCATCGGCGAGAGTGGTCAGCCTGAGCGCGCCAATAGCTACCTCGGCTCACTCGTCGAGGCGCTCCAGCAGCGCGGTGTCACGGCGATGTTCGTGCGCGAGCACGACACCACCATTGCCACACGCATGCAGCTCACCCCCGGATCAGTCGCCGTGCTGGCAGAAAATGTGCTGCTCTTGCAGCAGATCGAGGAGAACGCGGCGCTGCATCGCGTGATCTCCGTCGTCAAGATGCGCTACTCTGCTCACGACGCCCAGATCCATGAGTTTGAGATACGCGCGCCAGAGGGCATTCACTTGCTCGATTCGCCACGTACCTGAACCGGGGCTTGAATCATCGTCTGATTCTGCTCCTCTGCGCCTCGGCAGTTGGTTGGCGTCTAGCGGCCCAGGGACGAGGCGCAGGACTCAGCGCAGTACATGGAGGGGAAACCGCTCAGATGGCTCCGCAGGATAGCCCGGGCGCCAGTACGGCAGCGTCGGAATCGCAGATATCGCCCCTCGTGTTGATCGTCGATGACGAGGCGCCCATCGCCGAGGCGCTGGCATTGATCATCGAGGAGGCAGGCTATGCCACGCTGACGGCATTTCGTGGGCCGACGGGGCTCGAACTGGCGCGCAAGCATCATCCCAGCCTGATCTTCACCGATATGATGATGCCGCAACTGGATGGCGCAGGGCTGATCGCAGCGTTGCGAAAGGATGCTGCGGTCAGCGAGGCCCCCATGCCGACCATCATCGCGATGACAGCAGGCGGCTTGCAGCGCATCCAGCGCGATGGGGTGAATGGCATCCTGCCGAAGCCTTTCACCATCGAGGACGTGGAGGAGATCCTGCATCGATGGCTGCCGACAGCAGAGGAAGAGGCGTAGTGGCGTTACCCTCTTCGGTCGTGCTTGCAGGGATGTACGTCGCCAGATCAGCTATTGGCCGAGGGTGGTCTCATTGCGCACGGCGATGACGCCGGGCAGATGCCAGATGTCCTGCTCGGCGGAGGCGCGGTGCCGTGGAGTAGGCAACTCGCCCAGCAGCGTCACCTCGCCATCTCGCACCTGCACCCGCAGCCGACCCAGCGATGGCGCGAGCGCCGGGTTCTCGCTGAGGATCTGCCAGACGGCGGCAGTGAGCTGGCCATCGGTGCGCAGCAGCGCCGCCGAGGCGATCTGCTCGACATTGGCGTCCAGGCGCAGCGTCAACTCGGCGGGAACGAATGGCAGCACGCTCGGCGACTGCGCCACCGAGACTGCCCAGGTCGGCGAGACCAGCGCTTCCTGCCCCTGCACATTCACCAGCTTGAACATTGGGTCGCTGGAGAGCTCGACATCGGCCAGCGCATCACTGCGCACGCGCACGATCAAATCAGAGACCAGCCCATTGTGCGTCTCGACCACCAGGCCATCCAGCCGCCCGACGTAGCCTTCGTGGCACGTCACGCGCATGCCGCCGCGCAGCTCCAGCGCATCGGGTGTGGGCGCGGGCGCCTGCGTGGTATTGATGGGGATGGTGCGCACCTCGCGGCTGAGGTCGCTGGCGCGCAGGCGCAACCACGCCTCGTGTCCACGCGCACGCAGGCGCACGCCGCGCAAACGGCCCATGACGTTGTCATCGACGCCGCGCGCCCGCTGTGGGACGGTGGGCAACAGTTGGCCTGAGATGCGCTGGCCAAAACGGATGATGCGACGCGCCGGCTCATCGCCGTGCAGACTGCGCTCGCTAAACAACGATAATTCTCCCACTCCGCGCTGTGTCGGCCCGTGTGATCACAGGCGCTCTGTATGTGCGCGCTCGCACTGCGTCCCAGTCATATAGCATATGTTAGGAGCGCGCCGCGCGCAAGCCCCCTAGAGCCTGAAACGAGCGATGGCGGGCAGGCGCTACATTCAGGACGACGACATGCGCACTATCTCCTGTCGAGCTTCCGCCGTGAGCATACCTACGCGTCGGGCGCTATACGCATCCCCATTGGGGCCTGAATCGTCCTATAATAGGATGCGCATAGGCGCGCTGCGCTCTCCCAGCGGAAGAGAGACGCGCCGACGATAAAACGATCTATCAGACTAGGTCAGGAGGCCACTGTGTCGCTCAGCACCATCCTGCTCATCCTCGGCGCAATCGTTGCGCTGCCGGGAGGACTCTTCGTCGCCTCGCTCATCAGCCAGCCGCGCTCGCGCTGGCTCGCGCTCGTCGGCGCGGTGATCGTGTGGGCGCTGACCGCCTGCGCGCTGGAATATTTCCGACGCGCGAACAGCGTCGGCATCGACGCCTTCACCTGGTTCCTGGCCGCGTTCCTGGCGTGCTCGCTGGGCGCGGGCATCGGTGCGCTGCTGGTCGGCTTCTTTACTGGCGGCAGCCGCACGACCGACACCGCGCGGGAGTTCTAGACCAAGCCGCTGGCCTTGGTGAAAGGTCGCGGCCATAAATGGTCGGCGCACGCCACGGACGGGGCATGAATGCCCTGCTGCGCGCCGCCGCAGGCAGGCGCCTTGCGGCTTTCATGCCGCCGTCGCGCGCCCGCCTTGCAGGGCCGAGAGCGCCAATCATGCACTGTGGAACGGCGGGCTATTCGAGCGTCCAGGTGGCGGCGGGCGGGTTGATGTCGCCATAGGTGAGGCCGAGGATGCCCCCCAGCTCGCGCAGCGCCGCCACACGCGCTGGTGTCGGCGCCTCCAGCGCGGCGGTGGCCAGCGTGTCGAGCGCGGCGAGCGCGGTGGGAGTGTCGAGGTCGCTGTCGAGCGCCGCGCCGAAGGATTCTACCGCTCGCTGGGCGATCATATCCTCAACCTGCGCGATCTCGTGCACGTCGCGGGCGTGGATGGCGGCGCTATAGCGGGCGGCGCGCGTGGCGGCAGCCTCCATCTCATCGGTCAGGTATTCCCATGGTCGGCGATAGTGATGCGCGAGCAGCAGCAGGCGGATGGCGTCTGGCGTATAGGTCTTGAGCAGATCATCCGCCAGAATCAAATTGCCCAGTGACTTGCTCATCTTCTCGCCGTCCAGCCCGACCATTGCGCAGTGCATCCACACCTGCACGAAGGGCTGCACACCCGTGGCGTGCTCGCTCTGCGCAATCTCGCAGGTGTGATGCGGGAAGATCAGGTCGGAGCCGCCGCCGTGGATCGTCACCTGCGGGCCGAGGAAGCGGGTCGCCAGCGCGCTGCACTCGATGTGCCAGCCCGGGCGGCCATCACCCCAGGGGCTGGGCCACGCTGGCTCGCCCGGCTGTTGCGCCTGCCAGAGCACGAAGTCGAGCGGGTCGCTCTTGCGCGCATCGTCTGGGAAGTTGCCGCGCTCATTGGCGACGCTCAGCAGCCCATCGTAGCCGTGGATGCCCGATGCCTCAGCCAGCGCGCCGAAGCCGGGATCGGCGCTGACATCGTAGTAGACCCAGCCGTCGCGTTCATAGGCCAGCCCCTTCGCCTCCAGCTCGGAGATCAGCGCCGCCATCTGCTCGATGGATGCGCTGGCGCGCACGTAATGCGTGGGGGGCAGCACATTCAGCGCGGTGAGGTCGCGCATGTAGCGCTCCGTCTCGCGCGTGCCCAGCGCATCCCAGGCCATCCCCACCTCGCGCGATTTGCGCAGGATATCGTCATCGATGTCGGTGACATTCTGCACGTAGCAGACCGCTGTCCCGCGCCACAGCAGATGTCGCCGCAGCGTGTCGTATACCACGTTGATGAAGGCATGGCCCAGGTGCGTCGTGTCATACGGCGTGATGCCACAGACGTACAGCGTCACCTCGTCGTCCAGCGGCTGCACGGTCTCGATAGATTGGCTCAGGGTATTGAAGAGGCGCATTGCGCTAGACTCCGTTTTCAGGGAGCGCCGGGAGCCGGAAAAGCGTCGCGGCGTTCTGTGCGGTGATGTCGGCGAAGTGATCGAATGGCAGGCTGCGCAGCTCGGCGATGCGGCGCGCCACCTGCGCGACATGGCGCGGCTCGTTGCGCTGGCCCCGGAAGGGCGTTGGCGTCAGATACGGGCAATCCGTCTCCACCAGTAGGCGGTCGAGCGGCGCCCACGCGGCCACAGCGGCCAGCTCGGTGTTCTTCGGGAACGTGACTGGCCCGGCGAAGGAGAGATAGAAGCCCAGGTCGAGCGCGTCGCGCGCCATCGCCTGGTCGCCGATGAAGCAGTGGAAGACGCCGCGCAGCCCCTGACCATCCGACGACCGCAGCAGCGCGATCATATCCGCATGCGAGTCGCGATTGTGCAGGATGACGGGCAGGTCGAGCTCGCGCGCCAGCCCAAACTGGCGAGTGATGGCGTCGCGCTGGGCCTCGTGTGGGGAGAGATTGCGATAGTAGTCGAGGCCAATCTCGCCGATGGCGACCACGTGCGGCGAGCGCGCCAGCTCGCGCTGCTCAGCCAGCGCCGCGTCGGTCAGCGTGGTGGCGTCGTGGGGATGCGTGCCGACCGCTGCGAAGATGCGTCCGGGATAGCGCTCCGCCAGGGCAATCGCCAGCTTGCTGGTCGGAACGTCGGTCCCTGGCGCGACCATCCGCGTCACGCCATCCGCGAAGGCGGCGGCGATGACCCTGTCGCGGTCGGCATCGAACTGGCGCATCTGGACGTGCGCGTGTGAGTCTATCAGCGCCGCCATACCCCTCCTGCTGGCCGGATCCATCGCTACACCAGCAGGCTCTCCGCTGCGTCGCGCGGACGCCGAATCGCTGGCCATGCGGGCGTCCGCTACAGAGTATAGGCGCCGCCAGAGAGCCACGTCAAATAATGAAGCCTTGGCGCTGGTTCAGGCGCGTGCGGCCAACCGGTCAGACGCAAAAAGAGCGCCGGAAGCGCATCCGCTCTCGACGCTCCTCATTTGCCGACAGCCGCTGGAGATTGGCGCTGATTCAGTGTGCGGATGGCCGATTTTCTGTCGTTGCGGTGGGCTGTGGCGCCGGAACCACGCCGAGCTGCCGCAGGAGTCCCAGCGTATCCCAGTTGGTGTGCTCTTCGACAACCTTGCCGTTGTCGAAACGTGAGAGCGTCATGCCGCCAACGCTTCCCTGTTTGCCGGTGGGCGGGATGCCCATCAGGTCGCCCTGATGCGTGCCGCGCCCCGTCCAGCGTACCAGGGTGCGATCCGGGCCGATGGCATACGCCTCTTCGATGGTGAAGGTGAGGTCAGGGAACGCCGTGCGATACCCCAGGATCGCCTGCTTGAACTCGGCGGGGCCACGAGTAGGCTCCGGTTGCGCCGGATCATACCCGATGTAGTTCGCGCCTACCAGCTCATCGATCACGCTCAGATTGCCCTTGCTCCAGCCTTCCTCGAAGGCGCGACGGGCCAGCCGGACATGTTCTTCGGGTGACGACATAATCTTGCTACGCTCCTTTGCGACGGCGCGGGCGCCTGCTCACGCAGGGCGGCCACGCGCTGATGTCAGACGGCGCGCAGCGTACATATGTGCGCGCCACAACGAGCCAGGGCTATACGTCTCGGAGTTCAAGGGGAGAACTCCATCGCGCTACAACGCCGCGCTACAACCACCTCACGCTGGCCGCTTTCCGCTCGCTTCCTGTCCGAAGCGGAGGGCGTCACGAGGTAGTGTAGCCAATAGTCCGAGGGGATTCTTGGGTAAAAAGGGCGAAAAGGGCGCGTCCGTCTGACTTCAGTTGTTGGCGTCGCGCGTCCACTCGGCGATGCGCTCGGCCAGGTCGGCGGCGCGCGCCTGGTACAGCTCGCATTGCGGCAGCGCGTCCAGAATGGTCTCGCCGTAGCCGCGCGTTTGCAGACGCTTGTCATAGAGCACGATGGCGTTGCGGCGGCGATGGCTCCAGGCCAGGCCACCGAGCGCCTGGCGCAGCTTCAGCGCGGCCTGCGGGGTCATGAACTGCGCCTGCTGGTCGGGCCAGAGGCTGGCGCGCGCGGCCACCAGCGGATCGCTCTGCGGCGGGAACGGCGTGCGCGCGACCACGATGCAGGCAGGCGGGCGGTTGCGCTGCTCGGCGCCATCCCAGAATGTTCCAGCGCCGAGCAGCACGGTGCGCGGCTGGTCGTTGAAGGATTGCCACAGTTGCCGTGCCGAGCCGTCGATGCCCTGCGCCAGCGCCAGAATGTCGTCGCGCTCCAGCGTGCGGCTGATGCCCAGCGCGGCGGCTCGCAGCGCAGCGTGCGAGGGGAAGAGCGCCACCACGTCGCCGTCCAGCGCGCGGGCCAGTGCCACGATCAGCGCCTCGAACTGCGCCTGATAGCTCTGCGCGGCTGGCTCTGGCGCGTCGGTCGGCAGACAGAGCAGTGTCTGGCCCGTGTAGTTGGGCGTCAGAGGCAGCGCGCGTGCGGAGTCAGGGAAGCCCAGCGTAGTGCGGATGTAGTCGACGTCGCCGCCGACCGAGAGCGACCAGCCCAGCGCCGCCATGCCGCGCCCCTCCGCCCAGAGCGGCGCCAGCGCGGCGCCCACCTGCACGGGCGCCGCCACCAACGTGAGCGCCTCGGCCAGCAGCGCCTCGCGCATATCGAGCTGCTCGCCATCTTCGGCGGCGCGCTCCTCTGGCATGTCGCCGTTCGCGTCGCCAGCGGGCTCAGAGCTGTCGCCGCTGCTGCGAGGAGCGGCACGGCGGTCGCGTCTGTGGGTGTCTGCGCCGACCTGCTGGCCTTGCTGCGGCTGGGGAGCTCGCAGCCAGCACGCCCACTGCTCGCCCGTCTCATCGAGTCGTCCGCTGATGACTTCGCCGCCACGCGCGCGCAGGTCGCGCAGGCGTCGCGCCAGACCCAGCAGATCGCCACGCGCGCCGAATGCCGCTGGAGAGTGCGCATCCTCGCTCACCTGGATTGCCCGCGCCGCTGCGTCGATGGCGCCACAGACCGCGCCGATGGCGTCGCTGAATTGCGCCCACTCGTGGGCCAGCGCCTGCCAGCCATGCGAGCCGCGCACAGTGGAATCGATGCGCAGCGAGCCGTTCTCGGCGACCATCTCGCGCCGCGCGCCACGCCCGCTGCGCTCCTGGCCCTCGTGCAGCAGCGCCCGCATCGCGCCAAACAGCGCGCCAGCCGCCTCGCGCGCCCGCGTGACCGCGCGATACCACTCCTCTGCCTGGCTCGCGCTCGCCACCGGAGCCAGTGACGCCGCGAATGGCAGCAAACCAGCATGCTCGCCCCCAACACGCGCCGTCTCCAGCGCATCGAGCGCGTTGAACAGGCGTGCGGCTTCCAGTGTGAAGGTGCGCTGGCGGCGCAGCTCGTCCTCGAACCGTCGCCCATCTAGCAGAATGGTTCGCTCGGCGAGCGGCGCCGATTGATCGTGGCCCGTCAGGCGCGCTGCCAGCGCCGCGTGCGTGGTGACGACCAGCGCAGCATCGTTCGCGCGCTGCGTCGCTCGCTGCACAAAGCAGTAGCCGCCCGCACGATAGGGACACTCCGCAAACGCCTCGGCAAACTCGTCGCCGCCACGCGCGCGCGCCCATGCCTCCGATTCACCGCCTGTCAGCGCCAGATCGGCGCGCTGCCCGCTGTGCGTCTCGCGCGCCCATATGGTCAGCTTAGCCAGCCCGCGTGTCACCTCATTCGAGAGCGCGGCGCCCAGGTCATCGCGCGCGACGCCCAGCCAGCGATGCAGGCACAGGTACCCGCTGCGTTCGTCCAGCTCGGCGATGGAGATGCGCTCTGGTTCAAGCTCGGCCTGGGCGATGGCGCGCGGCAGCAGCGAGCGGGCGATGCGCTTCATCTCATCGCTGTCGCTGGCCGCCACCAGCGTCTGGCGTCCCGGCGCCACCCCGCGTGCGGCCTCCGCCAGCGCGGCGACCAGCGCGTCTTCTTTGCGCTCCAGCTCCAGCAGCAGCGCGCCGCCCTCGGCCATGAAGTCGCCCAGAGCGCCGCGTTCCTCGCCAGCATCGCCAGCGTCGGGAGCAGCCAGCGCAGCGGCGGGCGCGCTGGCGGCGGGCGCTGGCTCCAGGCCCACAGCCATCGTCAGCAGCGCTGGATGGATGCCCGCCTCCACGCGCCGTCCGGTGGGCGCGGCGGCCAGCAGGCTGGCGAATGGGCTGGACTTGATGGCCTCCTCGCGGGCGCGCGCCTCGCTGCGCAACAGATAGGCGGGCGACCAGCCGTTGGCGACGGGCAGCGCGGCCAGCTCCTCGATGGTCGCGGTGTCCAGCGCGCTCAGCCGCTCCATCAGCGCCAGAAAGACGGCGCGCGCGAGATCGGCGTCGGCCAGCGCGCGATGATGGATGGAGCTGGGAACCTTGAGCGCATCCGCCACCGACGCCAGCGTGTAGCTGGGCAGATCGGGCAGCAGCATGGACGCCAGCTCATAGGTGTCGAGGAGCGGGTTGCGGCGCGCCAGCCCGGCGCGCCGCAGAAAGGCGGCGTCGAAGGCGACGCTGTGGCCGACCAGCGGCGCCGAGCCGATGAACGCGCGCAGCGGCCCCAGCAACGCGCTCAGCGGCGGCGCGTGGCGCAGATCGCTCGCTGTGATGCCCGTCAGCCGGTGGATGCGGTAGGGCAGTGCGGAGGTGATGTTGACGAAGCTCTGAAAGGTGTCGAGGATGCGTGGCCCAGCGAACTTGACCGCGCCAATCTCGGTGATGGCGTCCTGGTCGGGGCGCAGGCCGGTCGTTTCGAGGTCGATGGCGATACGTACAGGCTCTGAGCGCACTCGAAGCTCCGTTCTGTGCGTAGTGGTCGCTACCGCGACGCCTGATCGTCGTTCGCCAGCCGCTCCAGAAGCGGCAGCGCGGCCCGCGCCGCCAGCGCGCGATGGCTGATGGCGTGCTTCTCCGCGGCGGTCATCTGGCCAACGGTGCGCCCCTGCTCTGGCACGAAGAAGATGGGATCGTAGCCGAAGCCGCCGCTGCCCGCAGGCTCCCGCGCGATGCGCCCCTCGAAGACGCCCTCGGCCACGCCGATCAGCCCGCGCGGGGGCGGCGCAGCGATGGCGATGACGCACTGATAGCGTGCGCCGCGTCGCTCATCGGGCAGCCCGGCCAGCCGATCGACCAGCATACGGTTGCGCGTCTCGTAGGGAACCTCTGGGCCAGCCCAGCGGGCGGAGTTGACGCCCGGCGCGCCATCCAGCGCGTCGATCTCCAGCCCGGAGTCGTCGGCGAGCGTGAGCAGGCCAGTGATCTCGGCATAGGCGCGCGCTTTGATGACGGCGTTTTCCTCGAAGGTGACGCCGGTCTCTGGCACGTCTTGCCTCACGCCCAGCTCGGTCAGGCTGGTCAGGGTGAAGGAGACGCCCACGAGCAACTCGCGAAACTCCTCCACTTTATGCGGATTCGTCGTCGCGATCACCAGTCGCTGGGTCATACTGCCTCATCGATCCAGAAATCGTCGCTGTGTGGCCGCGCTCGTGCGCGCCGCCCCATTTTACCACTCGCGTCAGAGCGCGTCGAGACGCAGCGCCGGACGCAGCGCCCGGAGGTACAGGGCCGACTGCAGCGTCTCTCGCGGATCAACCTGCGCCTTGAGCGCGGCGAAGCGGGCAAAGCGCGCAGCAGGCAGCATGCGCGCGGTCTGCTCTGGGGTGAGCGTGCTGTCTTTGGCGAAATAGAGCCGCCCGCCGTAGTCTAGCGTCAGCTCGTTCAGCTCGCGCAGCAGCCGCAGCAGACCGGCCTCCCTCTGGCGCCGCACGGGGAAGTCGAGCGCCAGCGAATAGCCATCCACCAGATAGCTGAGCGTGAAGTCTTCGGCGGCGCGCTGGGCCTTCAGCACGCCCAGCGACGGCGTGTAGCCCGCCGCCTGCGACCGCGCCAGCAGCTCGCGAAACGCCTTCAGCGCCGCCGCCTGCGGGATGAACGCCTGATGCTGGATCAGCCCGCCGGGGCGATAGGTGTCGCGCCAGTTGGGAATGACATCCAGCGGGAAGTTGGCGGCGGGATAGGTCATGCGTCGCCAGTGATCCGCCCGCGCGAGCGAGCCGCGCGTCCACTGCGCGCGATTGGCCGCCCACACGCCCAGCGGCGTGGTCAGCGGGTGGGCCAGCGCCGGGATGAGACCGGCGGGCAGCGCTCGCAGCGCTCGCGCGGGTGGGCCGGGCCAGCGCTCCCAGGCCGCTCGCAGCGTCTCGGCGGCGTGCGCATCTTCACCTGGCTCCAGATCGCGCGAGGCGCCGAGCAGCCCGCGCCCCAGCGCCGCGCCCCGCGCGCTGGTATCGACCCAGCCGACCAGATCGCTGGCTGTGGACTTCGCCGCCTCGAAGGCGTCCAGCAGGGCGGCGAGTGAGCCGTGGGCGGTCTGCCGCTCGGCGACGAGACCCGACGCCACGCGCGCCGTTTGCAGCGTCATCTGCGTGATGGCGCCGAGCAGCCCCATCCCACCGATAGTCGCCGCGAAGAGGTCGGGATTCTCCTGGCGCGAGCAGGTCACGCGCTGGCCCGATGGCAGCGCCAGCTCAAAGGAGAGAATGTGATCGCCGAAGCAGCCGACCCGCCAGTTGTTCTTGCCGTGCACATTCGCGGCGGCGGCGCCTGCCATCGTCACGCCGCTGCGGCCCGGCGTCACTGCTGGCCGCCAGCCATCCGGCAGGATGCGCCGCCACAGCCGCTCGACGGTCACACCCGGCTCGACCGTCGCCACGCCCGTCGTCGCGTCCCACGCCAGAATGCCGTCGAGAGCGGTCGAATCGAGGGTCAGCGCGCCATCCAGCAGCGCAGCGTCGCCGTAGCTGTTGCCGCCCGCGCGCAGGCAGACCGTTCGCCCCTCGCGCGCGGCGGCGGCCAGCGCCTCAACCAGCTCATCCGCGCTTTGCGGGGTGACGACGGGCGCGTGGGCAACGTCGCGCAGCCCCCAGCCCGTCAGGTCGCGCTCCTGCGCCTGAAGCAGCAGGCGCCCAGTGCTTGCGCTCATCATTATCGCTCCATCGTCGAGTCGGCGGTTCGCATCGATTGAAGACTGTGCCCTGCCTGGGGCAGTGTACAGCACAGCCCCTGTGCCTGCTCGCACAAACGCATCACAAATCGCTGCTGCAGCGATGCGTTAATAGGAGGCCGATGCCGACTCTGCCTGCTATGCCATCACCTCGACGGTGAAGCCACCGGGGGCCTTTACATAGAACGTCCAGGCGTGCGACCGCTGTGGCGGCGCCACGTCGAAGCCGTCGTCTTTGAGCCGCTGATTGATGGCGTTCACGCGCTCCTCGCTTGGCTGGCCAAACCCGATGTGAAAAGTGCCGGGATAGCGGATCTCCTCGCCATGCGCGGCTTTCATCAGCGACAGTACCAGGCCGCTATCGTCAAAGAGGAAGGCCATGGCGTTGCTCATTCGCGCCCCTTCGCTCCGCCGCAGCTCGAAATACTTCTCCAGGAAGTCTGCCGCGGCTTGTACATCAGTGACCGTGAGATTCACATGGTTCAATCGCATGTCCGAAACGCCTCCACGTTACAACGGCGGGAGCACGTCGGAGATGAGCGCCCGCCAGGGACATGCCTGGAAGTGTACAGCGCAACCGCGCGCGATGTCCTGTGGGGCGGCAAAAACGCCATCGTCTGCCTGTGGATGGACTGATGCCAACAAGGCTCACAGGCGTATGCGCCACCACAGTGA
>DATAED010000296.1:0-10011 GCA_036258195.1 Ktedonobacterales bacterium
GACTGCAACCGCAGCGGCGCCGATAATCGCCCCACGCCGCGATCTGGGCGGCTGGCCGCCCCGCCCCGTAGCGCCGGAGGATGGCGCGGGCGGATGCGTCGCGCTCGCCCGCGCTGGCTCGGCATGCGTGGACTCCACTGCCGCCTGTTGCCGCTGGCTCTGGCTCTGCGCGAGCGCCCTCAGCGCCGCTTGTCGCTGGGTGAAGCTGTCCGCCTCGTTGGCTGGCTGATCGCTCTGGCCCGACTGCGCGCCGCGAACCTCATCGTCCATTGCGCCTCATCCTCCGATGTCTGTTCGGGACTCCTTCATCTACGCAAAGTGAAACAGACGTGCGCGCGGGATGCAAGCGCGCCGCTCACACCGTCTGACGCGCGAAGTGAGCGGCATTTTACCAGCGGCGCGACGCCAGCGCTCAGGCGGGCAGCGCGCCCGGCCCCCAGATGGTGATGGCGCCGTAGACATTGTCGGCCAGCGCCAGATGCTTGCCATCTGGCGACCACGAGAGCATCTCCTGTCCTGCTTGGCCGTTCTGGAAGCCGTTGAAATTAGGCGTCAGGCGCGCGACCACCTGGCCGGAGCGGGTGTCGTGGAGCGTCACCGTGAACTGCGGAGTGGCGCTAGCATTGGGGCTTGCGTCTGGGCTGTACATCGTGGTCGAGGCCAGCAACTGCCCATCGGGCCGCCACGTCACCAGTATTTGCGCGGTCTGACTTCTCGTCAGCGGTGTGGCCACCAGCGTTTTTGCCAGATCCAGCAGCGCGCCATCGCGCGGTTCGATCTGCTGCTCTTGCGCGTTGAGTGGCCTGGGGGATGGCGGGACGAGGACGCCATACGCCGGGAAGTAGGGGAGGTAGTAGCGATCATCCGGGGAGAGCACCGCGAACTGACTTCCCCAGACTACCTCCTGCGGCTGGCTTTGCGGCGGCGAATTGGGCGTATTGGAGAACGTGGACTGCTGCAAGACCCCCGCTTGCCAGATAGAGAACATCTGCCCTGCTTCAGGTGAGCCAATTGGCTTGCCCGAGTCCGAGCCAGTGGGGACAGTCTGGCCACCGTCGTACCAGAGAAACAGCGTGCTGCCATCCGTCGACTGTGGGACGTGGGAGAGGTCGCCAGTCGTCAGATCCCAGCGTGGCAGAGCGCCGTTCGAGATGATATTCGACGTGGGGTTCGCCCACAGCTTGGTCAGCGCAGCGTTGTGCACACCCAGCCGCAGCACGCCGAAGATGCCCGGCGTCGCGCCATTCTGGCCTTCGGGAAGCTGAATGACGACACTGTAGGTCATCACCAGCGCCTGCTGATCGTGCGTCCAGGTCAGCCCCTGGAGGTACACATTCATCGGCTGGGCCGCCTCGTTGTTCGTAGCGGCGAACTGCTCGACTGCGGCGGAGTCGAAGATGGCCAGATCGGGCTTGAGCAGTGTGATGAGCTTGCCCGATGAGACGCTATAGATGGCGATGGCGTCGGTGGGCGCATCGGGCGAGGCGCCGCCACAGTTGCCTTGCAGCGCGCCAAGCGCCGCCAGCTCTGAGCCATCGGGCGACCAGACGAGGCTCTGGAGGCACCCCACATTGCTCTGGCCCAGCGGATCCAGCCGCAGCACGGGCTTCGGCTGCGCGACGGCGCGCCGCGCGAGGTACGCCCGCGCGCCGAAAATCCCGCCCACCACGATGACCACCAGCAGCGCCAGCGAGACGCCGACGATCACGCCGCGTCGCCGGCCAGCGCGCCACTCCCCTGCGATCAGCGCGGCGAACCCGCTGCTGCGTGTGGGGGCTTTCGGCGTGGTTTTGCTGGCTGGCCTGGCCTGTGTCGCCTGGGTCGCGGCTGTGGCGGACGCGCTCGCGGGCTGCTGGGTCGCGCTCTGCGCCAGCGACCGCAGCGCCGCCTGCCGCCGCGCCAGATCGTCGCCCTGGCCTGCGCCCTCGCTACCTGCGGGCGCCTCCGATTGGCTGTTCGCCTCATCGCTCATCGTGCGCTCTATCCTCTATTCATCGATTCACCATTGCCCCGCGCCAGCGTTCAGGCGGGTAGTGAGTCCGGCCCCCAGATGGTGATGGCGCCGTAGATGTTATCCGAAAGCAGCAGGCGCTTGCCGTCGGGCGACCACTCCAGCAATTCATTCTGACTCTCACCCACCTGTAGCTCAGCGAAATTTGGGGTCAAGTGCTTGACGAGCTTGCCGGTCGCCGTGTCATAGAGCGAGATGGTAAAGGCGGAATCGCCAACCGGCGCTGTCGCGTTCGCCGTCAGCGCCGCCAGCAGCCGTCCGTCGGGCCGCCACGCCAGCAGCATGTGGTCGCTTGCCTCCGGATTGGTCGCGCTCGCCATGCGCTGCGCTAGCACCAGCAAGGCGCCGTCGTGCGGCGTCAGCGTCTTTTCATGCGGGAATGGATGCTGGGTGGACGGTGGAACGAGGCTGCCATTCGCGGCAATGAAGGGATAGTAGTAGCGGCCATCTGGCGAAATCGCCGCGATGTTGGCGTTCCAGACGATGTCCTGCAAGACTGGCGCTACTATGCCTGAAGAAGGCAGTGGCGCTTGCTGATACTGCAGGCTGCCCGGTTGCCAGACGGTAAACTGCAGGTCGCTATTCGGCGCGCCCACCGGGCCTCCCGGCGTCGCCTCGGTCGGGGTCAGCGTCCCATTGGTCGTCCAGTGGTACGTCGAAGCCGCTGCGGGCGCCCGAACCATCGCGGGCTGACCGCTGGTCAAATCCCAGCGCTCAATGTCGTTGGTTGGCCGCTGGGTGGTGGTGTCGATCATCACTGTGTTGGTTGCGGCATGCCCCACCGCTACACGCAGCAAGCCCGTACCGTTCTCGTAGCCCGAAATCGACGAGGCGCCCGTCACTGTCGCCATCAGACTGAACGGCATGATAAGCGCCTGGCTGTCCGGCGTCCACGTCAGCGAGAGATAGTTCACGGTTGGCGGGCCATCGGTGTGCGCCGTATAGGCCGCGATGCCGCGCTTGACCGCAGGCGAGCTCATCACCAGCGCGTCGGGATGGAGCTTTTGCGTGACCTGGCCCGATGTCGCGTCATACACATAGATCAGCCCGGCCTGGTTGTTAGCCGCCGCTCCGCAGGCTTCCTCGTTGCCCAGCGCCGCCACGTAGCGGCTGTCGGGCGACCAGGCGATCTGCGTGACGCAGTTCAGCGCGTCGTCCGTGGGGACGAGCCGCAGGACGGGATGCGAGGGCGCTGGTGTGGCGGGCCGATGGCTCAGTCGCGCATAGGCGCCGACCGCCGCAGCGACGACGATCACCGCAATCGCCGCCTTGATGATGTCGCCAGCGCGGCTGTGTTTTGGGCCGCGCTCCAGCAGGCGGCCATCCAGCCGCTCGATGGTGGGCGTCTCGTTTGGGTTTGCATTGACGTGGTCACGGTCGCGCAGCATGCTCATCGCCTCAAGCCCTCCCTTGCTTCGCAGGCGATCTCCTCGCGCCATCGCGCCGCTCGCCTGCACTGCAACGGTACGCCGCGTGATTCATTCTGTCAAGCGGCGCGCGTCACAGTATGGGTGGGCTAGAGCTCCACGCTGCGCACATCCATGATGCCGTCGGCGTGGCGAATCTTGTCCAGGGCGGCCTCTGGCACGGCGTCATCGAGCGAGAGGGCCATCAGCGCCTCGCCGCCGGGTTGGCGTGTGCGACCAGCGGCATCGCCGAGAGCGACCGGGCCGACATCCATATGCGCGATGTTGACGCCCGCATCGCCCAGGATGACTCCGACGACGCCGATCATGCCGGGGCGGTCGAGATTGCGCGCCAGCAAGAGGTGGGCGCGTGGCGCGAAGTCCGTCAGGTAGCGATCGACGCGCACGATGCGCTCCTCGCCCCAGGCGACCGTCCCCGCCAGGACGTGCTGCTCGGCCTCGACGCCATCCGGGCTGACCCGCACGGTGACGAGGTTGGCGTACTGCTCGTGAGTGGTCGAGCGGCTCTCCACCACTTCCATACCCCACTCGCGCGCCACCACCTGCGCATTCACCAGATTGACGTACGTCTCGGACACCGGCTCCAGCAGCCCCTTGATGAGCGCGGTCGTCAGCGGGCGCGTGTCGAACTGCGCGATCTCGCCCGCCACTGAGAACTCCACCCGCTTCAGTGCGCCGGGGTGCAGCTGCGTGTAGATGCGGCCCAGCTTCTCGACGAGCGCCATCCACGGTTCGAGCTGGCGCAGCGTCTCCGGCAGGATCAGCGGCGCGTTGACGGCGGCGCGCGGCGCGCCTCCACGGAAAACATCGCGCATCTGCTCGGCGACATCCACCGCCACGCTCACCTGCGCCTCCTCGGTCGAGGCGCCCAGGTGCGGTGTCACGACCACATCGGGCCGCGCGATCAGCGCCTCCAGCGTGGGCGAGGTGAAGGGCGGCTCCGTGGTAAAGACATCGAGCGCGGCGCCCGCCAGCCGCCCCTCCTTGAGCGCGTCGAGAAGCGCCTCCTCGTCCACCACACCACCGCGCGCGCAGTTGATGATGCGCGCGGTGGGCTTCATCTTGGCTAACTCATCCACACTGACCAGCCCGCGCGTGCCAGCGTTCAGCACAGTGTGCAGCGTCACGAAATCGGATTGCTCCAAAAGCTCATCGAGGCTAACCAGCTCGACATTGAGCAAGCGCGCGTTGTCGGGGCTGGCGTAGGGATCGTGGGCCAGCAGCCGCATGCCCAGGCCATTCTCGCCCGCGCGCCGCGCCACCTCTGTGCCGACCTTGCCCAGCCCCACGATGCCCAGCGTCTTGCCGCGCACTTCCGCGCCGACGAACTTCGAGCGCTCCCAGCGACCCTGTCGCAGGGCCTCATTGGCGATGGGGATGCGTCGCGCCATCGCCAGCAGCAGCGCCACGCTATGCTCGGCGGCGGCGACGATGTTGCCGGTGGGCGAGTTGACGACCACCACGCCGCGCCGCGTGGCGGCCTCCACGTCGATGTTGTCTACGCCGACGCCCGCCCGTGCGATGATGCGCAGGTCACTTCCCGCGTCGATGGCCGCCGCCGTCACCTTCGTCTCGCTGCGCACCACCAGCCCATCATAGGGCGGAATGGCGGCGACCAATCCCTCGGCGCCCAGACCCGTGCGCACGTCCACATCGGCGAAACTGCGCAGGATGTCGAGGCCCTCGGTGGCGATGGGGTCGGCTACGAGAATGCGGGGTCGCTGGCTCTGCTGGTCGGTCATATCGGCTGTGCTTTCTGCTAGATGATCTCGAACTGGGGGTCAAATAGACGCGACGCCCGCCTCGATGGGCGGGCGTCGTGGTCGCTCAGACCTTGGCGGCGGCGGGAACCTGATAGCCCAGCGCCTTGAGCTGGCGCTCCAGGGCGTCCATGCAGGCGGTCATCTCTGGCTCATGCACGTAGCCCAGGTGGCCGATGCGGATGATCTGGCCATCCAGCCGCTCCTGGCCGCCCGCGATGACGGTGGCCTCGTTCTCGCGCATGGCCTTGGTGATGGCCTTCGCGCCGATGCTGGGCGGCGCCTTGATGGCCGTGACGGTGTTGGAGGCGACAGCGGGGTTGGCGAAGAGCTCCAGCCCCAGCGCGCCCGCGCGCTGACGGGTGAGGTCGGCGCAGCGCTGGTGCCGCACGAAGATGGCCTCGCGCCCCTCCGCGCGCATCATCTGGAGCGCGACATCCAGCCCGTAGAAGAGGTTGACAGGCGGCGTGTAGGGCGTCTGCCCCTTCTCAGCCGTCTTCGCGACCCGCGTGAAGTCCCAGTAGAAGCGCGGCAGGGTGGCGCTCCTGTGGGCGGCCCAGGCGCGCTCGCTGACGCCGATCATCGCCAGCCCGGGTGGAACCATCCAGCCCTTCTGCGATCCGGTCAACACCACGTCGATGTCCCAGGCGTCCATCTGCATGTCCACACAGGAGAGCGAGCTGACGGCGTCCAGGCAGATCAGGATGTCTGGCCGCACGGCGCGAATCGCCTTCGCCAGCGCCTGCACGTCGTTCATGACACCGGTCGACGTCTCGTTCTGCGTCAGGAAGACGCCCTTCGCGTCGGGCAGCGCCTTGAGCGCCTCGGACACCTGCTCAGGATTGACCGCCTGGCCCCATTCCGTCGGGACGCGCGTCACCTTCAGTCCAAACGTCTCACCGACCGAGGCAAAACGCTCGCCGAAGACGCCAATCGGCGCGGAGAGCACGCTATCGCCCGCGTTGAAGAGGTTGACGACGGTGGCTTCCCAGCCGCCGCTGCCCGACGACGGGAAGGTGAGGATGCTCTGTGAGGTCTGGAAGAAGTGCTTGAGCTGCTCGGTGACACGCCCCAGCAGCTCGGCGAACTCTGGCCCGCGATGGTTGATCATCGGGCGGGTGAGCGCCTCGGCGACCTGCGGCGGAATCGGCGTGGGGCCGGGGATGCGAAGATTCTGTTGCACGATGGCTCTGCCTCTCGACTGGCGGTACGTAATCGTCACCTCGGCGCTGGCAATCAGCGGCCAGCGCGCCCAGCAGAGACCTCCACGTCCCACGCATGCCAGATGACGCTACACTGCGCCCCGGTATCACCTGAAGTATATGAACTGGCGCTTATAGCTGTCAACGAAACTGGCTACGGCCCCCACCCCCAGCCCCTCCCCCGCTTTGCGGGAGAGGGGGCTACAGGTCGCGTCACTGCGCAGGGGTGACTTCGCGCAGAATTTCGGCGATGGAGTGGCGGGCGAGGTTGGCGAGGGCGGGATTGGTGATGTGGTAATAGGGCAGCGCGATCAGCGCGATGGAGAGCGCCAGGCCACGCCCGCGCGCCCAGGTCGCGTCATCCACGGCGATCGATGCGCGGAAGACGCCGCGCGCCTCGGCGGAGAAGGCGCTCCACGCCGGGATGAGGTCGCAGGCAGGCTCACCCACGCCCAGCGCGCTCCAGTCGATGATGGCGCTGAGACGACCATCGCGCACGATGAAGTTGAGCGGCGAGAGGTCGGAATGTACCCAGATCGGCGGCCCGCTGTAGGGCGGCTCGGTGAGCGCGGCGTCCCACGCTGCTGTCAGCGCGGCGCTGGTCGCGGCGTCGTGCAGGCCGAGCGACTCCAGCTCGGCGATGCAGGCGCGCGTCTCGGCGTCGCGCGTGGCCAGCGGCTCGGCGCGTCCTGAGCGCGGCGGCTCGGGCGGCGGCCAGCCGGTCGTCTCGATGCGCTGCAAGGCCAGGATGAACTCGGCCAGATCGCGCGCAAGCTGGCTCGGGTCGGCGACGGGCGTCTGGGTGGCGTCTGCGCCGGGCAGCCAGCGATAGACGCCCCACTGCCACGGATAGCCCTCGCCCGGCTCGCCCAGCGCCAGCGGCGCCGGGATGGCAAGCGGTAGGCGCGGCGCCAGCCGGGGCAGCCAGCGCCACTCATCCGCCGCATCGCCAGCCGCCCACTGGATGCGCGGCATGCGCACGACCAGCTCCTCGCCCAGCCGGTAGAGCGCATTGTCAGTTCCCGCTGATGGCACAGGCGCGAGCGGCAGCCCGGCCCACTGCGGGAACTGCGCCGCGAGCAGCGCTCGCACGAGCGCGTCGCTGGTCGTTACCTCATCATCGTGCATCTTGTCGGCGAAACCACTGGGCATGATCGCATGGCGCTTTCAGACTTTCAGAGAGTGTTTGGCAATCGGAAAAGAAGTCACACCGCCACGTTCCGAGTGACCTCGATGACCGGTCAGGGATTCGGTATGAGCACCACCTTGCCCTCCACCTCGGCGCGCTCCACCTCCCGATGCGCGCGGATCACCTCGTCGAGGGGCAGGCGCTCCGCGATAACAGGATCGAGCTTGCCCGCGGAGAGAAGGTCGAGCAGCGCCATCAGATCCTGCCGAAACCAGTCGGGATGTCGCTGCGCCAGTGTCCGAATGTCATAGAACGCCACGCGCTTCCGAGACGGCGGCAGCGTTGACAGCGCCAGCCAGAGGTATTGAGTCATCACGTCCAGCATGACATTGCCACCGCGGTTGGCCACGGCGTAATAGCCATATCCCACGACGGTCCCACGGCGGCGAACGGATGCCGCAGACTGGCGCAGATGCGCTGCTCCCATGGGATCGAAAGCGGCATCCACTCCCTGACCGTGCGTCAAGGCGGCGATCCGCGCGACGAAGTCCTCGGTTCGGTAATCAATGGGCGTAGCGCCCAGGTGGGCCACCAAGTGGCGCTTTGGCCCAGAAGCGGTCCCATACACCTGTAGTCCAGCGAGGCAACTCAACTCGAGGAAGGCAGTCCCAACTCCGCCAGCCGCCCCGTGGACCAGGATGCGCTGCCCCTCCGCGACGCGGGCCACACGATGCAGCATCTGGCGCGCGGCCACATAATTTAACACCAGGCAGACCGCTTTGGCCGGATCGACCCCCGCAGGCACGGGAACCAGTTGCTCCACGGGCAGGCAGATGTATTGGCTGTAGCTGCCGTAGAACGTCAGCGCGGCAACCATTTGTCCGACCGCAAGCGGCGAAGTCTCCACGCTAGTGGCAGCCTCAGATCCGAACTGATCCACCAGGCCGACCATCGCATAGCCAGGCGTAAAGGGTGGTTTTGGCGCGCCTGGATAGCGGCCGCGGCGCACGTTCACGTCCGAGAACGACACGTCGGCCACCAGAATCTTGACTCGCGCCTGCCCGGCGCCAGGCTCCGGAAGCTCGTCTTCCACAACGCGCAGGACCTCTGGTTCCCCCGTGCGCTCGACGACGACATGCTGGTATTTCATAGGAGCCACCTCGCTTTGCCGTACCCTCCCTTACTCCTCTTTTGAGGAGCCTGAGCTATGATCTGCCATGTTGCGCGGTGATCTCATAGCGTCCGTGGGGCGTGGCCAGATCAATAGTACGCGAAGGATACTGCGATGGCAAAGGCGCCGTTGACTGCCTGCCTGCGGTGTGGCGCTGGTGGCGTGGTCACGTGTTACCACAGGCTCCGGTCGTCATAGCCCCGTCATCACACGCGCCGGAAGGCCTGGCCGTGGTTGGCGCGCGCCTTCACCTGATCGACGATCAGGCTGATGACGCGCTCGCGGGCGGTCCAGCGGGCGGAGATGCGCGCGGGGTCGAGGCGCCGCTCGCGCACGATGGCGCGCAGCGTGGGCAGGTCCAGCGCATCCAGGGCGGCGCGCAATCCCTCCGTGCCCTGCGCGCGGTAGACGGCGAACGGATCGGGCGCGGGAGATGTCGGCGCTGGCGTAGCTTTGCGGCTACGGGTGGACGAGCGCGCGGTGGGCTGGGGCTGCGGCGCGTCGCCCAGCGCGCCGGTCAGGCCGCTCTCGCGGGCGGCGTCAAGCATCTGCGCGGCGAAGGCCGCATCGCTCTCGGCGCGCTTGGCCAGAGCGCGCAGCCAAGCGCTCAGCGTCGTGGCCGCCTCGCCTGCTGAGCCTGCTGATTGGCTGTCCGCCGTGTCGCGCTCAGCGCGCTCGTCGTTCGACATGCGCCAGAAACTCCTGCGTCAGCGCGCTCAGCTCCTCATAGGGGCCGCCCGCGCCGTACTTCTGCACAAGCGTATTGATGGGCGCCATCACGTTGGCTGCCTCGGCGATGTGCGTCGATTCAGGGATGATCGTCTCGAAGACAATCGGAAAGCGCCGCTCCACGAAGTCCTCACGCAGACGGCGGGTCATCTCGTTGTGCAGCAGCGTGTTGGCGCGCATCTTCGAGATGACGATGCCCAGCGCCCGCACATTGCGGCGCACGCACTGCGCGAAGTGCGACACGCGGTCGAGGATCGGCGGGATGCCCAGCACCGAGAGGATGTCTGGCACGACGGGAATCAGGTACGAGTCGGAGATGGCCAGCCCATTCAGTGTCACGATGCCCAGCGATGGCGGGCAGTCGATCAGCACATGATCGTAATAGGGCAGGAACTCGGCCAGCGCATCGCGCAGCGCGAAGATCGGCCCGCGCTGGTAGCTCTCGAAGTCCGTCACCTGTGTCAGGCGATCCTGAATCTTGATCAGTTGCAGGCTGGATGGCAACAGATCGAGGCCCGGCACACCGCCGCTGATGTTCGAGACGTTGCGCACGATGGCTTCGTCGGCGTTGAAGCGCCGCAC
>DATAED010000297.1:0-2837 GCA_036258195.1 Ktedonobacterales bacterium
GCATCTCGGCCGGCCTGAGGGTCGCGCGGCAGATGCTCCAACGCGAAGGCGTCCGGGGCGGCTCCGTGATGCTCGTCAGCGACCTCGACGATTCGCCCTTCGACACGGAGCGGCTGGCGGAGGAGGCAATCGACTATCGGCGGGCGAGGATCGACCTGCGGCTCGTGCCGCTCGGCCCGTCGCGCGAGGACCGCGAGCTCTTCACGCGCCTCATGGGCCCTCAGGCGTTCGTCGGCCATCGCGAGCTGCTCGCCAACTCGGAGCTGGAGGAACGTCGGACGCTCATCGGCTCGTTCCCGGTCGCCCTCGCGTTCGCCGGCGGCGGCCTGCTGCTCCTCCTCGCGCCAGGGATCGCGCTCTGGCTCGGCGCAGCCTGCCTCGCGCTTCTCCTCCACTGTCGGCTCGGGGAAGTGGTCATAGCGCCAGGCGTGGAGTTGCTCATTGGTGACAGTGCGCAGCCAGCGCTGCGCCTCGGCCAGCGCCACAGCGGGAGCCACTGACTCCATCTGTGGCAGCCAGATCTGGATGAAGCGCACGACAAGCAGATAGGTAGCTTTGTCATCCACCGACCACAGCGCGCCCATCGCGGCGTCGGCGCCGGCCTCCAGCACAGCCGATGTCATGCTGCGCATCTCATCCTGTGCGCCGCGTAGATCGAGGATGCCCGTCTGGCAGGCCGAGAGGATCAGCAGGCGCAGGCCAAAGAGCAGCCCCCGCCCCTCGATGCCCTGATTGAGCAGCTCGCGCATGGTCAGCGGCGTCGGCGCGGCGGCCCCCGCCAGCGCCAGATACGAATCGAGTGGCTCGCGGATGTTGAAGAAGCCGTGGCACGAGGCGTCTACCAGCAGGGCGTCGGCGAAGCGGCTGAGCAGCCAGTCGCGCGTAGCCTGTTGTTGGGCGCGCGTCTCGGTGGGTAGTTCTAGCGTGCGCGCCAGATGAGCGACCGTCAGCGCCTCGGCCTCGCCCCACTGGAGCGGCTGATGCGTGACACGCGGGTCGCCCACGGTCACCACTCCCGCGCGCCGCCGACGGGCCTGGGCGTGCGCCGCGTCGTCGCGCAGCAGCGACCGTGCGCTGGGCGCTGTGCTGGCAGGGAAGCGGTCGCCAAAGGTAACGCCGGGGGCGATCTCGGCGGCGGCCAGTGGATAGGCGGCCACCTCGCCACACGGGATGAGCGTGGCGCTGCGAACGCCCTGCGCGCTGAGCAGGTCGGCCAGCGGACCCAGCGCGAGGTCGGCCATGGCGGCGAGGCCGCGCGTCAGCTCGATGCGCAGGAAGATATGACTGACACACGACTTCAGGATGGCCGTCTCGCGCGGCGCGAGTGAGTCCAGCGGCGCATCGATGAGCCGTGCGTACTCGGCATACGCGCCCAGGGTGAGCATGGCTCGCTGGACGGCGGCGTCGAGGGTGCTGGTGACGCCCGCTTCGCGGCATGTGGCATGCAGCGTCTGCGCCCGCTCGCGCAGGGTCGCGCCCGGCCAGTCGCGCAGGAGCAGGCCGTAGCCGCTGCCCTCCTGCGCATAGCCATATCCACTGGGATGTCGCGAGTCACCAGGCGCAAGCGGGCTTTCGATCAGCGCGGTGATGGCCTCTGTCGTCAGCCCAGGCAGGTGGAGCGTCTCCACATGCGCGGCGCGGCCCGATGCGGGGTCGGCGGCGAAGACGATCACCGCAACCCCGCCCCATTTCGAGCGACCCACATAGCAGAGCGCATGGCCCGCGCCTCCGCACGCGGCAGCGCGATAGAGGTCAGCCAGGCTGAGTGGCGCCAGCAGGAAGTCCGCTGGATCACCCGCCGCGCGCACCTCATCTACCACAGTGTCGAAGGCTGCTTTGGCCCGCTGGAACGTCGCCGAGCGCGCGAACTCGATCTCGCGCCTGGCCGCCGCGAGCGCCTGCTGCTGTGCTTCTTCGTCCTGCGGCAACGTCTGCTGCGAGATGTGGTGCGCCTCAAGCGCCTCGGTCAGGTCATCGGAGGTGATGGGCTGGTTGAGCGTCATTTGCGCGTGACTGAGCGCGGCGCGCGTCTCGACGTAGCGTGCCCGCCGCGCTGGATCGCTGATACGCTGCGGGTCGCCGGCTTGCAGACGTTGCGTCTCGGCGAGGCCACGCGCGCGTCCGCGCTCGATGGCGAGGGCGGCGGCTACGGCGTCGCCAGCGCGCATGTGGGCATAGGCTGCGCGGGTGGCTGCGCCTCCCTGGCGCTCCAGCGTCAGATCGCGACCCACGATGCTGCCACTGAGCGCCAACAGGAAATCCTGCGCCTCCAGCGTGGCCTCGAAGGCGGCTGCGGAGCGCTGCCAGTCGCCACGATCGGCTGCGGCGAGGCCCAGAGCGGCGTGGGAGGTCGCGAAATCCTGCGGGCGACGATCCAGCGTGCGGACGAGCAGCGCTTGCTCGTAGCAGGCGATGGCATGGCCCAGGTTATCATCGCGATCCCCAGCGGTACGCTTGCTATAGGCGTTGCCCAGGTTATGCTGGGCGTCGGCGTACTGATCGGGGAAGCGTTCAATGGGGCTGACGAGCAGCGCCTGCTCATAGCAGGCGATGGCGCGCTCGATGTCCGCGCTCCTGTCGAAACCGATGCGCTCACTGTAGACCGTACCCAGGTTGATTTGGGTGTTGGCGTACTGCAGGGGAAAGCGATCTGGCGTGCGGACGATGAGCGCCTGCTCATAGGCGGCGATGGCGCGCTCGACGTTTTCACGCCGATCTCCGGCGATGCGATCATTGTAGACCGTGCCCAGATTGTTCTGGGTCATGGCATAATCCTGCGGGTAGTGTTCCAGCGTGCGGACGATGAGCGCCTGCTCATAGGCGGCGATGGCGCGCTC
>DATAED010000298.1:0-3216 GCA_036258195.1 Ktedonobacterales bacterium
CATCGCGTTGATCGCCAGGACGTGAATCGGGAAGCCGACGCCTTCGGTGGCGCTGGGCACGGTGTCATTGTTCCCATCTGAGCCGAGCGCCGCGACTCCGCGCTCGGCCACGAAGGGCATTGTGTTGGGATGGAGTCCCGCTTTGGCGTTGGCGGTATCCCACGGCCCCAGCTCGGCGAGGCGCCGGGTATGGCCGGTGCGCACAATGAGGATATCACCCTCGCCGACAGCTATGCTCTGGGCTCGTTCGGCCTCCTCCAGATCCTCGCGGAAGACGTGCTCGCCGGGCTCGATCCAGGGAACGCCGCGCAGGCGGGGTATGTCGAGCAGGATACCGCGCCCAACGAGACCGTCCCGGAGGACGTCAATCGCGTCAACTGCCGCTCCCTGGGCGGTCACTGCGCCTTCAGGTTTGGCATTGTAGAGCAAGCCCCGGTAGGCGACGTGGCAGAGCGCGTCGAGGTGCGTGTGCCCGTCGTTGTGATAATCCACGCCGACGTAGTCCTTGGCAAAGTGCAGCGATCCGGCGTCGAGCGCGGTGTCGCCGAGCATCGTCATGTGGTGGTCGGCGGGCTTGGGATTATGGGCTGCAGGCTGCGTGTTCAGCGGTAGACTCAGCGTGACGCTCACGCCTTCACGTACAAGCTGGGCAGCCGCAGCGACGCGATCGGGGGTGAGATAATGCAACGCCCCGCGTTCGTCGCGGTCTCCCCAGCGCCCCCACACGTTCAGAGAGCGGAAGAGCGCGCTGAACTCGTCGGCGCGAACATTGGCATCGTTGCTTCGATGTTGGGTCACCGGGCGCCTCTCTCTCCGGGCGACGATCCGCCCCTGCTGCCTCGCGATGCCTATCGAATCCGAGGTGAACCGTCTGACAAATCTCCGCTCTACACCTTCCGCTCAGCACTTGAAATGACGCGGCGCGCCTGGTATATGCCGCGCCGCACGGGACTGGCCATTGCGCGAGCCACTTCCACCCCTATCACCAGCAGCCAGAGCGGCACGGCATAGCCGCTGCGAAAGAACACAACGGCGATGGAGAGCAGGAAGAACAGTGGCGGCACAAGAGCACGCCAGGCGATGGCGACACTCTGGGCGCGATTCATGGTTCCATCGATGAGTCGATGCTTCTGGGCGGCATAGACCCAGATGACCACGAGCATCAGGCCGCAGAGCGCCTGATTCACCGCATAGAGGAATTGGGTCAACGCGGAACTTGGGTAGGTGGCATGCAGCGCATTGAACTGCGGTTGCAACTCGATGAACAGCAGAAAAGCAAAGTTCAGCCAGATCAAGACCATGTTATGCCGCCTGATGAGCATGAAAAGGCGATGGTGGGAGAGCCAATAGAACCCCACAATGAGGAAGGTGATCCCGTAGAGAGGCAACGCGGTCCAGATAGCTGCCAGCGTCTGCGCAAACGGCTGCTGGCTGTTGGATGCGCCTGCGGAGGTGATAGTCGCGATGAGAAAGGTGAGCGCTACCGCAGTCATGTTGTCGGTAATTGAGCACATGCGCGTCGTCCCTGGCAGATAGTCCCCGCCGCGATGGCGACGATACGAACGCACGTGCAGGAGCCCAGCGAGGAGAAACTGGAACAGAAAGATGCCCTCGGCCACCACGGTACTCACGAAGGCCACTCCAAAAGAGAGGAGGGTACCACAGGAAATGATGAGGAGCCGTGCCGTGAGAGACCTCACATATGCCGCAGGTGTTTCTGTATCCAGCAGACGATCTGCCCTGGCAACGATCCACATCAGGAGGAGTGTCGTGCTTGTCACCAACTGTGTGCCGGCAAAAACCTGCCAGACGCCTTCCTGGCCAACGTATCGGTAGAAGAGTGCAACTGGCACAGGGAGAAACACGATCGAGCCCAAGAAGACGACATTCAGCAACACGAACAAGGCGTTCGATTGCCGCATATAGGTGAGGATGCGGTAGTGGGATATCCACGAACTGGCGACCACGAGGTAGGCGCCGACGTACAAGGCATCATCGACGAGCATATTGCCAGCAACGAAACCCCTGAGCCCAGATGCGTTCAAGCCCGGCGGTGGGAGCCGGATGTTCACGACAAACAGCGTGAAGGCGACGGCGATGACGCAGTCGCTGATCCCGTAAATGCGCGTGATATTCGACCCTGGCGTTGGTCGGAATGCGTCAGGCGGCGGGATCCACTGCCGCGACGGCGTCGCCAGTCCGCCTGGCTCGCCGGCTCTTTCATTGGTACCGGCCTGAGGCTGGCGCAACGAGGGTTCGCGGCCAGGCGGCTGATTTGGGATCGATGCGTCATTCCGGAGTGGTTCGCTTGCAGCGTTCATGACGACCTAACCTGCATCTGGGCACAGCGTTGCGTGAGTTCGGCCAGCCGAGGGGCCTCATTGCGCCCCCTCATGTGGCCAGCATGCATGCTCTTGCCTGCCTCCCTCCTCTCGCGGGTTGGGCGTCTCCGCGTGGCGATGGACGGCGTTCATTGCCCGTGGCCTCTCGCTACGATACCGTGACTTCTGGGCGCAGGCGCTACCGAGAGGGCGCGGGTAGAGACGACTCAAACGCTCGTAGCTCATCTGTGCCGACCAGAGCCCTGAAGGTGACCTCAACATCGCGCGACTCGCCCGGTGCGAGATATTCGAGCGTGCCCAGCTCGCGTTCCGCCCGACGGCCGAGGGTGTGGCAGTTGGCGGGCTCGATAGCCGTGACATAGTCGCCGACGCCGAGCTGCTTCCACTGGATTAGATTCCAGAGCTGATCGCGGCGCCACTCGATGGCGAGCCCGAGACCCTGTCCAAACGGCAGGTTCAGGCGCTCGTTGACGATGGCGGCGGCGCAGACACCCGCCGCATTCGGCTGGACATCATGCCAGAAGTTCTGCTCGAACCAATTGGGATCCGGGGGGCCGTAGGTCTTGTACTCCGCCAGATGGGCGCGCGAATGCTCGTCCTTGGGCTGTACCTCACGGTCGGCGACGACCAGGCGCGCGTGCTCATCCAGCACGGGGAAGCCGACGTTGGCGTGATAGAGCAGCATGAACGGCGAGCGGACGCTACTCCGGTTCTCGACGCGATCGTGCAGCCTCAGACTACGCTCACCGACGCGGGTCGAAATGGTTCGGGTGAGGCGCAGATCTTCGACGAAAACCCTGGTCTCGCGCATCGTGCCCGAGATGGCGAGCACAAAGTCGTCGCCCTCCCATGACTCGGACAGCGTCACATCCTC
>DATAED010000299.1:0-1814 GCA_036258195.1 Ktedonobacterales bacterium
CGGTAGTGGGCGTGACGACGACAGGAGGCAGATGATGGCGCGCATCCGACCAACGGGCGCCGGGAAGCCGCGACGCACGCGACGCGACTCTGGGGTGGGCAAGCGAGCCGGCCACAAGCGCACATCACATCGCGCAGCTCACACGCCGAAACCAGCACGGCAGGCGCCGACGGCCACGCAAGCGGCGGAGCGTCCGGCGGCGGGGAGCGCATGGGGCGCCGTGGGGTCGCTGAGTGTCAGGCCGACGCCGCTGCTGATGCTGCGAGCCGATCAGCCGACGCCAGACGAGCTTCTGGCGCTGGTAGGAGCCGAGCAGGCGACGCTACACGATGCGCTGCAGGCGTGGGGCGCGGCGCAAGACCAGGCCGCCAACCGCGCGTGGCGGCGACCGGGTGGGCTGACGCGCATGGCAGGGCTGTGACGCGCGGCTGAGCGCGGTGCAAGCTGGAGGGAGGGAGAGTGGGCCGATGCTGCGGAGCAATCTCGCGCTGTATGCGTACACAGCGCCATCGGCGGCCTATCCGCTGATCGTGCAGGAGTATGGCGAGCGGATCGAGGCGCTGGAATACACGACGGTGGCGCCCGGTGGCTTCGGTGATCTGACCTGCGCGCTGAAGCTGGAGGATGCGCGGCTGCCACGCCCGGAGCTGGCGATGTTCGGGCGCATCTGCCTATGTGACGGCCCCTTCACCGCGTTCGCCGGGGAGTGGGCTGATCCCGCGCTGGTGATGGATGAGCGCGCGGGCGACTACCTGTCGCTGCTGGCGCTGGGCGCGGGCGCCGCGCTGCGCGATGATCCCGACGACGCGGCCTACACCACGCCCACCACCGCGCAGGGCATCATCGCGGCGGAGTTTGCGCGGCGCGCGGCGTGGCTGCCGCTCGATCAGGATCAATCGGCGGTGCTGCCCGACCAGCCGACCGCCGCGTTCGCGCCTGCCTATGATGGCTACAACCTGGAGGAGATCCTGCATGAGCTGATGGGCGCGCTCGGCGACTACACCTGGACGGTCTACGATCACCCACACAACCGTGATCCCGCGGGCTTCCCGACCTGGCAGCTTCAGGCGCATCAGCGCGACGTGAGCACGACCACCTATCTCGCCGTCGGCGACGACATCGCAAGCTGGCGCGTGGCGCCTTCGACCGAGCGCGCCTACAACGTCGTGCAGGTGGCATATGTCGATGCGCGGCTCGGGCCGGGCGTCGTCTCGGTCAGCGATGCGCGCCTGAACGCCGATGGCTCGCAGGGAAGCGCGCCCTTTCGCCGCCGCAAGCTGCGCCGCTCGCTGGGGCGGTTGCCGCTGACACTGGCGCAGGCCACCGCCATCGCTAACGCCTGGCTGGCCGCTTTCAGTCAGCCCAGCGACAAAGTGGAGATGACGCTGCGCGGCGTGCGCGACGCCAACGGCGCCAGCATCCCGCTGAGCCATGTGCGCGCCGATGGCAATCTCTTCACGCCAGAGCTGGCGACACGCGGCCTGCGCCTCACGGGCGCCCCCACTCCGGGCGTCAATCAATTCTGGATCGCCGAGACGCGCTACCGCGAAACGGTCAGCGGCGACATCAGCCTGACGCTGCAGCTCGACAACTACGCCGACCGCGCCGAGGGCATGCTGGCGCGGCTGCGCATCGCCGAGGAGACACGCAAGCGGCGGCGCGGCGTCTACCGCATCATGCAGTCACCGGGGGCGCAGCAGGTGGGATTCATCTCGCTGCGGGCGGCCAGCGCCTCGGCGGGGCAGGTCATCGGCGCCAGCGTCAGCTTCACGCCCATCCTGGCGAAGACGCCCACCGGGCTGACCTTCAGCGCG
>DATAED010000300.1:0-30210 GCA_036258195.1 Ktedonobacterales bacterium
CGCTGTTCCTTCGAGCGAGGGTTGGGATGCTGGGCGCTCGATAGGCCGTCGCGCATCCTTCCATCCGTACCAACTGTTCCATCTGTTCCCTTCAGAAGAGCCACAGCGTGATGGCGCTAGATGGCAACACGACGCTGGGCCTGCTGCGCCGTTACGACTCAGCGCGCCGCCCTTGCAAGGCGCTCCACAGGTCGGATACGTTGATTGTGCCGGCGGTGATGCCGCTCAGCGCCGCGCCAACGAACCAGCCGACGAGGCCGAGGGCGCCCGTAAGCAGCGCAGCCCCGAAACCCAGCCACATCCAGACGATGCCGAGCGCCAGGCCGACAACAAGACCACGAGCCTGAGCTGACCACATAGTTGTACATTCCTTTGGTAGACGTTCGGGCTGCATCCGAACTCGGCCAACTTCCCTCGGTCAACGGTTCTCGCCTCTCAAGGTGTGTGCTCAATGCCCGTGACCGCCTCGCACAGCAGCTCGTGGATGGGGTTGCTATGCCACCCGCGCCACGCGACGACTCGGTGTCTTGACCACTGGCGCTGACTGGGCTATCACCTGCACTGACGCCACAGGCAGCCCAAGCTGGGTCTGCACCGATTCCTTGATGCGCTCCTGGAGGAGCTGCCCTACGGCTGGCGCATCGGCATCCCAGGCAAGCGAGGCGCGCGCCGAGAGATGAAGCCCATCCGCCGCATCTCGCACGTCGGGCTCCGCCTGCACCACCCCTGGCACGGACTCCGCGACATGCCGTACAAAGTCCCGCACCATCGAGCGTCCCAGGGTCACCTGCCCGAGCGCGTCATCCCGTACGACGTACTGTTTCGTCTCAGTGCGTTGGGAGAAGACCCGTCTCAAGGGCAGCAGCTCCAGGACGATGAGCACAAGCCCTATGACCATCAGAATGAGGGCGACCAGCACCGCAATATTGGTCGTGGCGCCGCGCAGCAGGGCGACAGCGCGCCACGCATTGTAGAGCGCGAGAATGTCGCGCAGATACCCGCGGCCTGGCGTGACGAGGCCAGTCAGCAACAGAAAGGGTATGACGCCGAACGCGAAGATGATGAGGCCGAGCAGCGTCATGAAGATGCGATTGAAGGTACTCATACTGCTTGTTGACCTCCAGTGCGCGCCATCGGCGCAAGAGGCGCCTGACCGCAGGTAAACACGCAGGCGCTTCGTCGTATTACCGCAAATCGTCTATGAAGACGTCAACCTGGGCGAACACCTGAGGCGCGACACTCCGGACAGCCTCGCGCACAGCGACGCGGATGTGACTGGCGATCTCACGTATGGGGTCACGCCGCTCCGCATCGCCTGGAGCCGTTTCCAGGGTGGCGTCCTTGCCGACAATCGCATCCTTCGCGGCGGCCTCACACGCTGATTCACTGAGCGCCACATGAACCTCGACGACGATCTGTTCTGGCGCCGAGTGGTGAATGACGATACCGACTACTCGCTCCCCCGGGCCGTACGTCGCTACGGGCGCGTACAGCCCTGGGCTCAGCTCGACCACGCCTGGCGCCATGCGGACGGCCTGCGCTGCGGCGCTGGCGAGCGCGAGATCGCTCGACCGCGCTGGCGCTCGCTGCGACCGTTCGCTGTCTCGTTGCGTGGGCGATTCAGCCGATTCAGTCGTCTCAGGTGAGGCAGTGGACTGCCTGGGCTGCCTGACGGCGGCATGTGACATGCCCTGCTCCGTTCCAGCAGAGGCGTGACGTTGCGTGTCCGATTTCTTCACAAGGTCGCTCTATTCAACGCGAGATTGCGCGACGACCTCCTCATCAGGGAAGTAGAGATCGGCGGCATTGATATTCACCTCTTTGACGACCAGGCCTGTCATCCCCCGAACACGCTCCGCGATGTTCTGGCGTACGGCCTCGGCGACCTGTGGAATGCTGACGCCATACTCCACTCGCATATTGAGATCGACCGCAGCCTCGCGCTGCCCCACTTCGACGTTTACTCCGGTAGCGCGCTGGTCGCTACGCGCGAGGCGTCCGGCGAAACCGGCGATGGCGCCGCCCGTGCCGAGCGGGACGAGGTCATGCACACCCTCGATCTCGCGCGCGGCCGCTCCGGCAATCTTCGCGACAACGCTATCGGCGATGACGGTTTTTCCATGCCCGGAATCCAACTGAACTGCATCGACGATCTGCGATGGGACAAGCTGCGCTGGCTCGTCGCCAGAGCCAGCCGCGCGAGGAGTCGTTGACGTAGCGGCGCTCGGCCGGCTGCTCGTCGGCTCTATGTGTGTGTCTGACATGGTGGATGCCTCCTTCGAGATGCGGTCACATTGGACACATGGTGGACGCCGTGCTACACACGTTTGCGCGCTGTCCAGATGGCGGATGAACGCTCCTGGCGAGCGAGCGAGCGAACGAGCGAGCGAACGAACACACACGCGCGGATGCCTGGCGCGTCGTTCGGGCGCCCATGGATTCGGCAATTCCACTATAGGCGACGACCCAGATCGAAAGCCCGCGCGAAAGATGCATTTCGAGGGCTAGTTTGGCGCTCGACTCGATGGCGGTGTTGTCCTCCACATAAGGTCAGCACGGCTCATCGTCCGGCTGTTCTGTCCTGTCTGCGTCGTGTGGCTTGGTTTGCGCGGCGGCCTGCGTGGATTGAAGTCGAACGATGTGGGCTTGAATTCGCGCTTTGGCGTCTCCGCTGGTGGTCGCTTCGACGGCTTGAAGTCGCCTGATCTCGGTGTCCGTAGGATCGAGCTGCGTTCCCATCTCCGACTGCAATAACTGATACGCGGCGTCCCCCTTGGCTCGCAAATCCTCGATCTGCGCTGCGATTTGTCGAGCCTGCTCGTCAGCGCCAGCAGCTTCCACCGCAGATTCGAGCCGCGCCAGGTCGGAGCGCAGCGCCGCCACCTCCGCAGACAGGCTGGCGCGCAGCTTCTGGGACTGGGCGTCTATTCTAATCCTCAGGTCCTCGATCTGCGCCTCGATTCGCGACAAATCCGCACGCCATTGCGCTCGGAGATATTTCTCGGTATTACCCATGGCGCTGCCCCTGCTGGAGTGGTGAGACCGGCGCTCGCGACCGGAGGGCGTACGCGCAGCCGTTCTCGGCATGCGCCGTCCGCAGGTGGCGATCCAGGCGCTCTCCTTGCCTGATCTGGCATGAGAACATCGAGCGGCGCCGCTAGCAACGTCGTGCGGTAGACATTGTTCTCCGGGAACGTCAGGGCAAGGTGGTTCCCGCCGCAGGCGCCCACGCCACACTGCTGGCCGACGACGCCTCACGACATCCTTCATCTGCGCATGTCAGTACACGTCGGCGTCGCTCGCTCAAGGAATGCTCCAGGTGAGTGTATCCGAGGGTGACGCGACAGACTATAGGCGTGGGGGCGTATTCTGGGATAGTATTCGCTTCACCCGTAAGAGGATTACGGGCCTCATCAAAAGGTGAGACGCGCCAGGCAAACCCGTATGACGCGGAAGACGGCGCGAACACCAAACAGGCGCGAGCGGCAGTCCGTCATGCGGCTGCCACGCGCGCCTTCCTGTTCATACGACTTCATGCGATCTCATGTGGCGGAAGGGACGAGATGGTTGTTGAGTGCGAGGACGACGGTCTCGGTGCGGCTGGATGTGCCCAGCTTGGAGCGAATGCTGCGCGTGTGGAATTTTACCGTTGCCGGTGTGATGACCAGCCGCTCGGCGATTGCCTGGTTGGATAAGCCTTCCGCCAACAGCGCCAGAACCTCGCGCTCGCGTTCGGTCAGATCATGCCCAATCGCCGGCGGACGGCGTGTTACGGAATGCACCAGCGACTGAGCGGCCGCTGGCGCCAGGATGGGCATGCCGCGTACCGCCAGACGGATTGCCTTCGCCAGATCCTCGACCGACACGTCTTTCAAGAGGTACCCAATCGCCCCCGCCTGGAGCGCTTCTTCGACGAGATTGCCCTCCTGGTAGCTGGTGAGAACGATAACTTGCGCCTGCGGATACTCCGCGTGGAGTGCGCGAATCGTGGCCACTCCACCCATTCCAGGCATCATGAGATCCATGAGCACAACGTCGGGCGCCTGCTCGCTCTCGGCGCTCTCGACGCACAAGCGCAGCGCCTCTTCGCCTGAGCCTGCCTGCGCAACGACTTCCATATCGTCGTAGGCAAGCAGCGAGAAGGCGATACCGTTACGCACGACAATGTGATCATCTACGACCAGCACCCGTGTCGGGGTTGGCGTATGCGCTGATGTCGACTGATCCAGTCGTCTCGTATCGAGTGTAGGTTCGCCATTGGGCGGCGAGAGTGGCTTGCGAGCCAGCCGCGTGGTCGTCGCAGACGCGAGCTGGGCATGCGAGGGGTGGTCGGACATGTGTGGACCTCCTGGGTGAGCGGCTGCGCTATCGCTGTGGTCGCCCTGCACACGACGACCGGATGACGCGCCTGGGAATGCGCTCGTGAGCCACCAGCCAGATGATGGCTACCCGTGAACTGTACGTGTCCTTATCTTCTTGGATGATGGATGAAGCGACGCATCCCACTCCAGGAGGATGACGCTGGCTGGTCAGCCATCATGCATCTCGCACATGCTGCGCCCTTGCCCATCCTTGCGGAAACCACCGCACAGCGAGTGGATCCCGTGACCTGCGGCCAGGCCAACCGCTCTGCGCGAGGACACCGCAAGAGCGGTTACAGCGTGACACCACCGCAGCCTTGACAACCACAGCGTCAGATTACACAATTTGCGGAGGTTCACGTCGTTCGGGCGCGCCCTCGCGCCCTGTTGTTGGCTGAGAACTGGGCATCGTTCCCTGGCGCTCTGCAACGACTCACGCTGCTCGCATTGGCGGCGTGCGCACCATCGGCATACCACCACAAAATCCTGGTCTTGGCTAGCCCTAGGGAAAGGCAACCACGTGGACTAGCCTTTAGTATAGACAGTTGTTTACCATAAGCGCATACACAAGAGGGTGTATTTCGATCAGGTACGCGAGGCAGAAGGTCGTATGCCGCCTCGCTGAACGGCGATCAGCGCCAATCTCGTGAGGATTGAGGATTGAGGACTGGCGCCTGGCAATGGATCGGGGCCGCACGTTCCTGCGGCGCCATCACTGCGACCAGGGCGCCATGGAGGCATCCATTCGAGGCCGGATATGGCGTGGGAACGTGTCTCGTCGAGACACACGCGCGGCGCCAGCCCCTCCTCAAATACCCTCATTGACCTTGCCCAACCTCGGAAAGACTGATGCGCTTGCGGCGGGTTGGGCAAGCTCATCAGTCAGCCGCTGGGCAGCGCAACGCATCACGAGCGTCGGCGGTAGAATACGCCAACGCCCCAACGTCATGCAGGCCAATGGCACGCGAGGGAATGACTCACCATAGAGACTGGCCTGCGGTTCAGGGCGAGCATAGACCTCGGCAGGTATAGTGGGTACGACGTCGAGGACGCCATCGTATGACAACGATGCGGACATCTTCATCGGCGTGTTTTCCATGCGCAATGATTCCAGGGAGGCGAGGTAGCAGATAAGCAGAATGCGCTCGTCGTTGCGCAACGCGCTGTGAGGGGGCAGCGCCATTGGCGAGCGCTCGCAGGTGAAGGGACCCAGGGAATCACCGCGCGAGGAATGCAGCGCCTCATTCGGCAGGGGAGCGTGGGGCGGGAACATGGCCAGATTCATTCCGATTATTCGAGCTGGCGTCCTGATCATCACGCCGCATGCAGACGGCAACCGCGACGAAGTTCCAGCCGAATCAGACGCCTGGTTCCGGTGGCTTGAGTCGGCGCGGACCTTTGCTTTCGAGGATGCCAGTGGACATTTCACCGCGCGGAAGAAGCGGCGCTGGAGCGCCGACTACTGGTATGCCTTCCGCCGTGGGCGCGATCGGCCCTACGAGACCTATCTCGGCAAGGCGCGGGACATCACCCTCGGTCGCCTGCACGCAATCGCCGCCAAGCTCAGTCAGCGGATTGCGCGAACGCCAGAGATGCCAACTGAAGCGCCTGCAGATCTCCGGTCGTGGCGGCTCAGAGAGACGCTGACCACTCGTCCACACCTCTCTATCGCCGAACCACATGCGCCAGATCCGCGTTCCTCTCTCTTCATCCGCACGTCGGCTGTCGAGCGACTGGCGAAAGCGGTGATGGAGTGTGCACTGACGGTAGTGAGCGCTCCTGCGGGATTCGGGAAGACAACGCTGCTCTCGCAGGTGATCGAAACACTGCGCCTGCCCACTGCATCGCTGTCGCTGACTGAGCACGACAACGACCCGATCCACTTCTGGACACGCGTAACTGACGCGCTCAATCTCGCCGTGCCAGGTCTGCTGGATACAGCGTCTCTGTGCGTTGGAGATGATCGCGCCCGCTCGGTGGATGTCATGCTCCCTGCGGTGACTGCTGCGCTGTCCAGGGCTCCTACGCCGATACTGCTCGTCCTCGACGATTATCACATGCTCAGACCCGACAACCACGCACGCCATACGGCGATCACCAATCTCGTGAGGCGACTGTCGCCTCACGTCCATCTGGCGCTGGCAAGCCGAACCATGCCACCGCTGCCGCTGGCTGCGCTCCGGGAACTCCATCGCATCCTTGAACTGAGAGCGACGGATCTGCAGTTCACGCGTGCGGAAACCCGCGCTTTCCTCAACCGGCACGTCGAGTTGGGCCTCTCGGATGAGGAGATAACCATGCTGCATGCGCGCACGGAGGGCTGGGTGGCCGCGTTGCAACTTGCCGCACTGTCGTTGCGGGAGCAAGCGAATCCCCGTGAGTGGGTCGCTGCGTTCAACGGCGAGAATCGCCACATTTTTGAGTATCTCGTCGAAGAGGTCATCAAGCACATGCCCTCGCACCTCTACACGTTTGCGCTCCCGATCTCCCCATTGTATCGCCTGAGCGGCTCACTTTGCGATGCCGTAACGCGCTCCGAGCATGGTCAGGAACTGCTGGAAGAGATGGAGCGCGCCAACCTCTTCATCACGCCGCTGGGTGACCCACGCGGATGGTATCGCCTTCATCCACTTTTCGCGGAAGCGATGCGGCGGCGCCTCCGACAACGATACCCCGGACTGGAGCCACGAATCTACGCCCGGGCCGGCGCCTGGTGTGAAACGCATGGGCTGGCGCTCGATACCATGGACTATGCCTTTGCCGCCAGTGAGCTGGAGGTAGCGCATACCGCCGAGCTAGTCGCAGCATATATTCCGTCTGCCCTGGCGAGCGGGGACATCGCGCTCCTGCGCGATCGGCTGGAGCGCCTGCCCGGCGCCGTGGTGCGCGACCGACCTCGCCTGAGCGTGGCCTATGCATATACCCTCTTTGTGATGGGCGAACGTGTGGGGTTCCAACGCCGTCTTCGCGATGCCGAGCAGGCCATCGCACGCGCAGAACCTTCCCTCACTCCAGCCGAACTCTCCATGCTCCAGGCGGAGATGCTGGCGCTCCGCACGGCTGTTGACGCCCTCATGGGTGAGGCCAGTTCACAGGAGTTGATCGCCTCGTTGCATCACGCGTCCGCCGCGCTCCCACCCGATCACGAGTTCCAGAAGCTCATCACGCTCTGCGTGGGTATCAACCATGCCCTGGATGGCCATGTGCGGCAAGCGAGTCGGACGCTCCAGCCCCTCATGCGCGCGAGCCTGGCCCAGGGGAACCGCTTCTACGTGAGATACACCATGCTGTATCTGGGCCTCACCATGCTGCTCCAGGGACGCCTGGACGCTGCGCTCTCGCTCTGCACAGAGGTCTCTCAAAGCCTGCCAGACATTGGTGATGATGCGCTCACGGCGAGCCTGCACCTGATACGAGGGCAGGTACTCTACGAGCGCGGTGAATTTGAGCCAGCGGTTGATCCCCTGCGTCAAGGCATGGTACTGGGCGATGATCCTGGCGTCAGTCTGATCGAGGCGTGTTCCATACTTGCGCATGCGCAGCTTGCTCTGGGAGACCCAGAAGCCGCACAGGAGGCTATGGAGCAGTGTACCGCGCTATGGGAGGGAGAACAGACGGAGCGTACAGCGCTCTGGGTATGGGCGGGCCACCAGGCGCGCATGCATCAGGCACACTTGCGACTGCTGCAAGGCGATGTCGAGTGGGCAGCCGCATGGGCGCTCGACCTCAGGCGCGCCCAGGACACTGCGCCTACGAACACGGTGAAGCCTCCGGCATTCGTGCGTGAGTCAGAAGATTTCGTTCTGGCGCGGCTGCATCTGGCCGAGCACCGCGCTGGTGATGCCCTGGCGCTGCTGAACACCCTGGAGCAGGCGGCGGGCGCTGGCGGGCGGGTCGCTCGGCTGCTGGAGACTCTGGTGCTGCGAGCCGCCGCTTGCGCTGCCCTTGACGACACGCCTGCCGCTCTCGTGGCGCTTCAGCGGGCGGTCGAGTTAGGGCGCCGCCAGCGAATTGTCCGCCCGTTCATCGAGGGCGGGCCAACCATTCAGCGTCTGCTGAGGTTGCTACAAACGGAACGTGCGGACCGCGCTGCGGCGGGCAGACGTGGGCGCGTGGCGAAGGAAGATGCGCTTCAACCCTACATACGCAGACTCCTCAATGCCTTTTCACCAGCCGCGCAACCAAAGCGCCGCAGGTACATCAATCCTTCGGCAGTGACTGGCTCGGATAGGCGCTCTACCAACCAGCCCGTTCCCGCACTGACCCCGCGCGAACACGAAGTTCTCCGCCTGATTGCCGATGGCGCATCGAACGACGACATCGCGCGCGCCCTGGTGATTGCGCTCTCTACCGCCAAGCGCCATGTGAGCAACATCTTCGCGGCTTTGGATGTCCACCGGCGAACACAGGCAGTCGCTCGCGCTCGTGCGCTTGGTTTGCTGAATACGGATGGGCCTGGTGAGGCGCCAGCCAACCGCGAGCATTGAGCAGATTAGCGCTCAGCGGCGACCAGCGCGGCTTACCGCTCCGCTCCACGCCTGGCGCGGCCCGTGGTGGCGTACGTGCGGCCAGCGGGCGAGTCCTCCCCCTTCTCACGCCACTTGAGGGCGATATGTGTGCCACGCTGGCGCTGGCTCGTGATGCGCAGCGTCGCGCCGACCGCGCGTGCGCGCTCGCGCATCATGCCGATTCCGAAATGTCCCGCTGGAGTGGCGCCCGCTTCGAATCCCTGCCCATCATCCTGAATATCGAGCTGGATGGCCTCGTCGGCCTGGCGATAGCGCAGGCGCACGGTGATGTTGCGCGCGTTCGCATATTTGATGGCATTCATCAACGCTTCCTGTGCGATGCGATAGAAGGTGATCTTGACGGGCATCGGCATCGGTGGGCAGTCACCAGAGATGGCCAATGCAATCGGCGCGTGCGTGCGAATCGCCATCACCTCGCGCAGTTGGTCTAACAGGTCGGCGAGCGTCTTTTTTTCGAGTACCGCAGGGCGCAGTTCGAGCAGCAAGGCCCGCAACCCGGCCAGGGCGCTGCGCGTCAGTTGATGGAGGTGCTCCAACTGTGCTTCAGCCGCGTCCTGGTGCTGCCCCCAGACCCTTGGGATAGCCTCGGCTACCATGCTGGCTGTAAAGATCTCCTGGGTCACGGTGTCGTGCAACTCACGCGCCAGCCGATTGCGTTCGGCCTCTGCCGCAGCTCGCCCGATGTGATCTTGCAGGTGCGCATTCGCTACCGCCAGCGCGATTTGGTCGCTATACGCCGCAGCCAACGCGACTTCATCCGTCGTAAAGCGGCGCGGCGCGGCGTAGAGCAGCAACAGGCTGCCATAGGCGCGCCCCTGGGCGACGATTGGGATCGCCAGCAGCGCGTGGTAGGGCGCGGGCAGCGCTCCCTCGCGTATCTCGATACTGCCTGGCGCCACGTCGCTGGCCCATTTCCCCCGCTCAGGCGGCCCCAACGGGTCTGTCTGTGACTGGTTCGTGCGCCTGCGCGAAGTCGTGGAGGTCGGAGGCTTCACGACGGCGACTGGTCGCCGGATGGCCATGGCCCTGCGCACAGCGGTGGTTCCGATGTTCAATTGGCGTCGCCCCTTTGAGGAGATGAGCGCCGTGGGAAGACCAAACGCCGCTTGAAGCGCCAGCGAATCTTGACCTGCGACTGCCCTCGGAGCCGTCCAGTTCTCAACTCTCTTGCTCTGGTCGACATCGGAATCCGCCATGTAGATCGCGGCTGCGTCGCTACTGAGCAATTGCCCAGCCTGCCGCGTGATGTGGTCAAGGATATTTGTTACCTGCCGATCGGAGTTGAGGAGCGTGAGGACGTCACGGAGACTCTCAGCGATCTGCTCGCGGCGCTCGGCTTCGTGTCGTCGGCGCTCTTCCTCGCGTTGCGCGGCTTCGGCGGCGGCCGTGGCTGCCAGCAATCCTTCTTCCGCCTGCTTCAGCTCGGTAATGTCAGTGGTGATGCCCAGCACCGACTCCACGCGCCCATCGGCAGCGCGCTCCGGAATATACGTCACCCGCGATGTACGCCGCGAATGGCCCATGACATGGTATCCGGTCTCGAACGTCTGGGTCTGGCCCGACGTGAAGACCTGTCGCAGCGCAGCCTCCCACGGCGCAAACGCGGCCTCTGGAAGTCCAATCTCCGTATAGGTCTTGCCCACCCGCGCAGCCGCTGGGATACCAGTCAACGCCTCTGACGACGGGCTCACGTAGAGGTGGCGCAGGTCGCTATCGAAGCGCGAGATGATGTCGGGCGAGTTCTCGACCAGCGTGCGGAACAGGCGCTCCTGATCGGTCAGGGCCGCCTGAGTCTGTCGGAGCGCGGTGATGTCACGGAAGACGCCAACTGCGCCGACAACTGCTCCACTCACGGTGTCGCGCAGGGGTCCGCCGGTGAGGCTGACGGTATGCTCGGAGCCATCGTGGTCGCGCAGGCACAAGGTCTGCGCCGTGTCTCCCGCTATGATCTCGCCACGCAACAGGCGTGCGCTTGGCAGATCCACCGCAGCCAGTGGTTGGCCGTCAGCGTCTCGCAGGTCGATCGCCGCCGCGCGCGCGGCGGGCCTCGACGCTGCGTCGGCGCTGCGCGTCAATCCAAAGAGCCGCTGTCCCGCAGGATTGAGGCTGGTTAGGCCGCCATGTGCATCTAGAACAAATACGCCATCGGTCATCGCATTGAACACGGCTTCGAGTTGGTTCGCCTGATCCACCACTCGCCGCTCGAGCTGGCGACGCGCTGTCACATCGCGGTAGACCGCCACAGCGCCGGTAATCTGTCCGGCGCTGTCCCGGACGGGCGAGGCCGAAACATTCAGTTGCAGAACCTCTCCGGCCTCGTTCCATGAGAAGACGTCAACAGCATTCGTCCCGGTGAGCATTTCGCCCCGCAGCGCCCGTTCCGTTGGCCATTCCTGTTGAGGAATGACTCGACCAGACTCCTCGCGGATCGTGACAAAGCGTTCCCTCTCCACGGGATGCGCTACCAGGTTGTCGAGATCACCGTGTTGATGCTCCAGCTCCAGTTGACGCCGCAGGATGTCGAAATACGCGCGGTTGGCGCGCGTCAGCCGCCCTTCGCGATCGTGCGCCAGCACACCGTCGGCCATCGCTTCGAACATGGCGTCCAGTTGCGCGGCGCGTGCAGCCGCCTCCTTGCGCGCCTGTGCCAGGTCGAGGTGCGTCTGCACGCGAGCGAGCAGCTCCCGGGCGGAAAAAGGTTTGACGAGATAGTCATCGGCGCCCGCCTGCAAGCCCTCGACGGTCGCCTCGTCTCCGGCTCGCGCTGACAGTAAGATGATGGGCAGCGCTTTGGTTCGAGGAGCGGCCCGCAGCGCGCTGACCAGCGTGAAACCATGCAGTTCAGGCATGACCACATCCGCCAGGATGAGGTCTGGCGGCTGCGCGTTGGCAGCAGCCAGCGCAGCCCGCCCATCCGATACGGTCAGCACGTTCCAGCGGTCGCTCAGCAGGCGAGCGAGGTAGGTGCGAAGATCGGGGTTGTCGTCGGCTACGAGGATCGTAGCGCGTCCATCGAAGGCTGCGGACGAGGCCGAGCGCGCCCCACCCGCTCCCATAATGTCGGTAGCGCCCGTACTGGTTGCGGTAGCAGCTAACGGCTCGGCGTCAGCGGCGTTCCCGTCCCATGCCGCAACCCCTGGCAATGGAACCGCAGACCCAAGGGACGTCAGTGGAGGGTCGGACAATTGCAGGCGCGCTTCATTGGCGAACAAAGCCGCATGTGATATGCCTATGGGCCGCGCGCGAACGTCCCGCGCGTCCTCGTGGCGCTTGACGTGAGCGGCAGGCAAGTGGGCGGCGCCCACCGGGATCGTGACCGTAAAGGCGCTCCCCTTGCTCAGCATGCTCGATACTTGCACCGTACCACCATGGAGCCGTACCAGTTCTTGCACCAACGCTAGCCCGATGCCCGTCCCTTCACTGGCGAGTGTGTGGGCATTTTGCGCGCGATAGAAGCGCTCAAAGATGTACGGAAGGTCATCAGGTGGGATGCCCACACCGGTGTCGCGCACCTCTAGCTGCGCCTGGTCGCCGTGATCCCCAGTTACCCGCACGGTGACGGTGATCTCACCCTCGTTGGTGAATTTCAGGGCGTTGGAGAGCAGGTTGAGGACAATCTGCTCCCACATATCTCGATCCATGTAGACGGGCTGCGGGAGGTTATCCAGCGCCGTACAGTCGATGATCAGCCGTAATCCCGCTCGCTCGGCCGCCGACCGGAACATGCTGGCGAGATCAGCGGTGAGCGCCGCGATGTCTGTTGGCACATACGTGGGCTGGATGTGCCCGGATTCGATGCGCGAGAATTCGAGCAAGGTGTCCACCAGCTTGTGCAGACGCAATGCGCCTCGTTGGATCAACTCCAAACGCTCGCGCTGGCGTGGCGGCAATGGCGCGATGCGGTCTGCCAGGGCCTCCGCCGTGGGCGCCAGCATCAACGTCAGCGGAGTGCGGAACTCGTGGCTGACATTGTTGAAAAACGCCGATTTGGCGTGGTCGAGCTCGGCAATCACCTCCGCCTGGCGCTGTTCGGTGACATCTTGCATGATCGCCATGCCTGCTGTAGCGCCGCTGTAGTGGATAGGCGACACCTGCGTTTGATAGATGCGCCCCTCACAGGTGAGGTCGAACGCGGCGTGCTCGCCGATCAGCGCCGCCTGATACCTCGGCTCCAGGGCGGTTGAAAGTCCTGACGGGAATACCTCCCACAGGGTCTTGCCCTCAACCGCATCCTTCGAGAGCCCAATGTCAGGTAATCCTTGTCCATCGGCGAAGACATGACGCAACTCGTCATCGAAGATCAGTACGACCCCACGCGGGAAGTTCGTCACCACTGCGCGGTAGCGCTCCTCGCTCGCGCGCTGCGCTTCCTCGGCCTGTTTGCGCTCAGTAACGTCCTGTACCTGGCCGATGACGTACAGGGGGTGTCTGAGGGCGTCCCGCACGACCCCCGCGCTCACGACCGCCCAGACAACGTGTCCCTGCTTGTGGATAAGCCGCTTCTCTAGCTGATAGCTGTCAATCTCATCTGCCATGCTCGCATGGAACAGCGACATATTAGCTTCCTTGTCATCAGGGTAGGTGAGATCCATAAAGGTGTGCGCGAGCAGTTCTTCCTCAGAGTAGCCCAGCATCTCCATCAGCGGGGGATTCACCTGCACCGGGCGGCCGCTCGTGTCGACCAGCATCATGCCCGTGGCAGCCGACTCGAACGCTGCCCGAAAACGTGCCTCGCTCTCATGTAGCGCTTCCTCTGCCCGCCGTTGGGACGTGACGTCGCGTCCGACGGCCTGAATCTCGACAACATTGCCCTCCGCGTCACGGATGGTGTGGTCTATCCATTGCAGCCAGCCAATGCTGCCATCGGGCAGCCTCGTCTCGTGTTCATCAAAAGAAGGGTGTGTGCTTCCGAGCAGCGCTGCTATGCGCTGCGCATGTTGCGCTCGCGCTGGCTCATCCATCAAATCGAGGAACGCTGTGCCGATGAGTTGCTCGCGCGTTCTTCCGTGGCTTCGGCAATAGGCCTCATTGACGAAGGTCAACGTTGAATCGGGCAGATAGCGGCAAATCATATCTGTCTGCGACTCGACCAGGTCGCGAAAGCGCGCCTCGCTCTGCTCCAGCCCATCCTGGGCTGCATGGCGCTCATATTCGAGAACCGCCAGAACCAGCACAGGCGCTGCGATGGCGATGAAGAACAATTGCAACGAGAACAGATCACCTGTGGCCGAGCCCGTGGTGAACGGGCCGCGTCCGTGGATGGCAAACACGATGGAGAGCAACGTCAGGCCGCACAGCGCCAGACTCGTGCTCCCCAGGCCGAAGCGGAGCGCTGACCAGAGCAACAGCGGCAGCACCGTGTAGAGCAGCGCAGGCAATGCGCCTGGCAGTGAGATGCACCCACCAAAGGCCACGACGCCGATCACCAGCAGTGCAAGCGCCAGAAGGCTTGCTTCAGTCACCCGGGCGACTGACCTTGCTCGGAGCCAGGCAATGAGGCCGTCGCGCGTATTGGTGAGCCAGATCCGTCCGCTGGATCGCATGCTCCTCGCTGGCGCGCCCTCTGCGGGCCACACGCGCTGAACCAAGTTCCCAGCGATCACCAGCGCTGGCGCCAGCACGACCATGCTCAGTGTGCCTGCGAACATGGTCTGGGTGAAGGTCGGCCAGAAATCGGCTCTGGGATCCGTCAGCACGAGAATCGTTACGAGCGTGAGCGCCTCTGCCAACGCAGCGGCTACCCCGCTCAGCAACAACACACTCAATGCGCGCAGGGTAGTGAGGCGCAATGGCCGGGTGGTGAAGTGATCGACACACCAGACGCCGACGAGCGCCTGAACCCAGACGACTCCGTAGAACAGGAGGAGCGACGAGAGTGGAGCCGCTACGCTTCCCAACTCCGTGAGCATGTGGACGGGAAGGCATGCAAGCGCAAACATCCACCAGTAGCGCGGGGGCGTGAGCATCAGCGCGACAAACACGACGACGCTCGGTGGCCAGACGAAATAGACCAGTGACGCAGGAAAATGCAGCGCAAGCCCGATCTCTGCCGCGACGTAAAAGGCCGCGCAGAGCAGGAGCGTGGCCATGACAGCGCTTCTGGTAGGCTGCGTAAACCATGGCTGTGGCAAGCGCTGTAGCCGCCCTGGCGCGCCTCGAAGCGCTGGAATCTCCCGCCAATGCGCCGCAGATCCGGAAACGCCATCGCGGCTCGCCTTTGTGGCGCCCAGCGAGGGCGACACGGCCATCCTCAGGCGTTGCAGGGAACGAATCATTGCTACCTTCGCGGCATTGAAACGCGCGCTGACAGGGCTCATGATTCCCCTCTCCTCTCTTTGGCAAGCGCGTTACAGCGTCGGCTGCGGCTCCGGGAACGACGCAGCGGCGCGGCGATGACGGGTGGCACGAGGGAAGCTCAGCCTTCGTGACATCTCTGCCTGTGTCACCAGACGCAGACGATGATGTGATCTGCCCGATCGGCGTCCAATGCGCCGACCGCATGTGAAGGCGAACACGCGACGATCCTGATGTACCAGCTCGCGCCCAAGCAGAGGTTCCATCCCCAACCCACACGGCGAGTCTGGCGCGTATAACGGCAGGTACAGTAGATGGTCAGCCCCGCGCCGTTGTCAAGCGACCGTAGTTTATATCGCAGGCGCCAACCCCAGCGCGCACGATGTTCGCATACCACGAGCTTGCCTGTTCGATACCAGGCTACGCGCCAAGTGTAATACAAGACACCGCCCGATGGACGTATCCCTTCGTCGAGTTTGTGGGTACGCCTTTGGGGTAGTCCAAACCTCGCCAGAGGTCGAGTCTCACGATGTTGTCTGCCGATGGGGCGTATGCGCTCTTCGCGGGCCTGTCTGTGCGTCGGCGTCCCGACACTGTTCTGCTGATGCGGTGGAGGCGCGGACGATGCCGAGACGCTGGGAAGATTCGTGATGGCGTCCCCGGCATGCGTCGCTCAACCCTCGGCTACTCGCTCACCCCCCGGTGAGGCGCCTGCTCTGCCTCAAGGTAGCGTGTAACTTGCCCTCCGAACAAGTCTGGGGTGCGGCGCAGGCGACGCGACAGTCGCCTATGCTCAATGTGCGCCTGGAGGCCCAGGCCGGTTCCGGATGTTGGAGGCTGTCAAGACCGCTGGAGACCGCTGGAGGAACTCGCAGCACGTTCAGGTTGTGAGCATCCAGGAGCGGGGAGTCAAGGCAATCAAGCAAGGAGCAGATACGTGTCACAGATGTCAAAGGCATTAGATCGCCGTCCCGGGCTGGTTACCTTCGCCGCCATCATGATGTTTCTGCTCGGCGGGTTCCAGCTCACGTTTGCGCTCGTGGAATTCTGGCACGCCACCTGGTTCTCGCTCAACACGTATGGCGCCTTCGGCGGCTACCTCTGGATATGGGGTATCTTCGACACCATCCTTGCGCTGATCGCGTTCTATGCCGGCGCTGACCTCATGGTGGGCGGAAAGTTTGGGCGAGTGGTGGGAATCGCCATCGCGCTGTTCAGCGCGATTCGCTGGTTCTTCTACCTGCCAGCGGCGCCCTGGATCGGAGCAGTCGTCATCGCGATTGACATCCTGATCATCTACGGGCTGGTCAGCCACTCCGAATATTTCAGTGCTGCCGAAGCCGCTGGCAAGATGTAAGTCACGATGGAGCCGCACGAGGAACACCATGTAGGACGAATGCGCCGAATGCGCCGAACGCGCCGAATGCGCCGAACGCGATGTAGAGGAGGACGAGGAACATGCGTATGCGCCCACGTGTTGGCCGCCGATTGGTGCGAACGGCGGCCGTTGGTGGCGCCGCCTATATGGTCGGCAGCCACGCCGCAACGAAGTCTGCAGAACAACAGCAGCAGGAGGCGGATCAGAACGCGCAGATCGCTGACCTGCAGCAGCAGCAGGCGGCGATGGGTCAGGCCCAACCAGCGCCACCACAATATGTAGCGCCACAATATGCGCCAGCCCCACCTGCGGAACCAGCGCCAGCGGCGGCTTCTGCGCCGTCAGACGCAGCAGCGCCCACGCGGGATCCTCTCGAAGCGCTGAAACAGTTGGGCGAGCTGAAAGCAGCGGGCGTGCTGACAGACGAAGAGTTCGCAGCAAAGAAGGCAGAACTGCTCAAGCAGATCTGAGCTCGCCAGGGTGATCAGGGTGATCAGGGCGAAAGGCGCGTGAACTCGAATGTGTCCGGCGCTCCACACGAAGGGAGCCAAGGGAGGCGCAGCATGACCATGGGGCCGCTGGAGTACATGGTGATTGAGTTTGAGGGCAATCACTTCACTGGCGAGATACTGCCGGAGTTGCAGGCATTGCGCGATCGGGGCGTCATGCGCATCGTCGACCTCATCTTCATCCAGAAGGATATGGATGGGAAGCTTGTGGCGCAAGAGCTGAGCGATCTCAGCGAGGAACAGGCCAAGCCATTCGGCCCGATCGCAGGCGACATGCTACGCCTGTTCTCGCCAGAGGATGTCGAGGAGATCGCGGGTGAGGTACCGCGTAACAGCTCGGCGGCCATCGCGCTGATCGAACACACGTGGGCCGTCCGTTTGAAGGAAACCATCACCAGAGCGCATGGGCGCGTCCTCAGCGATGGCCTGGTGCCTGAAGCTGATGTGGAGGCGCTGAGCGTGGAGTTGGCGGCGCAAGAAGCGGCGGCGCAAGAAGCGGCGGCACAGCAGGCGGCGACGCAGTAACTGAAGTAATGTCGGTGCCCCGTGCGCGTTCGCAGGGACGACGCGCGTGGCGAACGGGTCGGCGCCAGCCGACAACCTGTGGACGCAAGGAGCAAGCTATGAGCAATCTCATCGTTGTCGAGTACCCCGATGAGTATCGGGCAGCAGAGGTGCTCGCCGCTTTGCGGCGACTCAATCGAGACTATCTGATCGATCTCGATGATGCGTGCTACGTCACGAAGGATGCACGCGGCAAGATCAAGCTCCACCAAAACACCAGTCTGACAGGAGCCGGAGCCGCATGGGGTGGCATGTGGGGCATGCTGATCGGTTTGCTCTTCTTCGTACCGTTCCTTGGCCTGGCGCTCGGCGCAGGCATGGGGGCGCTCTCTGCCAAGCTGTCAGACTATGGCATTGACGACAAATTCGCCAAGCAAGTCGCCACTGACCTGCAACCGAATACCTCGGCAATTTTCATGCTGGTGCGGCGGTCGACCCCTGATAAGGTCGTCCCCGAGATCGCGAAGTTTGGCGGCACGATTCTCCAGACCTCGCTCCCGGCTGAGACCGAGCAGAAGCTGCAGGAGGCGTTGAAGCAGGGTGGTGGGGAGCAAATCGCCCAGGCGCAAGCGACGGCCGAGGCGCAAACGGTCGCGGCTACGCAGACCTCCACGGATACCAGCGCATCCCAGTCAGCCCAATAGCGTCCGATTTCCTACAGCGTACAGCGCGGTTCGCCGCTCAATGCCTGGCGCTGTCACCTTTGCCCGGGCATCAACCAGGAAGGAGCCGTGGCCCGCCGCCAGTTGGCGAGCGCTGGCTTCGAACGGGATTCACAGCCACATGAGGCGGCTTCTCCTGTGGCTGTGATCATTTGGTGCTGAACAATACACCGGGCGTGGCGCTCACGCCCAGAACGCGATGTCAGAGCGAGGCCAGGGGAGACACATCATGCGCGGGTTCGCCGATGTAGCGACCATGCGGCTGCGGCTGCTCCATATGCCCAGTCCACGCCTTCTCATCCGCGTACTGGCTGTCGTGTTCGCGGTGGTGGCGTTTCTGCAAGTGGTCACCATTGCTGTCCTCACAGCGGTGGATAGAGGCCGACGGCGACGCGCTGGCCCAGCGGTCTTCCCTCATGGCGAGCTGCCTGAAGTCTCGGTCGATGGCAATGCGCTTCGCATCTACACGTACGGACGCGATGTCTATGACGCGATGCTCGCCGCGATTGACGCCGCCACCGAGAGCATCTACTTTGAGACCTTCATCTGGAAAGATGATGAGGTTGGCCGAGAGTTCAAAGAACGGCTGATCCGCAAAGCTGACGAAGGCGTTGCGGTGTATGTGGTCTTTGACGTGTTTGGCAATCTCGTCGTGCCTCACGCATTCAAGCAGTTCCCCACCCCACTGCACGCGCTACGCTATCGTGCGATCCACCGACCACGCCACCTGTTGATGCCTCGCCGGTACGCGCTCGACCATCGCAAGCTGCTCATCGTCGATGGGCGCGTGGCCTTCATCGGTGGCTACAATATCGGCAGCCTCTACGCGAAGGAATGGCGCGATACCCATCTGCGCATCAGCGGATCTGATGCGGCCATGCTCGCTCAGGCATTCGTGGAGTTCTGGAATCGCAACGCTCCGCACACCGATCAAATCAACCGCCGCTACAAACGCAGCTATGCCTCGCTGGTGAGCGTGCGCAGTAATGACGCCATGCGCCTGACCTTTCCCATCCGCGACATGTACCTCAATGGCATAGACGCCGCCGATCACGATATCCGGCTCACCAGCGCTTACTTCATCCCCGACCACGTCCTGCTGGACTCCCTCAAGCGAGCGGCTGCTCGTGGAGTGGACGTGCAGGTGCTGGTTCCCTGGACCTCCAACCATATCGTCGCCGACTGGGCGTCGCATGCGTACTTCACCGAGTGCCTGCGCGGTGGCATCCGCATCTTCGGTTTCGAGCACGCGATGATCCATGCCAAAACCTGTACGATAGATGGCCAGGCAACGACGATTGGCACTGCGAACATCGATCGGCTGAGCTCGGTTGGGAATTACGAGATCAACACTGTCCTCATCAGCCCTGCATTGGCGGAGCAGATGGAGCGCATCTTCGAGGTAGACAAGTCGAACGCCTTCGAATTGACGCTGGACAAGTGGCAGGCGCGACCCTGGTACGTGAAGGCCAGCGAGCGCATCATCAAGCCGCTTCGGTTTGTCCTCTAGCTTCATGAACCATCTGAGAGCGCGATGCGTTCCTGCGCGGGCGCAGCCAGGAGAAGGAAGACAGCCATGGATGACGTGCGCCATGTGGCGTCGACACACGCGAGCGTGGGCGACAAGCAAGGAGCCAGCAGGAGGTATTCTCATCCAACGGCGCCTCACACGCGCATGGCGCTCGCGCTGGTCGTGGCGTCGCTGCTGCTCCTCGTGGGCTGCGGTTCCACTGGAGGCGGCTCCACGTCGAGCGGATCCGGCGCCTCAACAGGCGCCTCCAGCCAGGTTTGTCAGCGCCTCGCGAATGTCGACCAATCGCTCAAACAGGCGGCAACCATCGGCACGAACACCACTGTTGGCGAGGTCAAGGCCTCTCAGCAGAAGCTGACGGATGCGCTGAACAAGCTGGAGCAGCTTCCGGGTAGTCGAGACACCGCGCTGAAAGACCTCCAGACCGCCAATGACCAGTTTGCGGCGACCATCGCGGGTCTCCCTGACAGCGCGCAAGTCGGTCAGGTGAGTTCGCAACTTCAGACATTCCAGAGCCGTGTAGCGAAAGCTCAAACGGCCGTAACAAAGCTTACCTCTACCTTGCACTGTGCGTCGTGACCCAGCGCTTGACGTCAACGGGTTATGCGCCAGGGAGCGCGAGGCCAATCAACCACTGTACGGCAGCCAGGCGTCAAAATCTCAGGCGATCGGCTCCTGATGACCAGATAAAGGAAGAGAGGCGACGCTGTGCCAGAAACGCCGAAAGGAGAGCAGAACATGGCGACGAAGGTCACTGCGCTGGAGGCTTCCAGGAATGCGCCTGGTGAGTCAACATCACGGCAAGCGCCACACGAGTCGTCGCTTGTTGGCGACGCCCGCCTGACAGTGGACGAGCGACGCGCGCGAGGACGCGCCTTGCGCGCCAAGGTCTCGCGGAACAGCCAGGACTTCTGGGCTGAAGCGCCCGATCGCGCGGATCCCATCGCGCTGCTGGAGGCGCAGGCCGTCACGCGCGTGCCAGAGCTCGTCCCCATTCGCTACGCTCGCATGCGTGTCTCTCCGTTTGCCTTCCTGCGTGGGTCAGCCATTGTGATGGCCCATGACCTCGCCCAGACGCCACGCACCGGCATCTTGACGCAGCTCTGTGGCGATGGACACTGCTCCAACTTCGGCGCGTACGCCTCGCCAGAGCGCACCCTGGTATTCGACATCAACGACCTGGACGAAACCTTTCCCGGGCCCTGGGAATGGGATGTCAAGCGGCTAGCCGCCAGCATATACGTCGCTGGACGACAAAATGGGTTCGCTGAGGCCGACTGCCGCAACGCAACGCAGGCCACCGCGCGATCCTATCGTGAGCATATGGCAGAGCTTGCCGAGATGCGCACGCTGGACGTGTGGTACAGCCACGTCACCATCCAGAATCTCCTCGACGTCATCGGCGACAAACAGACCAAGAAACGAGCGCAAAAGCAGGTGGCAAAAGCCCGCACCCGCGATAGCATGCAAGCATACGCAAAATTGACAGAGGTGGTGGATGGCCATCGGATCATAGCCAACGATCCGCCGCTGGTCATGCGGGTCAATGAGGAGCTGCTCGATACCGAGATTCGCTCGCTGTACGAGCAGTACGCGCAGACCCTGCGCGGCGCCCAGCGCCATGTCCTCGAGCGTTTCGAGATCATTGATGTCGCCCGCAAGGTTGTCGGCGTGGGGAGCGTCGGCACGCGCTGCTTCATCGTGCTGTTGAGTGGACGCGATGAGAACGACCCTCTCTTCCTGCAAGTGAAGGAGGCAGAGCCCTCTGTGCTGGAGTCGCAGCTTCCACCGGGGAGTGGTTATAAGCATCAGGGGGAGCGCGTCGTGAGTGGACTGGAACTCATGCAGGCGAGCTCTGATATGTTCCTGGGGTGGATGTCTGGGCCACAAGGACGCAACTTCTACTGGCGACAGCTTCGCGACATGAAAGCCTCCGTCGAAGTGGAACTGCTCACCGCCGCGAATCTGGCGCTGTATGGGGGCATCTGCGGCCACACACTGGCGCGGGCGCACGCGCGAGCGTCTGGCTCCGCCATCGAGATCGCGGCGTATCTTGGCGCCAACGACAGCTTTGACCAGGCCATCGCGTCGTTTGGCAGGGCGTACGCCGACCAGACGGAGCGCGACTATGAGGCGTTGCTCGCCGCGATCAAGTCGGGGCGCATCGTCGCGGCGACCGCTGCTGTGTGACGGCGCCGATGCGGCCCTCCCTCCATCTGACCGGGGTGGCTCTGCGCGAACGCACGCCCACCCATTGGCATAGGGCGTGGCTCACCTCGCAGACCGACCCTACGCGCGAGGCTGTGGAGGCGCCGACGGGCTACGCTGAGGAGGGGCTCAGTCGAACGAGTCTCGCATGAATTCGTGTGGATTCGTGCGCAGGAAAGGTTGCGCTGGGCAGCGCCGAGGTCGTCTTCGTCGCTGGCCCAGACGCACAATCGCTCACCAGAGGAGGCGCATCATGGCTGTTGCTATCGGCCCTGTCCAGTTGTTTCTCATTGGGCTAGACAATGACAAGCTCAAGGGACAGATCGCTCGTGCGTTGCACGACGCCAGCGCGAAAGAGAACATCCGCGTGCTCGATGCCCTGGCCATCCAGAAAACCACGGGCGGCGCTGTCATCTCACTTGGCGGAAGTGATCTGACGCCCGATCAGCGCCAGGAGTACGGTGCGATCGTCGGTGGCTTGATGGGATTCGGCGTCACGGGCACAGAAGAAGGGCTGGAAGCGGGCGCGGAGGTCGGAGCCGAAAGGTTCGCCGACCACAACTTTGGCCTCTCCAGCGCCGACGTCCAGGCCATCGCCGCCGATGTTCCTCCCGGCTCTACAGCGTTGATGGTGTTGATCGAGCATCTGTGGGCGATCGATCTGAAGAACGCCGTACAGCAAGCTGGCGGGGTCGTGTTGGCGCAGGGGATGGTGCGGCCCGAGGAGATCATCGCCTATGGCGCGGGCATCGCCGATGCGGCGGCCACATCGAACGTCATGGAGTTCCCAAGCGAGCAGATGTAGTTTCCCCACGATGCGGTGTGCCCCGCAGCGCTGGAGCAGTCGCTCCCGCTGTGGGGCGCCTTTGGTCAGGAGCGTAAGATGAGCGAGAGTGAACAGGCGAACGGTTCCACGCCGCCCGCGCAGCCACGGTCGTCCACCGATGACGCCGTTGTTGACGCTGTTGTTGACGCCGTCGCTGACGCCGGTGCGCCGAATGACCGGTTCGACACGAACCGGGCGCTGATGCGCCTCTTGCTCGGCGGTATGCTGGTGGGCGCGGATGAGCTGCGGGCGCGCCTGTGGCGGTGGGAGCTCGCCTCGCGCTCCGCCGCCTATCAGGCGACGGCTCCACAGGGATCATCCACCTGGCTCCGGTATGCGCTCGTCGGGATGGCGTTCGAGACCGAATCGCGGATGCGACGGGGATTCTCCAGGATGCTTGCGCGCTTCGAGCGGTTGGCCGACGAGACCAATGGAGCCTATACGCGGTTCGCCTATGCCGTGCGGGGGACACCGCTGGATGACGCCGTCAGGTATCTCGACGACGTGTTCTACCGGGCATCGAGGACTGTAGATGAGTGGGTGGCGCACGGATGGATCGAGGAGCAGCAGGGGCGTCGCATGGCAGAGCAGGCGACGGTCAGCGTGATGGATGAACTGCTTGACTATATGGCTCACAATCCCGAGGTGCGGCGCTTGATCGAGGAGCAAGGGATGAGCATGGCGGAAGCGACCGCAGACGACGTTCACGAGCGCATGGCCTCTGCCGATCAGTGGATCGAGCGGCTGGCGCATAATCTGCTGCGTCGCCCCGCCGGTGAGAAGCCCGAAGCGCCAACCTCCAGCGCCAGCGCGTCTCCGCCCGCCGTCACCGTCGAGCCGCCGCCCGCAGCGGCCAGCACACGCAAACGCGCCGAGAAGGCAGCGGCGACGCCTACCAGCGACCCAGGATAGTAGGGGGGATCTCATCATGGAGAAGGTAGCGCTTCGCACGTCCCACACAACGCATGCGGGCTTTGCTAGCCGCGCGGTGGCGTTTGTTGTCGACATCTTGGTCATGAGCGTGACGATACTCGTCGCCATCGCGCTTGTGCAGGCGCTGCTTGGATTCTTCACGCTGTATGGTCTGGTGGGCCAGCGGGTCACACAATCTTCACCATTTGGCGCCATCATCGCTGGCATGACCGCCCTGATTGGCGCTGCAATCGCGATTGGCTATCCCGTCGGGTGCTGGGTCTTGTTTGGTCAAACGCTCGGTAAGTTCCTGATGGGTCTGCGTGTCACGCGGATGGATGGCAGTCTCCTGACGATCAGGTATGCGTTGCTCCGCTATGTTGGGTATTGGCTCTCGGCCCTGCCACTCGGCCTGGGGTTCTTCTGGGTGCTCGTCGATGATCAGCGACAGACCTGGCACGACAAGCTCGCTGGCTCCTGTGTCACGTACTCCTCGAAGCCACTCGTTGGCGAGCGCAGGCAGCGTAAGCAGCCTAAGCAACGTGAATCGTGGATCACCTAGGTGGAGCGATCTTTGCCCTGCACAGCCCGTTCTAATGGCCGACCAGGTGGATCGCGCCGACGTCGGACAAGCCATCCAATATGAGTTGAACCGCCAGCGCAGCCAGCAGAAAGCCAAAGACTTTCTCAGTTACTAACATGCGACCTGCGTCAAGATGTGCGCTCACCTGGTTCGCCCATCGGAAGATGACCACATCGATGCCAAGCACCAATGCGAGCAGGCCAAAGGTAATTGCGAAAAAACCGAGCGACCTGGCCTCTGCGGAGATGGTGACAAGCGTGACGATGCCCGCAGGATTGAGGAGATACGGGACGGCGAGCGGAAACACGGCGAGCTGCAGTGGCCCGGTGGCTGCCCGTGAGGTTTGCTGCGTTTGCCCTTCACCTCGACTCAAGATCATGGCGGTCGAGATCACGAGCAGGATGATCCCCCCTGCGATGGCCAGCGCGCCCGTGGAGAAATGGAGCAGCCTGGTGAGCAGCCCGCCGAATACCATGAGCAGAACGGCGGTGATGAACGCCGTGCGCAGCATTTTTCGGATGACCCGATCCCTCGTCTGGCCATCCATCTTTGCGGTCAACTCGAGGAAAGGAACCAACGCAATCTTGGGACCGATACCAATCAGGAGCAACAAGAAGACGTCAACCACGGTTGTGAGATCAATCGAACTGAAATCCATGGCGTGTACGCTCCCTGGCTAAACGTCATCGCATCTGAGCGCATCTGAGCGCATCTGAGTGGGTGGAGTGGTCGAGGCGGACGTTCAGCCGATGCCGCTCTACTCTGCGTCCGTTGTGCGCCGCAACGTGGACGCGTAGCTCCTTGCAGCGGGCTGCTACCAACGAGCAGCGGTACGAGATCCTGCGCGTCAGATGACTCTCCTCTACCTACCTCGCACGGTCGCTCAGATGGCGCTCTCAGCCAGTGTCACCAGCGCGGATGGGCCGCCCAGCGGTTCTGCCAGGCGTAGCAGGCCGTCGAACGTGGCATACTTGTAGGCGTACGTATAGGTCGGCGTGTTCAGCGTGAGCGCCGCGAACACATCGATTGGCTCCCCACTGTTCATCACCGCCTGCCCGATGCCGACGAGCTCGGAGGCAATGTCGCCGAAGATGTGCACGCCGAGCAGCCGCCGGTCGTCGCGGCGGAAGAGCAATTTCAACAGGCCGCCGTGGCCGGAGATCGCGCCACGCGGCGTGGCGGCCAGGTCGCACCGGCCAACCGCATACTCCAGCCCCTGGTCGCGGCATTGCTCCTCGGTCAGCCCCACTCCGGCAACCTCTGGTACGCCGTACACTGCCGAGATGGCGAGCGGATCCACTGCCTTCTTGAAGGGCAGGCTGAACGCATGATGCACCGCGACCCGGCCTTGCTCCATCGCAATCGACGCCAGCGATGGCGCCACGACATCACCCGCAGCATAAATTCCGTCTACGCTGGTTCGGTACTCGCTATCCACGATGATCCGGCCGTGGCGGTCGAGCTGGATGCCCACATCTTCGACTCCGAGCCCGTCTGTGTTGGCCCGGCGTCCAGCCGCGAACAAGACAGCATCAGGCGTCAGGGTGGAACCGTTCGAGAGCGACACCCGCAGCTTGCCATCCACGCGCTCGATCGTGTCCGTGCGCACGCCAGGGACGACTTGAACGCCGACCTCCGCGAAACGCTGCGCCATCAACCGCGAGAGCTCGCCATCCATGGTCGGCAGCAACCGATCGGCCATATCAGAGAGGACCACCCGCACGCCGAGCCCGCCGAAGATCGTGGCGAACTCGACACCAATCGCCCCGCCGCCGACGATGCACAGATCCGCAGGCATGCGACCCAACTTGAAAATCTGATCGGAGTCGCAGACATCCGGATCATCGAACGGAATGTTTGGAGGGTGGAGCGGACGCGAACCCGTGGCGAGCAGGATGATGTCAGCGGTGATCGTCTCCACGGCGCCATCAGGCGCGGTGATCTGTATGGTGTGGTTGGGGCCGAGGCGACCGCTCCCCTGGAGGTAGTCAACCTGGCTGTGTGCGAGATTCTGGGCGACGGCTCTCTGGAGGAGCTCGCAGACGTGTCGCGTCCGCTCAGCGATCGTGGAGAGCGTGACGTCAGGCGGGGCGGCCACGGTGATTCCATAGATGTCGCGATCACGGAAGCCAGTCAGATAGATGGCGGCCTCGCGCAGCGTTTTGGTCGGCGCCCCGCCGGTTGTCGTGACGACGCCGCCGGGCTTGCCGCGCTCGATAATCGCCGTGCGGCGCCCGAAGGTCGCTGCCATCACCGCCGCGCTCTCTCCTGCGGGCCCAGAGCCAATTGCCACCAGCTCATAGTGTGGGTACATCGCACATCCTCCTCGTTCTCCTCTGGGCGGCGTGTGCCGGGGCTAGGCGCGCGCTGAGGGGGGCGCCGCTGCCGGCACGTCAGAAGTCTCGAAGGCGAGCACATTCTTGATGCCATCAGGCTGCCCGAGGAGCAGGTCGCGATAGGCGTCGAGCGGATAGCGTTCGGCGATGAGGGCGCGTACCGCTGCGGGCCAGCGCCGATTGATCGTGTCCAGGGCGCTGATCGCCCGCGCAAAATCCTCCTGCCCGGCGTTGACGGTGCCCAGGATGATCTGGTTCTTGAGCACCAGATCACGCATGATGGCATCGGTGTCTATGGCGCTGGCGGCGCCCAGTCCGGGCACGCCCGTAAAGATGAAGATGCTATTTGGCCCGAGCACCCGCAGCGCCCGGAAGGCCAGTTGCGAGGCGCCGGTGGCCTCATACACCAGCGCCACTTGCCCGACGAGGTGGGAGAAATCCTGCAATGCCTGCTCGGAAATATACGTCGCGCCGAACGACTCGACGAGTCGCGATTTGGCATTGGGGGCGGGCGCGCGGTCGTAGACGTAAGTCGCGAATCCCATGTTTCTGAGCGCCAGCGCCCCGAGCAGTCCCACCGCGCCCGCGCCCAGGACGAGCGCGTGGTACGTCCTCTCGCTCGGCTGGTGGAGCAGTTCAGGATCGAACCAGGGCAAGCGCTGCAAGATCTTCAGGGTCTGGTAGAGCGCCTTTGCGGCGATTGTCGCTGGCTCGACCAGGACGGCGATGTCTCGCAGCTCCTGCGGCACGACATTCATGTACCGCGCATCGTCCACGACGTACTCTGCCATGAAACCGTGCAGCTCTTTGATGCCACGCTCGGCGTAGTCGCCGGTAATACAGAAGTCCTGGTGGCCGGACTGGCAGGGACGGCACTCCGGGTGGGGGCACGGGCGTCGCACGGTCGCGACTACCAAATCGCCCGCCTTGAGATCCGCCACGTCCGGTCCGGCCTCGACCACCTCAGCGAGCGACTCGTGCCCGATGATCAGGTAGTCGGATCCTGCGGGCGGGACGCCATATGCGAAGCGACAAATCTCCTTGTCCGTGCCACAGACTCCCACCTCACGTATCCGGAGCTTGACCTCTGTCGGGCGGGTGATGCGGGGCTCCTCGTGCTCGATCATCTTGACTTCGCGCGTGTCTGGAAAGACGGCGATGGCTCGCATCGGTGCACCTCGCGTTCCTCACATTCCACGCTGCTTGCCTGGCCCTTGAGCTTTGCCTACGCCCGCATGCGCAGGCCTGCTCGTCAGGCTCTCTGAGCACGGCGCAGGCAGACACTCCATGCCTCGCCTCACACGCTGTATCGACTTGGCTGATCAGGAAACCGCGCCGACCCTCGTGAGGGGCCGACGCGGCGCACCATCTCCAGATATTGTGTGATGCTGGAGGTCACTGATGGGCGGACTGAGGTACCAGCTCATTCAGGCTCACGCGGCCGGCCCCGTGATCAAGCTGATAGTTCAAATTCAGCGCGGCATTGATGAGCGCGAGATGCGTGAACGCCTGCGGGAAGTTGCCTTGCTGCCTGCCGGTGAGGCCAATCTGCTCGGAGAAGATGCCGACATGGTTGGCGTAGGTCGCCATCTTCTCGAAGGTGAGGCGCGCCTCCTCGAGCCGCCCTGAACGGGCAAGCGCATCGACGTACCAGTAGGTCGCTATGGAGAACGTTCCCTCGTGTCCTTGCAGGCCGTCCGGTGAGGCGCTGGGGTTGTAGCGGTAGACCAGGCTATCAGAGACCAGCTCGTGATCCATCGCGCGCAGGGTCGAGAGCCACATCGGGTCGGTCGGCGCCACGAATCCCACGAGCGGCATCAGCAGCAAGGAGGCGTCGAGCACTTCCGTGTTGTAATGCTGAACGAAGGCGCCGCGCTTCGCGTTCCAGCCCTTCTCCATGATCTGCTGATAGATGGCGTCGCGTGTGGCCGTCAGGCGCGGCAGATCGGCGGGCAGACCGTGGTTCGTGGCGATGCGGATCGCCCGGTCGAACGCCACCCAGGACATCAGCCGTCCATACGTGAAGGGTTGCTGGCCCCCGCGTGTCTCCCAGATGCCCTCCTCTGGTTGATCCCAGTGTTCACTAAGCCAATCGAGCACCTCGCGCAGACGCGCCCAGCCGGGATTCCCGATACGTATCCCCTGGGTATCAGCGAGGTACAGGCTATCAGCCAGCTCGCCATAGATATCGAGCTGCAACTGATCTGCCGCCCCGTTGCCGATGCGCACAGGCCGCGAGTTGAGATATCCTTCGAAATGGTCGAGGCTCTCCTCATGGAGATCCGACGAGCCGTCCACGCGGTACATGAGTTTGAGCGGCGCCGCCGCGCCGTGCTCGTCTATATGCTCGCTTACCCGGTCGCTCACCCACTTCATGAAAGCGGCCGCTTCCTCTGTATACCCCAGGCCGAGCAAGGCATACACCGAGAACGAGGAATCGCGGATCCAGGTGTAGCGATAGTCCCAGTTGCGCTCGCCACCGATCTCTTCGGGCAGTCCCGTCGTCACTGCGGCCACCAGGGCGCCAGTCGGAGCATACGTCATCAGCTTGAGGGTCATGGCCGAGCGGCTGACCATCTCGCGCCAGCGCCCACGGTACGTTGAGCGGCTCAGCCAGTCGCGCCAGAACTGGCCAGTCTGCAGTAGCCATTCGTCGACCGTTTCGGCGGAGACCGTCCCGGGCGCATTCGGGGCTGCTGATTCCAGCACCACCGTCGCGACCTGTCCCGCTCGCAGCGTAAACGTGGCGGACACGTCGTTCTCATTCCGGACGAGCTTGATGGCTTCCGGGGCCTCAGAGGAGTCAGCATGCAGGGACGGGTCCAGGGCCAGGGACGTATCCACATGCAGCGTCAAGGTCAGGTCAGGGGTGGAGAAGACGGCGCCGCGCTCGGCGAGCGTGACCTCGTGCGGCAGACGTCCGTAGTCGAAGCGGGGCGCGCAGTCGAGGGTGAAGCGCATGGAGCCGCGCACGACACGTACCCGCCGCGCCAGCCGGTGATGCGCGCTGGCGATCTCAGGATGGTCAATCGGCATAAAGTCGATGACCTCGCCGACGCCATCCTCGGTCATAAAGCGTGTGATCAGGATGGCCGAGTCGGGGAAGTACAACTGCTTCGTCACGTGGTCGGAGCCGTCTGCGGCGATGCGGAAATACCCGCCGCGCTGACGGTCGAGTAGCGAGGCGAAGATGGTCGGCGAGTCAAAGCGCGGGCAGCAGAAGAAGTCAATCTCGCCGCTCGTGGTGACGAGCGCCGCGGTTTGCAGGTCGCCGATCAGCCCGTGGTCGGCGATGGGCGTAAACTCGGTCATGAGACGCACCTCCATGCACATAGCAGGATCAGCCCCAAAGCGGCACGCAGCGGGATCATGTCGTGAAACCGTCACGCGCTGCAAGGCAACTAGGGGATACCGTATGCGAACAAAGGGCCATCTTCCCCATTCGTTCAGAGAGTTTGTCGGGAGAGGATAGTCCTCATCCTCTAGAGAGGAACCATCCGGGGGATGGGACTTTGAG
>DATAED010000301.1:0-1506 GCA_036258195.1 Ktedonobacterales bacterium
TGCTGAACCAGATGATCGCGCATCCAGGATGTCTGGTTGAGGATCAGCACCTCATCGGTGCGGCTGTTCAGCGCGTTGCCTGCCGTGCGGAAGAAGGATGCCAGCGGCCCCAGCGCGGCCAGCAATCCGGCGATGAGCCAGACCAGCGTTGGAGCGCGCCCGGAGAGCGCCCGGCGGTTGAGCAGCCAGAGGCCGACGATGAAGAGCGGGACGATGATGAAGACGAGCCGGGCGCTGAAATAGACCTGGGCGGAGAAGCTCATGGCGATGGCGGCCAGCACGGCGGTGACGGCGCTCCGGTCGCGCAGCGCGCGCACCAGCAGCCAGAGCGTCAGTTCGACGGCGAGGAGCGCGTGAATATAGTGGATGCCTGAGCGGCTGAACTGGATGTGCAGGTGCGAGACGGCCAGCAGCGCAGTCGCGACGAAGGCGACCCGGCGGCCAGCGAATTCCCGCGCGAGGAGGTACATCACGATCAGCGAGAGCAGCCCCACGATCACCGACGAGAGGCGCGCGCCAAAGAGGTCATCCCCCGCGAAATGCATCACCAGGGCAGGGATGCCATAGCCCAGCTCCGGAAGTCCGTACCAGCCGGTCGAGAGCAGCGTATGCACCTCGCCGTGCAGCCAGCGGAGCGCCTCCAGCGCGCACGACGCCTCGTCGCCATGGACGACATATGGCATGCTGGCCAGGTTTGGCAGCCGGAGCGCCGCGCCGCCCGCCAGCAGCACGCCCAGCAGCAGCCAGTCGCCCCAGCTGTTCCAGAGCGCGCGCCAGCGCGACCACTGCGGCGAGGTGGCGCCGACGGCCAGACGCCAACGCATCCGCTGGAGCGGCGATGAGTGCGCCGACGGCCAGACGCACGCGGCGACCAGAAGGAGAAGCGTGCCTGCGATCCAGAACCATTGGGCGGCCAGCACTGGAACGGCGGCGCCCGCCAGCGCGGAGGCGATCAACGCCAACACCAGCGCGATCCAGGCGAGCGAGAGGCCCGCCCAGTGCCGCCAGGTCGTGGCGTGAAGCGCGATGCGCCAGCGGTCGAGCAGCGCCGGAAGAGCCTCGCGCCGGGACAGCAGCCACGCGCGAGCTGTCTGGGGCAGGCGGCGGAGATACTGGAACGCCTCAGGCGTTCGCCTCAACGTCCACCAGGCGTCGGCCACACCGTCAAAGACATCTTGCCAGCGGAGCAGTACCGCCGCACCGAAACTGGCGATCAGCAGGAGCGCAACGAGCACGGGTGAGGCGGTTACACGATCTGCGCCGCTGCCCGTTTTCGCCAGCGCGCTCAACTGTGACTCCACCGCCAATGCATCCAGCAGGCAGAGGACGAACGTCGCCCGCCGGAGCAACAGAGGCCAGCCGATACGCCGGATCCACTCGCCGCGCGCGGCTGGCTTCAGGCGGGACTCCGCCTCCACACGACCCATCTACTACCCCTGTCCTTCAGTGCCAACAGCCCACGCATCGTCGCTCGCTATTCAATCGCGCCAGGGCGCCACGCTCTCA
>DATAED010000302.1:0-1543 GCA_036258195.1 Ktedonobacterales bacterium
CGCGCGTCGGCTGGGTCAGCACGTGCTGCCGAGCCTCGGTGGCCGCGTGCGCCAGTGGATCGATCAGGCGCGTCTGGACGTGATGGCCGACACCGTGCGGCGCGAGGTCGCGGAGGTGCGCCTGCCGACCCAGAGCCGCCCGCTCACCCAGGATCGCGGTCTTGGCCGCCTCATCACCTGGGCGCGTGGTGGCCCGCAGATGGGCGCTCCGCACGAGCTGGTGATGTACCACCGCGATCAGCGCGAGCACTACCGCCTGGCGATGGTGCAGGCGCGTCGCTTCGTGCGCGACCAGAAGCAGGCTGAGGCCCGCGCCATCCTCGCGATGGAGCAGACACATCACCTGCGCATGAGCCGCGCGCTGAAGGGGCGCTTCGCGTCGGGATTCGCTGATGGCGTGTCGAACGATGGCGTCACCGACCCATCGCTGACCGCCATCCTGAACTGAATCAACAACTGAAGAGTGTTCCTCAACGGAGCCCCACGCCGGTTCGCTGGCGTGGGGCTTCCGGCATAGCTGCTCGCCTTTGACGCCGCCACGCCAGCCCGCATACAATGAGGGTCGGTAGAGTTAAACAGGGTCAGATCAGGATGCGCGACGCCCCGCGCGAGGATACAGGCAGATCATGGCGAATGGCGTGGAGGAGATGGCACAGGCGACGAGTCAGGCAGCGACTCAGGCGGCGCTCAGCCCGGAGCTGGCGGCGAAATATGGGCGCCTGCGCGAGATCGTGCGCGGGCTAGGATCGGTGCTGGTCGCCTACTCTGGCGGTGTGGATAGCGCACTGCTGCTGAAGGTGGCCACCGACGAGCTGGGCGAGCGGGCTGTCGGCGCGCTGGCCTCCTCCGAAGCCTACGATGAAGAGGAGACGCGCGAGGCGCTGACGGTGGCGCGCAAGATTGGCGCGCGTGTCGAGCAGATCGAGACGCACGAGCTGGACGATCCCCGCTACACCGCCAACGCCGCCGACCGCTGCTACTTCTGCAAGACCGAGCTGTTCGATGAGCTGGAGCCGCTGGCGCAGCGCCTGGGCCTGGCGCACATCGCCTACGGCATGAATCGCGACGACCATGGCGACTGGCGCCCCGGCCAGCGCGCCGCCCGCGAGCGCCAGGTGGCCGCACCGCTGGATGAGGCTGCGCTGGGCAAGTCGGAGATCCGCGAGCTGGCCCACCACCTGGGCGTCCCCGTGTGGGATAAGCCCGCCCTGGCCTGCTACTCCTCGCGTATCCCCTATGGCACGCCGGTGACGGTGGAGGCGCTGCGCCAGATTGGTCGCGCTGAGCGGGCGCTGCGGGCGCTGGGGCTGCGGCAGGTGCGCGTGCGCCACCACGACCGCGTCGCCCGCATCGAGATCGCCCCCAGCGAATTCGCCCGCCTGCTGGACGACACGTTCCGCGCGCAGGTGGTGGCCAGCGTGCGCGAGGCGGGCTATCTCTACGTCACGCTCGACCTGGCGGGCTACCGCACCGGCTCGCTCAACGAGGCGCTGCTGCGCAAGCGCGCTGGCGAGTGACTCATCGCCTTCCCCACTCCGTCCAG
>DATAED010000303.1:0-5803 GCA_036258195.1 Ktedonobacterales bacterium
GTGAAGCCGAAGCGGCAGTCGTCGCTGGCGATGGCGATGTCGCAGACGGCGGTCAGCCCGGCGCCGCCGCCCAGCGCCGCGCCGTGGATGCGACCCACTACCGGGTGTCGGCAGTTGTCGATGGCGCGGAACATGTCAGCCATGCGCAGCGCGTCGGCGACATTCTGCTCGTGGGTATAGTCGAGGCTGGCGCGCATCCAGTGCAGGTCGGCGCCCGCGCAGAAGCTGCGCCCGGCGCCCTGCAGCACGACCGCGCGGATGTCGTCGTCGGCGCTCAGGCGGGTGAAGGCGTTGTTCAGATCGGCGATCAGCGCCTCGTTGAAGGCGTTGTGCGTTTCGGGCCGATTCAGCGTCACCCAGGCGGCGAATCCGCGCCGCTCGACGATTAGATGGTGATAGGTGGGCGACTCGCCCGCCGTTGGTTCGTCATTGAGCATGCAGGCAGCGCCTCCTCGCGCTGAAAGCCGATGGACTCGGTGTGCGCTCGTCCCGAACATGAGCGAGACGTGGGCGCTCCCACCTGTCAGTATGCTTCAGGGCGCGGCGGCGGGTCAACCATCGCGAGTGGGCGCGCATCCGGCTCAGCCTGCTACAATGGACGGCAATGGACGGCAGAGCCACGCGGCGTAGCGCATCGGCAGCGAGCGAGGAGGCGCGCATGACGAGAGTGGTCATCACGAGCGACCTGCATCTGGGCATCACGACCGCCGAAGAGATCACGCCGATGGTGGCGGACATCGCGGCGGAGCAGCCCGATCTAACCATCATCGCAGGCGACATCGGCAAGCGGCTTGGCGACATCCACGCCTGCCTGGCGCTCTTCGCAGATGTGCCGGGCGAGAAGGCGGCGCTGGCGGGCAACCACGATCTGTGGAAGCACGGCGACGACCACAGCGCCGACCTGTGGGAGCGAGCGGCGCCAGAGGCTGTGCGCGCGGCGGGCATGCTCTGGCTGGAGGATGAGAACTGGACGCGCGACGGGCTGGCCGTCGTCGGCTCGATTGCCTGGTACGATTATACTGGCGCCGACCCCTCGATCCCTCCCCAGACAGAAGAATACTGGGTCGAGCTGAAGCAGCAGATGCATCCCGACGCGCGCTACCTGGACTGGTCGTGGTCGGATATCGACTTCGCCAAGCGCTGCGGAGACGCGCTGATGCAGCGCATCGCCGCTGCAGAGGCCGACCCTGGCGTGCGCGATCTGCTGGTGGTGACGCATGTTCCGCTCTACCGCGAGCAGATCATCAACCGCACGGAGATCCCCAACTGGGGCTATGGCAACGCCTATTTCGGCAACCTCACGCTGGGCGAGCGCGTGCGGCAGGCGTCGAAGCTGCGCGCCGTGGTCAGCGGGCATACCCACATCGGGCGGCGCGAGCGGCTGGATGGCGGCTCCGGGATTCCGGCGTGGGTCGTCCCGAGTGACTTCCACAGCCCACGCTACGTGGTCTACGAGCATCCCAGCGGCGCGCTGCGCGAACAGGGCGAGCAAGGGGAGTGAGGGAGGCGTCTCGATGGCTCAACCCAGCATGATCGTGGTCGGCGGCGGGGTGATGGGCATGGCGACGGGCTGCGCGCTGGCCGGGCGCGGCGCGGATGTGACCGTGCTGGAGCGCCACGATGTGGGCCACCCCTGGGCGTCGTCGCATGGCCTCTCGCGCGCCATCCGCCACGAATACGGGCCAATCGCGCTCTACACGCGCATGGTGGCGCGCAGCCTCATCCTGTGGGATGAGCTCGCGCGCGAGACGGGGCGCCGCCTCTACGCCGAGGCGGGCGTGCTGACGCTGGGCCAGCAGAATGATGGCCAGACGCTGGCGGGCTTCGAGGTGATGCGCGTCGAGGGGCTGCCGGTCGAGCGGCTGACCGCCGAGGAGTGCGCGCGGCGCTTTCCGCAGTTCCAGCCGCGCGAGTACAGCGCCATCACGTGGAATCCGCGCGGCGGCATGCTCTTCGCCTCAGAGTGCCTGATGGCGCTGCGCGAGCGGCTGGCGGCGCGTGGCGGCAAGCTGCTCGAACACGCACGAGTGACGCGCGTCGGGCCAGCGGGCGCCGGGGCGCAGGTCACGCTGGAGGGCGGCGAGACGCTGGCGGCGGATCGCGTGGTGGTGACGGCAGGGCCGTGGGCGCCTGCGCTGCTGGCCGAGCTGATCGCGCTACCTGTGCGCGCCACCCGTCAGCAGGTCTGCTACTTCGCGGGCGCCGACCCGGCGCTGTTCAGCATCGGCGCATTTCCGGTCTTTCTGGCCGAGATGGAGAGCTACGGCTTCCCGCTGCAAGGGTCGGGCTGGCTGAAGATTGCCTCGCACATCACGGGCGCCACGGTTAATCCCGATGATGGCTATGCGGTGGATGAGAGCGAGGTCGCCAGCGTGCGCGCCTTCCTGCGGCGGGTCATACCGCAGGCGGGCGAGCTAGAGCTGGCCAGCGTCGATCGCTGCATGTATGACATGACGCCAGACGAGGATTTCATCCTCGACGCGCTGCCGGACGCTGGGCAGATCATCATCGGGTCGGGCTTCTCGGGCCACGGCTTCAAGTTCGGCGCGCTAATTGGCGAGTTGCTGGCGGCGTTGGCGCTGGAGCAGCCGACTGAGTTTCCGCTGGAGGGCTTCCGGCTGAGCCGCTTCGGCCAGAGCGCCGTCGCACAGTAGCGCGGTTTGACATGCTGTCGCGCCGCGCATACCATGACAGCGCATGGGGAGAAGCCCGTCTGTCGCGTGCGACGGGGCGAACGAAGGCCCATGAGGGCAAGCGCAGACAAGCGAGGGCTACGGAGATCGCATGAGCGCGAAGGGTCAGACGCCAATTCAGCGGGTCGGCATCTTCTACAAGCCGCACAATGAGAGCGCAGTGGAGATGTCGGAGCGGCTCGCCCGCCAGGTGGAAGCCTCCGGGCGCGAGGTGTGGCGGCTGCCGGGCCGCACACAGGACGCCGAGGACGGGCGGCTGAAGCGCACCGATCTGGTCGTGGTGCTGGGCGGCGATGGCAGCATCATCTCTGCCGCGCGGGTCTGCGCGCCGCAGAACGTGCCGATTCTGGGCGTCAACTTCGGGCGGGTCGGCTTCCTGACGGAGCTGGAGCCAGAGGACGTGGACGAGAAACTGCCGCTCTATCTCGATGGCGACTACTGGGTGGATGTGCGCTCCATGCTCCAGGCCGAGCTGGAGGCCCACGGCGGCGCGCACGCCGCGCACCCTGACCACCCAGCGCACAATTACATGGCGCTGAATGACATCGTGGTGGCGCGTGGCGCCGAGCCGCACGTCATCCGCGTGAAGATCTGGGTGGATGGCTTCGAGTACAACACGACCGTCGCCGATGGTGTCATCATCTCGACCGCGACAGGCTCGACCGCCTACAATCTGGCGGCGGGCGGGCCGATTCTGCATCCGCAGGTGCGCAGCAACGTGTTGACGCCCATCGCGCCGCACCTGGTGGCGGATCGCTCGCTGATTCTGGAGCCCAACGCTATCATCACGCTGGAGATGCAGGCTGGCTCCGATGGCGCGCTGCTCTCCGCTGATGGCCAGATCAATCATGAACTGAATTCAGGCGATCAGGTGCGCATCACCAACAGCGAGCACACGACGAGCTTTCTGCGCCGTCGCTCGCCGACCCACTTCTATCGTGTGCTCACGGCCAAGCTGCGGGAAGACCTCTAGATGCTAGCCGAGCTGACGATCTCCAATTTCGCCATCATCGAGCGGCTGAGCCTGACGCTCGGCCCCGGCTTCAACGTCTTCACTGGCGAGACGGGCGCTGGCAAGTCGATCCTGATCGATGCCATCTCGGCGCTGGTGGGCGAGCGCATGGGAGCTGATGTGGTGCGCGCGGGGGCCGAGCGTGCCATCATCGAGGGCATCTTCGATGTCTCGGCGGAGCTGGCGCAGGCGCGCGGCGCCGACGATGGCGGTGACGGCTCGCTGGTGGGGCTGCTGGCCGAGATCGGCGCGGAGATTGAGGACAATCAGCTCATCCTCAGCCGCGAGGTGACAGCCAGCGGGCGCAGCGTGGCGCGCATCAATGGGCGGGTGGCGCCGATCTCGACCCTCCAACGCATCGCGGGCGGGCTGGTGGACATCCACGGGCAGGGCGCGCACCTGACACTGCTGCGCCCAGAGCGCCACATCTTCTACCTCGACCGCTACGCCGGGCTGGACGCCGAGCGCGAGCAGGTCGCCGCGCTCTACGCCGAGTGGCGCGCGACCCGCCGCGAGCTGGAGCGTCTGCGCGCCGATGAGCGCGAGATCGAGCGGCGCATCGAGCTGCTGCGCTATCAGGTGGACGAGATTGCGGCGGCGAAGCTTCTCCCTGGCGAGCTGGACGATCTGGAGCGCGAGCGGCGCATGCTGGCCAACGCCGAGCGGCTGGGCGAGCTGACCGCGGCGGTGCATGCCGCGCTGCATGGCGATGAGGAGGGCGAGTCGGCGGGCGCGCTCGATCTGCTGGCGACGGCGCAGCGGGCGCTGGCCGACCTGCTGCGGCTGGATGATACGCTGGCAGGTCAGCAGGATGCGCTGGAGCAGGCGCTCTTCACGCTGGAGGATGTCTCCGCCGCCACGCGCGACTACCAGGATCAGGTGGCGGCTGACCCCGCGCGCCAGGCCGAAGTGGAGGAGCGGCTGGATCTCATCAGCAAGCTGCGGCGTAAGTATGGCGCGACCATCGAGGAGATTCTGGCCTTCGCCGAGCAGGCCGCGCGCGACCTGAATGGCCTGACCAATCGCGAGGAGCGCGCTGCGCAACTCCAGGAGCAGGAGGAGCGGCTACGCGAGCGCATCGGCGCGGCGGCGGGCCAGCTCTCGCAGCGACGGCGCGCGGCGGGCCAGGCGCTGGCGACGGCGATGGAGCGCCAGCTCGATGAGTTGAATATGCGCAAGGCGCGCTTCCAGACGCAGATTGCGCAGCGCTCCGACGCGAACGGCGCGCCAGTTCGGGAGTCCAGCGGCGAGGCGCGCTATGCGTTCACTGCCACGGGCGTTGATCAGGTGGAGTTCCTGATCGCGCCCAATCCGGGCGAGCCATTCAAGGCGCTGGCGCGCACGGCCTCGGGCGGCGAGACGTCGCGCCTGATGCTGGCGCTCAAAACGATCCTCTCGCATGCCGACGCCGTGCCCATCCTGATCTTCGACGAGATCGACGCCGGCATCAGTGGGCGGGCCGGGCAGGTGGTCGGCGAGAAGCTGTGGGGGCTAGGTCGCTCGCACCAGGTGCTGTGCATCACCCACCTGCCGCAGATAGCGGCGCTGGGCGACCGGCATTTCCAGGTGGCCAAGGGGCTGCGCGGCGACCGCACCACGACCGAGGTGACGGCGCTGGATGGCGCGGGGCAGGTGGATGAGCTGGCGCAGATGCTGGGCGGCTCGGCGACCACCGCATCGCGGGCCAATGCGCGCGATGTGCTGGCCCGCGCATCTGAGTGGAAGCGGGCGCATACCACCGAGAGCGCCGCGCCCAAGCGGCATGAGCGACCACGCGCCCCCAGCGCGCCTTGACAGGCGGCGACGCGCGGGACTATACTTCAGCTACTCCGTGCGGGAGTGGCGCAGTGGTAGCGCAATTGCTTCCCAAGCAATGGGTCGCGGGTTCGAATCCCGTCTCCCGCTCCAATCAGCCTCCAGGCCAAGCCTGGAGGCTCTTTTCGGAAATACTTCAGTGGGCGTTGTAGAACAGAGGGCAAGAGACACCTACACCTTGCCACCCATCTGACCACCGATGAATTGGAACAGCGCTATGGGCAGGCGCGCGAGCCGCATGAACGCAGTTGGTGGCAGATCCTCTGGCCCATGGCGCATTGCA
>DATAED010000304.1:0-3740 GCA_036258195.1 Ktedonobacterales bacterium
GCCGCGCTGGAGACGCCCGTCGAGCGGCTCAGCGCGGCGGATGGCTGGATCGCGGATAGCGACGATCCTGACCATCGCATCAGTTTCGTCAAGGCGGCGCAGCGCGCGGAGGCGGCGCACGGCACGCTCAGCGCGGTGGGCAGCTACACGCCGCCGAACCTGGGCGGTAAGTTCAAGGGCGCGGGCGTGGGCGTCTCGCCGGCCTACAGCTACACCGCCTGCGTGGCCGAGGTGCGCGTTGATCCCGAGACCTACGACCTGAAGGTCGAGCGGCTGTGGGTGGCGCACGACTGCGGGCGCGCGCTCAATCCCGTGCTGGTGGAGGGGCAGATCGAGGGCAGCGCCTATATGGGCTTCGGCGAGGCCGTGCTGGAGGAGCAGGTCTTCCGCAAGGGGTTGCATAAGATACCGTCGCTGCTGGAGTATAAGCTGCCGACGATCTACGACACGCCGGAGATCATCGCCATGTCGGTCGAGACGATTGACCGTGAGGGGCCATACGGCGCCAAGGAAGCGGGCGAGGGGCCGCTGAACCCGATCATCCCCGCCATCGCCAACGCCGTCTATGCCGCCAGCCATGCGCGGGTGGAGAGCACGCCCATCACGCCGGACAAGATTCAGCGGGCGCTGCGCGAGGCGGCCCGCGCCACGACGGCGACAACGCCGCAGCCAGAGCGACCAGAGCAGCCTGAGCGGAAGGTGGCCAGCCGATGATGCGCCTGCCGAAGTTCGAGTATCGCGCCGCGCGCAGTGTCGAGGAGGCGCTGGCCTGGCTCGCCGAGTATGCGCCCGCTGTGGACAAGGATCCCGAGGCGCGGGCGATGCTGATGGCCGGTGGCACCGACATCCTGCCCAACATGAAGCACAAAGTCTTCACGCCGAAGCTGGTGATTGGCCTGCGCACGGTGGCGGCGCTGCGTGGCATCAGCTACGATCCGGAGCGCGGACTGCGGCTCGGCGCGGGCGTGCGGCTGAGCGAGATCGAGACGTCGCCGATCGTCCAGCAGCGCTATCCAGCGCTGGCGGCGGCGGCGGCCACTATTTCGACGCCGCAACTGCGCCAGATGGGCACGGTCGGCGGCAACCTCTGCCTGGATACGCGCTGCAACTATTACAACCAGTCGGAGTTCTGGCGCGGCGCGCGCGAGTTCTGCCTGAAGAAGGGCAGCGAGATCTGCCGCGTGGCCCCCAATGGCACGGGCTGCTACGCGGTCTCATCCTGCGACACGGCGCCCGCGCTGATCGCCTTCGGCGCGACCGTGCGGCTGGCCGGGCGCGATGGCGCCCGCGCGACGCCGGTGGCCGCGCTCTACGCCGACGACGGCATCCATCCCGTCAAGCTGCACGATGGCGCGCTGCTGACGGAGATCGCGCTGCCGCCGCTGGCGGGCGACTGGCGCTCGACCTATGTGAAGTATCGCGTGCGCGGCGCGTTCGATTTCCCCATCGCCAGCGTGGCGGCGGTGGCGCGCTTCGACGGCGACCTCTGCGCCGAGGCGCGGGTGACGCTGCAAGGGGTGGCGCCGGCGCCGCTGCCACTGCCAGAGGCCGAGGCGCTGCTGCGCGGCCAGCGCTGGACGCCGGAGCTGATCGAGGCGGCGGCGGAGGTCGCCTACCGCGCCGCGCACCCGATGGACAACACCTCCGGCACGATCGCGCTGCGCAAGCGCATCATCCGCTCCTACACGCGGCAGGCGCTGGCGACGCTGGCGGCTGGGCCTGCGACGACGGCAGCCACGCAGGCATCGTAGGCGCGACCTTGCTCATGCCTCCTCAGGCGTTGGCGTCCCACTATCGCTACGCAACGATGGGGTGTAGGTGATCCCGACCAGGATCCCTTCCGGGGCGAGCAGGCGTGTCACGGTCTGGCCCCACGGCTCCGTTCGCTCCGCGACCAGCAGGGTATATCCTTTGGCGCGCAGTTCCGCTGTCGCGGCCCCGATATCCTCCACGTCAAATTCGAGCCAGGCCTGTGGGATGGGAACATGCGCGGGCCACGTGGGCGCACCGAAGCACGATTCCGCCGCCTGCGAGAGCGGCCAGAGCGCGAAGGTCTTCACGCCATCAAGTCCCTCGGTGTGCAGATAGCCATCGTCCTCAGCTTGCAGACGAATGCCCAGATCATCACCATAGAGAGTGTGACTCGCCTCGTCGCGCACGATCGGGCCGAACCCGGCCACAAACAATACCTTCATCGCGATACCCTCCAGAGCGCCACCACAATCCCGCGCGGGGCGACTGTTACTACGATGCGCTGCGAGCATACCCAGCGCGTCCTCTCCATCGGACGCGCCATCCGGGTCGTAGGCCAACTGGCCTGCCCGCAGCGGTTCCTTCCTGGGCCGCGTGCGCCGCTGGCCCTCCTCTTACGCGAAACCAGGTCAACAGAACCCTCGTCATTTTGGTAAATTGTCCAGGCTATCCAGGGACGAATTATCCGTCCACGCTGTCGGTATTGAGGAGCGCAAATATTCTTTCGTCAACGAACTGGTTATCGACATATTGACGCTCGCGGAGGCGTCCCTCCTCCTGAAAGCCGAGCCTTTCGAGCAGGCGTGCGGAAGCGAGATTGGGATACGCAACCTGAGCTTCAATGCGATGCAAGTGGATGTGCGCAAAGCCGAACTGAATCATCGCGGTCAGGGCCTCTGTCATGATCCCTTTATTCCAATAGTGTTTTGAGAGGATATAGCTCAGGACTGCCAGTTGATTATCGGCTTCCCATGCGTATCCACCGTTGCCGATGACCCGGTTCTCTCCCTTCAATGTGATGCCCCAGCGTAACGCTTCCTGCTGAGCAAAACGCCTTCGATGCCGTTCAATACTCTTTTCCGCTTGTTCGAGTTGGGTCATCGGCGCGGGATCGTAGTAGCGTATATTCTCCTCATCGGACAGAAAGAGGAAGCAATCCTGCGCATCGGGCGCTGCGAGTTGCCGTAATATCAGGCGTTCTGTTTCTAAGGTCGGAAAGGTGTGCAGATCGATATTTAAGCCCATGATGATACTTTCCTCACGTATGGTTTCGATAGACGCATGCGCATATTATACCTAGGTGATGCTCGTCGCCACGCTGGCGCGCTGGTCGGCGTCAGCCTGCGCCTGCCCGGCGAGGCGGCGCTTGAGGAGCTGGTCGAAGAGCAGCAGTGCGCCGAGGATCAGCAGATTCACGAGGGTCATGCCGGTGCGCGCTGGTAACTGGAGGACAAACTCGATGAGTGGCCCTCAGAAGAACGCGAAGCAGAGCATCACGCCGATAGCGACCGAGAGCAGGTGGCGCGCATTCCATCCGGCGCGCGCCGACCACGAGCGCACCCGCCAGAGCGCCGCCGCGAAGAGCAGGAGTGTCAGCGCCATCGCGGCGGCCACGGGCATGCCCGTCGCGGGAAGGATGACCGCCGAGGCGAAGAAGAGCGTCATGCCGCCGAAGCACAGCAGGCGCACCATCCCCAGGCGCGGCGCGGGCGTGGCGAGATTGGGTTGCGGCGCGGGAGAGCGCACGAACACGCCCAGCAGCATCAGCAGGAGCATGAAGGCGGCGGCGAGCAGATAGGGGATCAGCGGCGGGCCAGCGTAGCCATCGCCAGCGAACTGTGTGGTCGCCACGTTGACGGCCAGCGCGCCGCACAGCAGCAGCATCCACGCTGCCAGCAGGACAATGCGATTGGGGCCGAGCCAGGGCAGCGGCTCGCGCTGTGGGAAGAAGACGGCGATCAGGATCAGCGGGACGGCGATGCTGGCGG
>DATAED010000305.1:0-3044 GCA_036258195.1 Ktedonobacterales bacterium
CGCTGTTCAACCGACGCTACTGGTTCATCTACGCGATCACCAGCGTCGCCTACCTGATCAACTATGAGATGAGCCTCTTCATGTATCAGGCCGTCACCGTTTCGCCCGCACATCAGACGACGCTCCTGCTGCACGTCGATCGCTGGCAGCTCGGGCTGGTCAACTGCTGCGCGCTGGTGTACGGCGTCTTCGTCTACCTGCGCGCGATGCGGCAGACCGAGCAGGTGAATCCGCAGCCCGTCTTCCAGCGCTTCGAGCCATCGGTGGAGAGCGCGCTGACGCCCGCACTGGCCCCTGCGCTGGCGACAGCGGGCGTGGCGTATGGCGTCCCTTCGACGCGGCCTATCATGGGAGGTCAGTCAGATCTGATGTCCAATGTCATGCAGCCCGATACGATGCGGATGAAGGCGCTCTCGCACGGCGCAACCCCTAGCGGCAAGGGCGGCAAAGACAGCGAGGAGGCCCATCGCCCGCGCCTGCGCCTGCGCCCGCGCGCGCTGGGTCGCCCACCCTACGTCTCGGTCGTCATCCCCTGCTACAATGAGCAGGGCAACGTCCTGCCCATGTACGAGCGGCTCACCGCCGCGCTGCGCCCAGTCACCCCCAGCTACGAACTCATCTTCGTCAACAACGGCTCCTACGACCACTCGCCCGAACGCTTCGAGGAGCTGGCCAGCCGCGACCAGCACGTCTCCGTCCTGACCCTCTCGCGCAATTTCGGCTCGCAGGGCGCCTACTCCGCGGGGTTCGCCTACGCCAGCGGCGACTGCGTGGTGGGGCTCGATGGCGACATCCAGGATCCCCCCGAGCTGATCCCCGCGCTGCTCGCCAAGTGGCTGGAGGGCTACGATGTCGTCTACGGCATCCGCGCCCGCCGCAAGGGCAGCCTGCCGCGCCGCATCGGCTACAAGCTCTTCTACCGCCTGCTGCGCCGCCTCTCCTATGTCGACATCCCCGTGGACGCCAGCGACTTCGGGCTGATGGATCGGCGCGTCATCAGCGTGCTCAACGAGATGCCCGAGCGCTCGCGACTGATCCGGGGGCTGCGCGCCTACGCCGGGTTCAGCCAGACCGGCATCCCCTACGAGCGCGCCGAGCGCTTCTCGGGCTTCACCACCAATAGCTTCCTGGGGCTGTTCCGCTGGGCCAGTCTGGGCATCGTCAGCTTCTCGTTCGCCCCCCTTGACCTGATCTCGTATCTGGCGGGGGTGGTGGTGGCGCTGACCGGGGTGGCGATCGTCGTCTACACAGAGCTGTTCTTCCTGGTGCCGGGCGCGCCGAGGGGCTTCCAGACGCTGCTGGTGGCGGTGCTGTTCCTGGGGGCGGTGCAGTTGCTGTGCCTGAGCATCATCGGCACATATCTGGGCAAGGTCTTCGAGGAGGTCAAGGCGCGGCCACGCTACCTCGTCCACGACATCCTCAACGATCATCGCCGCCAGGTGTGAGCTCCGGGGCGCGCGCGCGCCTGAGCAGACTGCGGCTCGGCGCGCCGCAGCGAAAGGGCCAGCGCGCCCGCCAGCGCCAGCAAGCCAGCGGCGGCCAGCAGCAGCGCCAGCCCCGCATGCGGCGGCTCGTAGGCGAAGACGACACGCGCATGGCCCGCAGGCAGCGCGACCCGCTGGAATACCCCGTCCACCACCGTGATCGCGGCGGGCTGGCCGTTGACCGTCGCGCGCCAGCCGGAATCGGCCAGAGTGCGATAGATCAGCGTGGCGGGGACGGCGCAGTCCACCTCGGCCTCTGTCCATGAGCGCGTCTCTGTGCGGCAGCTCCCGCTGGCCGCGCCAAAGAGCGGCGCCGGATCGGGTAGCTGGTAGATCCACAGTACGGCGTCCTGATAGGCCAGCGTGGGACGCTGGCTGGCGGGCAGCCGCGCGAAGGGCTGATCGCCCGGCGTGGTCATCACATATTTCACGCCGACCGCTTCATAAGCGGGCAGCCGCGCCGCCAGTTCATCGCTCATGGAAGGCTGCCCGAACGGACGCGGCGCGTTGAGATACAGAATCGGGTCAGCGTAGGGGTCGAGGCGGGTATGGATGTAGTTCACCCAGCGCTGCGAGACGGGTACGTCGTCATGGTTGAGGCCAGCGAGGTCGAAGTAGGCGCCGTAATTCGGCTCGAAGGGGCCGAGCGTGAAGAAGCGCTGATAGCCGCTGTGCGCCTGCAAGTAGCGGATGGCGGCGGTGTCGATCGTGACGTGTCGCGGATTGGCCAGCGTGGGATAGAAGAAGTAGGCGAGCGTCAGCGCCACCGCCGCCAGCGCCATCAGCAGCGCATGCGGGCGGGCGGGCGCCACGCCGAGCAGCCGATGGGAGCCAGCAGCGCCATCGGCGGACTCGCGCCCGATGAGCAGCGCTGCCAGCAGCGCGAGGATGACGCCGCACTCGACGACCAGCGAGCCGACCACCAGCCGCTTCTCGAAGAACTGCGGATTCTGGAAGAGCGCGCGCAGCGTGGGCCGCGCCAGCCAGAGCGCGCCCAGGCACAGCCCACCCAGCGTAATGGCGGCGCAGATAGTGGCTTTCAGCTTGTCGCGCGCTGTGCCGCGCCAATCATCGATGGCGAACGCGCACAGGACGACCGCCGCCAGAATCCACGAGGCGTTGGCGTAGCGAAAGACCGCTATGGAGTCGATCAGCGGGATGTGATTGACGATAGCGGTGAAGGGCTGCGCTCCGACCGAGCGCCCCACCATCAGCGCGATCCACGCCACCAGCGCGATACGCAGCGCCAGATCGCGCCGCGCGCAGGCGCCCAGCAGCGCCAGGAAGGCCACCGTCGCGCCGAGGTAGCCGCCGATGCCACCCCAGGAGGCAGGAATGCCCGCAGGCGCGGCGTACTGGAAGATGCCTCCGTAGATGTAGGGGAAGAGGTACTGCGCGAGCGAGAGGTTGGGCAGGGCCAGCGCGCCGACGTTCTGGCCGTGCAGCCCCAGATTGGCCTCGCGCGCGTAGTCGGCAAAGGCGACCAGTGGCGGCGCGGCGATGGCCACACCAACGACCAGTCCACTCGCCAGCTTGAGCGCGAAGCGCGGCGCCACCGCG
>DATAED010000306.1:0-2473 GCA_036258195.1 Ktedonobacterales bacterium
AACCTTCGGCGTCGCGGTCCCAGGCGCCGATGCGCCGCCCGTCGTCATCCTGAATCCGGCCAGCAACGGCGGACGCGCGGCGAAACTGCGCGCCGTGATCGAGCGGGCGCTGCTGGGTGGGCGCGGCGAGCTGGCGCTGACCACGGCGCCGGGCGACGCCACGCGGCTGGCGGCGCAGGCGGCGCGGGCGGGACGCGGCATCGTGGTGGTCGGCGGCGATGGCGCGATCCATGAGGCGGCGGGCGGGATGATCGCGGCGGGCGTCTCCGTGCCGTTTGGCGTCGTGCCAGCAGGCAGCGGCAACGACTTCGCGCTGCGCGTCGCCCGCGCGCCGCGCGATCCGCTCCAGGCGCTCGAGCTCGCTCTCACCGCGCCGGTCTCCCCGGTGGATGTGGGGCTGGTCAACGGCGTAGTCTTCGTCAACGCGCTCAGCGTTGGCCTGGACGCCAACGTCGCCGCGCGCGCCGAACACTACAAGCGGGTGGGCCTCTCTGGCCGCGCGCTCTACATGTCCTCGGCGCTGACCGAGCTTCTGCTGCACTACGATCACTGCCCCACGCTGACCGTCCAGTATGACGACGCCGAGCCGCTACACCAGGTCTTCGCGCTGGTCGCCATGAGCATCGGGCCGACCTACGGCGGCGGCTTCAAGATCAATCCCACTGCCGACCCGCAAGATGGTCTCTTCGATGTCTGCATGCTCTCCAAGCCGCCACTGCTGCGCGCGCTGCGACTGCTGCCAGCCGTCGAGCATGGCAAGCACATCGGCCAGCCCGAGACGCGCATCGTCCGCTGCCAGCGCGTCACGCTGGAGTGCGACCGCCCCGCCCACGCGCAGCTCGATGGCGAGTTGATGCAGGCGCATCGCTTCGAGGTCAGCCTGCTGCCGGGCGCGCTGGCGCTGCGCCGTGGCCCCGCCGCCCGCTAGCCGATTCGCCGCAAGCCAGACAGAATAGCTCTTTACGGCGGCTCAGCGCCGCCATGAATGTGCTAGACTGCCATGTCGCCTGCGTGACGTGCCCCCTCCCCCAGCCCCTCCCCCGCCAAGGCGGGAGAGGGGAGCAAGATGGCGCCTGCCAGGGGTTCCCCTCCCTCGGAGGGGAGGGGGACAGGGGGAGAGGTTCCGCCCGCCAGCGTGCAAAAGGAGAAGCCGGTGTCAGCGTTGGGAGATCAGCGGCCAACGGACGCGACGGACGCGACGGACGCGACGGACGCCATGGATGCGTCGCTGGAGGAGTCAAAGGAAACGCAGGAGATCGCGGACCTGCGGCGGCAGGCGGCCAGCCTGAGCGAGCGGCTGCGCGAGGCTGACTATGCCTACTACGTGCTCGACAGTCCGACCATCTCCGACGCTGAGTACGACACGCTGATGCGCGCGCTGCGGGCGCTGGAAGAGGAGCATCCCGAGGTCATCTCCCCCGATTCGCCCACACAGCGCGTCTCTGGCGAGCCTGCGGCGGGCTTCGCCAAGTTTCGCCATCTCACCCCCATGCTGAGCCTGGCCACTGTCCGCACGCCCGAAGAGCTGATCGCCTGGCGTGACCGCGCCCAGAGCATCCTGCCGGAGGCCGAGTTTCACTACGTCGGCGAGCCGAAGATCGACGGTCTGAGCATGAATCTGGTCTATCGCGATGGCGCGCTCACCATCGGCGCGACCCGTGGCAATGGTGAGATCGGCGAAAACGTCACCGCCAACGTCCGCACCATCCACGAGATTCCCACCCGCCTGCGTCAGCAGGACGAGGCGCCCATCCCATCGCAGATAGAGGTGCGTGGCGAGATTTACATGCTGCGCGCCGACTTCGAGGCGCTCAACGAGCGGCTGGCCGATGAAGCGAAGGCGGCAGGGACGGAGCCGAAGCTCTTCGCCAACGCCCGCAACTCGGCGGCTGGCTCGCTGCGCCAGAAAGATGCGCGCCTCACCGCGAAACGCCCGCTCTCGTTCCTGGCCTACCAGATCGCGTCGATCCGGGGCGCGCCGGAGCCTGAGAGCCAGTGGGAGGCGCTGGCCTGGCTGCGCGCCTGGGGCTTCCGAGTCAGCCCGCTCGTCACCTACTTGCAAAACCTCGACGAGGCGCAGCAGTTCGCCGACCGAATGGCCGAGCAGCGCTTCGAGGTGCCATACGACATCGACGGCGCGGTCATCAAGATCGACGCGCGCTGGCAGCAGCAGGAGCTGGGCGTGGTGGCGCGCGATCCGCGCTGGGGCATCGCCTATAAGTTCCCGCCGATTGAGGCCAACACCAAACTGCTCGACATCGTGGTGACGGTCGGTCGCACCGGCGCGCTCATCCCCAACGCGCGGCTGGCGCCCGTCCAGATCGGCGGCGTAACCATCTCGAACGCCACGCTCTTCAACGCCGACGAGGTGGCGCGCAAAGACCTGCGCATCGGCGATACCGTGGTGATCCAGCGCCACGGTGATGTCATCCCCGGTGTAGTGAAGGCGCTGGTAGAGCTGCGCGACGGCTCC
>DATAED010000307.1:0-6309 GCA_036258195.1 Ktedonobacterales bacterium
CAGGCGCTGCTCGATCTCTTCACCATGCAGCGGCATCTGGGCGCGCTGGCGGGGCGGCGCGTCGTCATCCTGGGCGACATCCTGCATAGCCGGGTGGCGCGCTCGAATCTGTGGTCGCTGACGGCGATGGGCGCTGAGGTCGTCCTGTGCGCGCCGCCGACGCTGCTGGCGCCCGACTTCGCGGCGGCCTACACCACGCGCCCCATTCCGGGGACGGGCGAGCGACGGCGGGTGGTGGTCGAGCCGCGCATCGAGGCGGCGCTGGCGGGGGCCGATGTGGTGATGACGCTGCGGCTGCAACGCGAGCGCCAGCAGGCGGGGTTGCTGCCATCGCTGCGCGAGTACACCGCGCGCTACGGCCTGACACCGGAGCGGCTGGCGCTGGCACAGCCCGGCGCGCTGGTGATGCATCCCGGCCCGATGAATGAGGGCATCGAGATCGACTCGGCGGTCGCGCACGGCGCCGCGTCGCTGGTCGAGGAGCAGGTGAGCAACGGCGTGGCGACACGCATGGCCGCGCTGGAGATGATCAGGCGGGCGCTGGCGACGGGCTAGCCCCCTCCCCCGACCCCTCCCCCGCCAGGGCGGGAGAGGAGAGCAGAACGGCGCGGCCCACGATGACCCTCCGGCTCCCTCTCCCTCTGGGAGAGGGCTGGGGTGAGGGTTCGCGGACACTACAGCGAGAGAGAATAGAGCGAGCGATATGGCGGAGAGAGACGAGCAGGGCGGCCAACCGGACGGCCAGCCCATCCTGCTGCGCGGCGCGCGGGTGATCGATCCGGCGCGGGCGATGGATGGGCCGGGCGCGGTCGTCATCGCGGATGGGCGCATCGTGGCGTGCGGGCTGGCGGCGGGCCGTGGGGCATCGGCGCAACTGGGGCCAGATGTGATCCGCGCGCTGAGTCGACTGGAGGCCGAGGGGCGGCCTGCGCGCACGGTGGAGCTGGCGGCGGGCCGGGTGGTCGCGCCGGGCTTCGTTGATCTGCACGCCCACCTGCGCGAGCCGGGCTACGAGGCCAAAGAGACTATCCAGACGGGCGCGCGGGCGGCGGCGCGTGGCGGCTTCACCACCATCTGCGCCATGCCCAACACCAATCCGGTCATCGACTCGCGCGCCACGGTCGAGCTGGCGCAGCGCGCCGCCGAGGGCGCCGACGCCCGCGTGCGCGTCATCGCCGCCATCAGCAAGGGCGAGCAGGGGCGCGAGCTGAGCGAGATGGGCGAGCTGGCGGCGGCGGGCGCGGTGGCCTTCTCCGACGATGGGCGCCCGGTCAGCAGCGGCAAGGTGATGCGTCACGCGCTGGAATACGCCGCGCCGCTGGGGCTGCCGATTGTCGAGCACTGCCAGGATGAGGAGCTGGTGGGCGATGGCGTGATGCACGAAGGCGCCGCCGCCACGCGCCTCGGCCTGAAGGGCTGGCCTGCGGCGGGCGAGGTGGTCATGCTGGCGCGCGATCTGGAGCTTGTCCGCGCGACGGGCGCGCGCTACCATGCCGCGCACCTCAGCGTGGCGGGTGCGGTCGATCTGCTGCGACGGGCCAGGCACGCTGGGCTGGCTGTCACGGCGGAGGTTACGCCGCACCACCTGCTGCTGACCGATGACTGGGTGGCAGGCGAGCGCACTGGCCCACTGGCCGACGCGCTGGCGGCGCTGCACGGCGGCCAGCCGCTGCCCGCTGGCCCGCGCTACGACGCCAACACCAAGGTCAACCCGCCCCTGCGCACGGCGGCGGACTGCGAGGCGCTGCTGGCCGGACTGCTGGATGGCACAATCGACGCCATCGCTACCGACCACGCGCCACATGCGCAGGTAGACAAAGACTGCGAGTTTGGCGAAGCGGCGTTTGGCATCTCGGGCTTCGAGACGGCGCTGGCGTCGCTGCTGGCGCTGGTACACGCGGGCAAGCTGCCGCTGGCCACGCTGATCGCCGCGCTGACCGTGCGCCCCGCCCAGGCCTGGCGGCTGGACGCCGGAACGCTGGAGCCGGGCGCGCTGGCCGATCTGGTGATCTTCGATCCGGATGAGGAATGGACGGTAGACCCGGCGCGCTTCGCCTCGCTGGGCAAGAATACGCCGCTGGCCGGGCTGACGCTGCGCGGGCGCGTGCGGCAGACCTGGCTCGGCGGGCGCGTGGTCTACGACGCCGACGCCGCACAAGCGTGAGCTGGCACAAGCGTGAGCTGGCAGAGAGGGGGACGACTGTGGAGCATGAGTTGAACGATGCGGTCGCTGCGCTGGCGCTCGAAGACGGCGCCATCTTCTACGGCAAGCCCTTTGGCTCGCTGGAGGCGCTGGAGAGCGGGCGGCGCGGCGAGGTCGTCTTCGTCACAGCGATGACAGGCTATCAGGAGATCTGCACCGACCCATCCTATCGCGGGCAGATGGTGACGATGACCTATCCGCTGATCGGCAACTATGGCATCGCCGATGAGGATGTGGAGTCGCGCCGCCCGTGGATCTCAGCGCTGATCGTGCGCGAGTGGTGCGACGAGTACAGCAACTGGCGCGGCGGCCAGAACCTCGATGACTACCTGCGCCGCAACGGCATCCCCGGCATCTACGATCTGGACACCCGCGCGCTGACCCGCCATCTGCGCGAGGCTGGCTCGCTGCGCGCCGTCATCCGGCTGTACCACGCGGGCGAGCAGCCCGATGTGGCGGCGCTGGTGGCGGCGGCGCGGCGCGTACGCTCCGTCTCCGAGCTGGATGTCGTCGGCGAGGTCTCGACCGAGGCGCTGGCCCCCTGGGAGACAAAGCCCGCCAGCGCCCAGAAGAAGGGCAAGGGCGCGAAGCCGCCGCGCGTGCTGCTGGTGGACACTGGCTTCAAGCGCAACATCGCGCGCCAGCTCGTCTTGCACGGCATGGAGGTGATCGTCGCGCCGCACCATGTCACGCTGGAGGCGATCAAAGGGCTTGCGCCCGATGGCGTGCTGCTCTCGAACGGGCCGGGCGACCCGGAGAGCGTGGAGGCGCTGATCGCGCTGACGAAGACGCTGATCTACGACGAGCGCATGCCGCTGATGGGCATCTGCCTGGGGCATCAGATCATCGGGCTGGCGGCGGGCGCGCGCACCGGGCGACTGCTCTTTGGCCACCACGGCGCCAACCATCCCGTGCGCGAGGTGTGCAGCGGACGTGTCACCGTCACCTCGCAGAATCACAACTTCCAGGTGCTGGCGGAGACACTGCCAACCGCCAGCGGCTTCTACGTCAGCCACATCAACCTCTCCGACAACAGCGTGGAGGGGCTGGCGCACGAAGAGCTGCCCGTCTTCTCGGTGCAATATCACCCTGAGGCGTCACCCGGCCCAGAGGACAACCACTACCTCTTCGACCGCTTCGCGCAGATGATCGCGCGCGAGCGCCAGCGCGTGGCGGCAGCGGGCCGGTGAGCGGCGTGTGGGATCTCCCCCTCTCCCCGTGGGAGCGGGGCTCGGCGGGTGAGGCCGTCACGATCACGCGCGCGACTGAGGCCGATGTCGATGCGCTGGTGGCGCTCTACGACGAAGCCGCCGCCTGGCTGATGGCGCGCGGATCGCGTCAGTGGCCGCCGGGCTGGTGGACGCCAAAGGTGGTCGCCAAAGAGATGCGCGCCGGACACGAGCTGTATCTGGCGCGGCGGGGCGACGCGCCCGTGGGCAAGCTCACTCTCCAGTGGGACGACACAGAGGTGTGGGGCGAGCAGCCGCCCGACGCGGGCTATGTCCATGGGTTGTGTGTCAGCCGCGCAGTCGCCGGGCGCGGGCTGGGCGCGGCGCTGCTCGACTGGGCGGCCCAGCGCGTGCGCGCCAATGGTCGCTGTCTGCTGCGGCTCGACTGCATGGCAGCTAATCCGGCCCTGCGCGCCTACTATGAAGGGCTGGGATTCGCCTGTCGTGGCATCGGCGACGAAGGCTGGGCCGCGCTGTATCAGCGCCCGGCATAAACGAGCAAGCTATCTTGAGGAGAACAGCGACATGGCGCGCGATGAGATACAGAGTGTGCTGGTCATCGGCTCCGGCCCCATCATCATCGGGCAGGCGGCTGAGTTTGACTACGCGGGCGCGCAGGCCTGCCGGGCGTTGCGCGAGGAGGGCAAGCGCGTCATCCTGGTGAACTCGAATCCGGCGACGATCATGACCGATGAGGGGCTGGCCGACGCCACCTACATCGAGCCGCTGACCGTCGAATCGGTGCGGCGCGTCATTGCGCGCGAGCGGCCCGATGGCCTGCTGGCCACGCTGGGCGGGCAGACCGGCCTTAATCTGGCGGTGGCGCTGGCCGAGGCGGGCGTGCTCGACGAGTTCGATGTGCAGTTGCTCGGTACGCCGCTGGAGACCATCAAAAAGGCTGAGGACCGCGAGCTGTTCAAGCAGTTGCTGCTCGATCTGGGGCTGGACGTGCCGCCCAGCAAGACCGTCTCCACGCTGGAGGATGCGCTGGCCTTCTCAGATGCGGTTATCGGCGTGCCAGCCGTCGTCCGCCCGGCCTTCACGCTGGGCGGCACGGGCGGCGGCATCGCCCGCACGCGCGAGGAGCTGGCGCGCATCGCCCGCCGTGGCCTCGACGCCAGCCCCATCCACCAGATTCTGGTGGAGCAATACTTCGGCGGCTGGAAAGAGCTGGAGTACGAGGTCATCCGCGACGCGGACGGCGCCTGCATCACCGTCTGCAACATGGAGAATTTCGACCCGCTGGGCGTCCACACGGGCGACAGCATCGTCGTCGCGCCCAGCCAGACGCTCTCCGACAAAGAATATCAGATGCTGCGCACGGCGGCGGTGCGCATCATCACGGCGCTGGGCGTGGAGGGTGGCTGCAACATCCAGTTCGCGCTGGATCCCGCCAGCTTCCGCTACTTCGTCATCGAGGTCAACCCGCGTGTCAGCCGCAGCTCGGCGCTGGCCTCCAAGGCCACTGGCTACCCCATCGCACGCGTCGCCACCAAGATCGCCATCGGCAAGCGGCTGGATGAGATTACCAACGAGGTGACGGGCAAGACGGTGGCGGCCTTCGAGCCAGCGCTGGACTACGTAGTGGTCAAGATTCCGCGCTGGCCTTTCGATAAGTTCCCGCTGGCCGACCGTGGCCTGGGCACACAGATGAAGGCGACGGGCGAGGTGATGGCCATTGACCGCACCTTCGAGGCGGCGCTGCAGAAGGCCATGCGCGCGCTGGAGGTACGCGCCGACACGCTCAACACCGTGCCGAGCGATGTGGACGACCTGGGCGAGTTCCCACCCAACGACGTGCGGCTCTGGCGCCTGCTCGACTCACTGCGCGTCGATACGGCGGATGGCGCGATTGACGCGCTGCACGACGAGACGGGCATTGATCGCTGGTTCCTGGCCAAGCTGCGCCGCATCATCCGCATGGAGCAGCGGCTGGGACGCCAGGAGCTGACGCCGGAGCTGCTGCGCGAGGCCAAGCGCATGGGCTTCTCCGATCAGCAGATCGCCACGGCGCGCGGCGCGACGGCCCAGCAGATCGCCCAGCAGCGGCGGGAATGGGGCATCACGCCGACCTTCAAGATGGTGGACACCTGCGCGGGCGAGTTCGAGGCGCGCACGCCCTACTTCTACTCAACCTACGAGCAGGAGAACGAGGCGCAGGCGCTGCCCGGCTCCAAGGCGGTCGTGCTGGGGTCTGGCCCCATCCGCATCGGGCAGGGCATCGAGTTCGACTATTGCTCGGTGCGCGCGTCGCAGGCGCTGCGCGAGGCGGGCGTGCGCAGCGTGATGATCAACTCCAACCCCGAGACGGTCAGCACCGACTTCGATATGTCTGATCGGCTCTACTTCGAGCCGCTCGACGCCGAGAGCGTCATCGCCATCCTGCAGAATGAGGCGGGCCGTGTCGCGGGCGCCGAGGAACTGCCGCCGGTGGTGACGCAGTTCGGCGGGCAGACGGCGATTGGCCTGGCGGCGCCGCTCTCAGCGGCAGGCGCGCCGATTCTGGGAACCTCGGTGGACAGCATTGATCTGGCGGAAGATCGCCGCCGCTTCGACGCGCTGATGGAGCGGCTGGGTGTGCCACGTCCGCGCGGCGCCGCCGTCACCAGCGTGGCCGAGGCCGAGCGCGTGGCCGAGGAGATCGGCTATCCGGTGCTGGTGCGGCCCAGCTACGTGCTGGGTGGCCGCGCGATGGAGATCATCCGCTCCGCCGACGCGCTGACCAGCTATGTGACACGCATCGTCAGCCAGTTTGGCGAGCATCCCATCCTGATCGACCGCTACCTGACGGGGCGCGAGGTCGAGGTGGACGCCATCAGCGACGGCCAGGACACGCTGATCCCCGGCGTGATGGAGCATATCGAGCGGGCGGGCGTG
>DATAED010000308.1:0-5196 GCA_036258195.1 Ktedonobacterales bacterium
GGTGATCAGCGACAACACCTCGGTGTTGTAGCCGATGGGGTCGCGCAGGCTGGCGCTCAGCTCAGCGCCGATCATGCGGACGCTGAAGAGGTTCGGCTGCAACAGCGCGCTCATGGTCGCGGGGGTCATCTGGCTGGCGAGCTGCACCAGTTGCGCCTCGCCGAGACCGTCGCGCTGGTCGCCGACGATCCAGAAGATCACGCCATCGCGCTCGAAGATCAGCATGCTGCGCGTGCCGCTCTGCCAGATGGCGCGCTGGCCGGGGGTCGTCACCCACATGCCATCCACGTAGACGGCGTTCAGGCCATTGACCGTCACCAGGCTGGTCGAGCCTTCCTGCACGCTCTGCAAGACCGCGCTCAGCGAGTTCGAGATCTGGAATTCGCGGATGTCGAGGATGCCGGAGCCGGTCTGCTGCGCATCACGCTGGCTCAGCACATATTGCAGATCGACGATCGGCCCGCGCGAGTACTGCTCCTGCGGGAGCATGCGCATGCCCTGATAGAAGTAGTCGCCTGAGATGCCGCCCATCCAGAACATGGGCATCGGTTCAGCCTGCGCCGCCGCCCCATCGACATGCTTCTCTGGCACGACATGGCCGGGGTAGTGCGCCACCTGCTGCGCGCCCGTATTGCCAAAGATCAGGCGCAGCCCCTGCGCGAACGATGGGGTCGCCATCAGGATGCTGCCGAGCATGCAGAAGATCAGCAGCCCCACCAGCGCCATCGCCGGGCGGCCCGCGCGCCGCGCGGCGGCGGCTACGCTCTCGGCCTTGATCTCGGGCATCCAGGCTCCGGGGGCCCATTGGCGGGTGAAAAGTGGTTGTTGAGGAAGGCCGAGCCGCCGCTTGATGGTGTAGGTCATGCGGCGCACATCGCTGCGGCGCAGTGGCGCCTGCGATTCCTCGTCGAGGAGCGTCTGAATGTAGAGAGGCGGCAGCTCCTCATCCTCGATGGGAAAGAAGGCATGCAACTCATCGGCGAATAGCCGATCCTCTATAGCGAAGTCGTCAGGCCAGGGCCGTCCGCTTCCACCGGGCGCATCATGGCTGTCCGGGTTGTTGGAGCGCTCGAACCCGCTCATAGTTGTGCTCCTCAAGGGCGTCGCGTAGCGTCTTGCGCGCTCGCCAGAGACGTGTATCTATGGCATGGCGAGAGAGGCTGGTCTTGGCCGAGATCTCCTCAGTGCTCGCCAGGCGGAAATACCGCATATAGACAAGATAGCGGTCTAAATCAGGTAACGCCTCTAACGCTGCGCGGAGTTCCTCGCGTCGCTCACGCTGCTCGAGGATGCCTTCCATGTTGTGGTCGGTCAGTTGGGCGACCTGCCGCTCACCAGAGCGGGTATCGCCGTTGCGATTGACGGTCGCCTCGCTGTCGAGCGAGGTGACCGACGCCTGACGCCGCTGCAACTGTCGGCGACGATCGAGCGCGATGTACTTGGCGCGCATCGTCAACCAGGTGTGCAGTGAACCACGGGTCGGGGTGAACGACTCGATCTCCTGCCAGGCCGTGACAAAGAGATCATTGGCGCACTCCTCGGCATCCTGGGCGGTTCCAACCCCATTCAGCAGCAGCCGAATGAAGTAGGTGATCTCGCGCGCGTACCGCTGCACCAGCGCTTCGAGCGCCTGCGGATCGCGTGCGACTAGCCCTGCGTAGAGAGCGTCCTCAGGCCAATCGTCTTGCACCATGTCACTCCTGAATACGCCTTGCCCAGCCGGCGACATCGCCATGCGAGCGCGCTATCGTTCAGCAGATAGCTGACGACCACAGTGTCGTCTTGTCTGGTTGGTATGACTGGTGGGGCCAGAAGCCTGTAGACCATCTCATGCTCTACTACGCTGCGCCGCGCCGCTTTCTCACTGCCGCACGCCTGAGAGTCCCCTGAGCGGGACTTTTGGCGCAGCGAGCAGGGAGAGTACCAGCGCCGTCACTCCGCACGCAGTCTGCCATGATGGCCTAAGTGGCCTGTGCTTGCCCACGTCTCACGCTTGTCTTCGCCAGCGAGCGAGCGCTCCTGGCGCACACTTCGGCTTCGGTCTGGCGATGAAGCAGAGGATATGCCGTATTGTGCAGGGAAGCCGCGCAAGGTGTCAAGCCTCTGTGTGCGCGTCGCCCCCAACTCAGCCATGAGCGGCAGCCAAGTTGGGGGCGACAGGCGGGAATCCGTCAGCGTTGGTCAGTGTTCGTCAGACTTCTGCAACGACCGTATCGAGCGGGCGTAGATTGGCCTCAATTTCGGCGCGGTGTGGCTCCAGGAAGGGCGGCAGCGCCAGCCCCTCGCCCAGATGCGCTTCGTCCTCGTCCGTCACGAAGCCCGGCCCATCGGTGGCCAGCTCGAAGAGGATGCCATTAGGCTCGCGGAAGTAGATGGAGCGGAAGTAGTAGCGGTCGATCAGGCCGGAGGTGCGCAGATGCGCCGCTTCGAGCTTGTCGAGCCACTCCAGGTGCTCCTCTGGCGTGGGAACGCGGTAGGCGACATGATGCACGCCGCCGCGCCCCAGCATCTCGCGCGAAAGATCGGGGCGCTGATCGACATGCACCTCGGCGCCGGGGCCGCCAACGCCCGTGCCAAAGACGATGATGTCGCGCTGCGGGCCGTCGCTGGCGGCGTAGCTGCCCCGGCGCGTGAAGCCCATCACCTCGGTCAGCACGCGCTCGGTCGGCTCCAGGGCGCGCACGGTCAGCGACACAGCGCCCAGCCCGCGGATGCCGACAGCGGTGGGCGTGCTGCTCCTGGCCCACGGCGTGCCGCCTGCCAGCGGCGCGTCGGTGTCATCTACCAGGGCGAGGCGCTGCCCCTCTGGATCGCGGAAGGCCAGCACATGGCGGCCCGCCTCCACGCTGATGGGGTCATGCTCCACGCCAAGCGTCGCGAAGCGGTCGGCCCAGAAGGCCAGCGCGTCCTGCCCGGTGACACGCAGCGCGATGCGCGAGATGCTGCTGTAGCCGGGGCGGTTGCGCGCGGCCTGCGGGATGTCGAAGAAGGTCAGCTCTGTGCCGGGATGCCCGATCTCATCACCATAGAAGAGGTGATACGAGGAGGGATCATCCTGATTGACGGTCTTCTTGACCAGGCGCATGCCCAGCGTGCGGGTATAGAAGTCGAAGTTGTTGGCGGCCTGCGCGGTCAACGCAGAGACGTGATGCAGTCCGGTCAGTTCCATGGGATGCGCTCCTTCATGCGCGCCACAGATGCGCGCTGATGTCTGGTCACTCGTTCGTCAGCCGTGCGCTGCGAGTTTGCGCAGCAGCGTCAGTAGCTGACGTTGCTCGTCGCGGGTGAGCGCGGCGAATTGCTCGGCTTGAAATTGCTCTTGCCCTGGGACGACGAGGTCGCGCAGGCGGCGGCCCTCCTCAGTCAATACGAGGCGCTTCAGGCGACCATCGGGGCATCGGCGGATCAGCCCGCGCCGCTCCAGCTTGTCCAGCAGTTGGGTGACGGCGCCCTGTGTCACGAGCAGCCGCTGCGCCAGCTCTTGCTGGATCATGCCTTCCTGCGCGCCGACCTGCGCCAGCACATCGAACTGTGCCACGCTCAGATCCCACGCGCGCAGCCGCGCCTCCGCCAGCCGGATATTGCGCAGGTAGGCGCGGGCGAGCCGCACCCAGAGCGCCACGCCCAGCCGCGCCTCGGCGCTGGCCGTCCCGGCGACGCTGGCCATGTCGGCGACGCTGGTGGTCGCGCGCTGCGAGGCCGCCACCTGCTCTGGCTGCTCTGGCTGCTCTGGCTCCATCACGTGCTGCTCCTGTGCTCGTCGTCCAGTTTCCTATCGGATGCGCCCCGATGCGTCCTCATCACGGCGCCCCTGATGCCAATAGTTTAGCGCTAAAGCATGGGTATGTCAAGTGGTCGGGCGGGAACCTCTCCCCCGCCTTGGTGGGGGGGCATTTGTCCGCAGTTGTCGGTATCATAAACGTTCGCAGGGTTCATAGCACATCCTTATGAATCCTTGACAATCCTTACACTGCTTGGTAGATTAGAGGCATGAAGCTATCGGACTATGCCAAACACATGGGTGTGCGCTACGAAACCGCCTGGCGCTGGTTTCGTGATGGGAAAATCCAGGGCCGACGCATTGGGCCACACACCATCATCATTACCGAAGGCCAAGCAGAGCCTGCGGCAGTTTTGCCGCGCGTGGCGATCTATACGCGAGTGTCCTCTGCTGAGAACAAAATCAACCTCGATAGCCAGGCTGAACGGCTTATGGCCTACTGTGCGGCGCGCGGCTATCAAGTGGCCAAGGTGGTCAAGGAAGTTGGCTCTGGTGTCAATGACGCCCGCCCCAAGCTCTTGGCGCTGCTTGCGGACGTGGGCATCGGTCTAATTGTGGTGGAACATCAGGATCGCTTGACGCGCTTCGGCTTTCGCTATCTCGATACCCTGCTCAAGACGCAAGGGCGCGCCATTGAAGTGGTGAACCACGCCGAGAATGGAACTGAGGACCTGCTCGCCGATCTGACCGCTATTGTGTACTCGTTCTGCGCCCGGCTCTACGGCCAGCGGCGGGCTAAACGCAAGACGGAAATCATCGTGCGTGAGTTGGAGGCGTTGGAGGCGAAGGGAGAAGACAATGCAACTGGTTGAACGCCACGTCATCACCCCTGCTGATCCGCGCTTTGCGCCCATAGATCGCGCGGCCTTCGCTTCCAAGAACCTCTACAATGCCGCCAACTACGTCGTACGGCAGTCCTTCATCCATGAGGGTATCTATCTCAATTATCATGAGATGCACCACCGCATGAAGGGCCATGAGGCGTACCAGGCGCTTCCGGCCAAAGTCGCCCAATGGGTACTCCGCCTGCTCGATAAGAACTGGGAGAGCTGCTTTGCGGCGATGGAGGCGTGGCGCAAGGATCCGTCGCAGTTCCTGGGGCGTCCGAAGCTGCCGGGCTACAAGGACAAGCAACAGGGTCGCAACACGCTCGTCTACACGATCCAGGCGCTGAGCGCCCCGGCGCTCCGTGATGGCTTGATCGCGCCATCCATGTTGGAGATCACCGTCAAGACCAAGCAGCAGGAAGTGCAGCAGGTTCGCATCATCCCCCGCAAGGGCTTCTATGTGGTGGAGGTGATCTACGCAAGGGAACCGCAACCCGCAGCCGGGGATCCCGCCCTGCACGCTGGCATAGACATTGGGCTGAACAACTTGGCCACGATAACTTCAGACAAGCCGGGCTTTGTCCCGCG
>DATAED010000309.1:0-13707 GCA_036258195.1 Ktedonobacterales bacterium
CAGGACACGTTGCGCCACCGCTGGCTGCTGGGTCAGCTCGTAGAGCAGCCACGCGCTGAGGCTGGTCGAGGTTTCGTGGCCCGCCACCAGCAGAATATTGGCATGGGCGATGATGCGCTCGTCGCTCAGCGGCTGGCCGCTAGTGTCGCGGGCTGTCACCAGCAGCCCTAGGATGTCATCGGTGGGATGCGCGCGCCGCTCGGCGATCTTCGGGCGGATCAGCGCGTCCAGCTCGGCATGCAGCGCCGCGCTGCGCGTCATCCATTCGTCCTCGCTGCTGACGAACAGCCCCAGCGTAAGCATCTGCGAGAAGATGTCGCGGAAGCGGTCGACCTCTGGGCCAGAGTGCAGGCCCGTCAGCGCCTCGGCGGCGACATCGAAGGTGATCTTGCGCGCCTCGGTGTAGACATCCACCTCGCCGTGCTTGCCCCAGTCGGCGATGCGCTCGCGGATGATGCGGTTCATCAGCGGAACGTAGCGATCCATATAGGAGATGGTGAAAGCCGGATTCATCAGGTGACGGTGGGCATCGTGCTCTGCGCCATCCATCGTCAGCAGACCATCGCCAAACATGCGCTCCACGCCGAAGAATTCGCCCCAGCCCAGATGATGCGAGAACTTCAGCCGGTCAGAGAGCAGCACGAAGCGATTGGCCTCAGGCCCGACCAGATAGACCACATCCACGCCGAACTCGTTCAGGCGAAAGATCGGCCCATGCGTGCGATACATCTCCGCCAGGAAGCCCCCCGTGCGAGTGCGGTAGTCGTCTGGCAGATCGACAACAGGAATCTCCTCGAATGGTTTCACGCCTGCGCTCATGGTCATTGCTCACGCCCCCAATCGCTCTGCGGCGTCTCTCGGTGGCTCTCGGCGTCTCTCCTGCGGCCCGTCAGCCGCGCGCCCACATGGTAGTGTACGGCGCAGCGCTACACGAAGTTGGGCGACCAGTCAGCGGCGCCCATAACAAACGTCGGGTCATCTGCAACGTTGTCTATGAAGAACGAATTGCAGACGCGATACATGCGCCACCTGTGGCGCTGACGGTGAGCAGAAAAGGATCGCACTTGATGGGCGCAACGACGACGGCGATTGCGGCGGCGGCCAAGGCGAAGGTCGCGGCGGCGGCGCTCGCAGCCACGCTGCTGGTTGGCGGGGCAGGCGCCGCAGGGGCGACGGCTGCGGCTGCCAATGGCGCATTTGGCCAGCAGGTCAAGCAGCAGGTGCAGACCTGCAAATCTGAGCTGAAGGCGGGCGCCCATGGCATCGGAGAGTGCGTCTCCGACTTCGCCAACCAGCACGGCCAGCGGGAGCGCCAGCAGCACAGCCACGGCGCCGGAGCAGGCGGCTCGTCGAATAGCCACGGCGCCTCATCCAACGGCCACGGCGCGCCAGCCAGTCCCGGTAAGTCGAACGACACGCACGGCAAGCCATCCAACGTGGCGCCCGGCGGCGGCACGAGCAACCGCCCGTAATACGCCCCGTCCGACCGACGGCCTCTGTCTCCAAACACGAGCATGACCGGCTCTGCCTTCACACAGCAGGGTCGGTCATGTTCGTGTTGGCGTCGGCTGGGTTCCCCTCCCCAACCCCTCCCGCCGCAGCGGGGGAGGGGTTGGGGAGGGGGCGCGCCTCGCTCACCGCGCTAGTTGCGCACGTCTTCGCGGGTGAAGCGAATGACGCTGATGGCCAGCAGCGCCGCCGCGATGACCAGCATGACAATCGTTCCCGTCCAGTTGATGCCCTGGGAGATGGGCTGGCCGTAGACGTGGAAGATCGAGAGATTCAGCACCCAGGTGGGGAGCTTGAGCAGGTCGTTGAGCAGCTCCATCAGGAAGGAGAGCGAGGCCAGCCCGCCGACAACGCCCAGAATGGCGCCAGAGGGAATCTTGCCCGCCAGCGCATAGACCAGCGCGCCCGTCACCAGCCCCAGCGGAATCAGCCCCAACCCGGCGGCGGCCATCTTGCCGCTGTCGAGCGTGAAATTAGCCATCGCGCCGCCCAGCAGCGGGGCGAGCCAGGCCACCACGCCCAGCGCCACGACTCCCACGACCACGACCGCGAAGCGCTCCAGCGGCACACGCCAGCGCGCCAGCGGCTCGCTCAGCATGGTCTCCAGGCGGGCGCGGTCGAGATCAGTTGGCCAGTTGATGGCGAAGAACATCGCCGCCAGCACCGTGACGAACGGTACGAAGCTGAACTCAATCCCCTGGATGAAGCCGTTATTGGTGGCCATATTCGACCCGCCGAAGAGGGCCTGCAGAACGGCGCTACTCTTGAAGGCCTGCGCGATGACGTCCTCGGCGGACTTGGCGATGAAGACGGCATAGACGCCGAACACGCCAATACCCACCATCCACCAGAAGATCGAGAGCCAGCGATCCGCCAGCGACCGCGCGAACACGCCACGCAGCGAGATGTCGCCTTCCGCACGCGCCATCGCCGTCGCGGGCGCCACGCGTGGGCGCAGCGCCACGCTGCGTGTCCACAGCTTCGCCACGTCGCCCGCGTCGCGCCGCACGAAGAGCCAGATGCTGGCGGCCACCAGCACGAGGCTCATCACCAGCAAGACCAGCAACGCGCCCGGATTCGTGCCATAGGTGGGGATGATCGGCTTGCTCAGCTCCGAGTAGAAGTTGATAGTGAGGCCCGAGATGAACTCCGGGCCTTTGCTGACGCGCATCGCGCCCGCCACCACGAAGTCGACGGCCATGTACGCGCCCGCGATGCCCGCCGCAGCCCCCGCCGTGCGCGTGAACTGCGAGAAGAAGATTGCCAGCGCGCCATAGACGAACGAGGTGAGGACGATATCCACCCCCGCCATCACGGCGGCGCCAATGTCGACCTGAACCTTGGCCGCCGCCAGCCCCAGGATCAGCCCGATGGTCATGAACGCGCCCACCAGGATGGTTCCGATGGCGAAGGCGATGATCTTCTCGCTCATGTAGCGCGCCCGGCTGATGGGCGTGCCCAGCACCAGATCGAGTGCGCCGCGCTCCTCATCGCCGCGCGTGAGGTGCGCGCCAGCGATGACCATCCAGATGCCCAGGAAGAGGGGTACCAGCCCCAGGAACTTGAAGGTCGTGTAGCCCTGCGGTGTACCGAGCGCCACCGGATCGCCAAAGAAGGCGAAACTCTGCACGATATTCGTCTGCGAGAGCGCGCCCGCTGCCCCCGATACCGATGACGAGGCCGCAGCAGTCGCCATCAGCAGCAGCCCGAGGCCGATGCCCCAGGCCAGAATCGCCACACGGTAGCCGCGGAGCGATTTGCTCCACACCGCGCGAAAGGTCCAACCGGCAGGCGCTACCAGTGGCCGCGCCGCTATCGTCGCCATGATCCGCTCACCTGTCCTCTCAATTCCGAGTCGTCCGTTTGTCTGCCCGCGCGGAGCAGGTCAGGCGACAGGCTCGCTCACTGGCTCGTAGAACCGCAGGAAGATGTCTTCGAGGCTCGGCTCATGGGTGGCGACGTTCAGCGCGCCGTGCTCCACAGCCACGCGCAGAGCGTCGGCCATGTCGCCGGTCAGCGTGACGCGGGCGGTGTTCGGCTCATCGGTCGTCACCGAGAGCACGCCGGGCAGTCCGCTGAACCACGCCGCCTCGGCTGGCCCGCCGAACTGCGCCTCCAGCACGCGCTGGCGCAGGTCTTTCAGCTCGCCAACGCCACCGACCTTCACCAGTCGCCCCTCACGGATGATGCCGACGCGATCACAGGTATGCTCGACCTCCGGCAGGATGTGCGAGGAGAGGAACACGGAGCGTCCATCGGCGCGCGTCTCGGCGACCAGCTTGTAGAACTCCTGCTGGTTGAGCGGATCCAGGCCGCTGGTTGGCTCGTCCAGAATCAGCAGGCGCGGCTTGCCCATGAACGCCTGCGCCAGCCCGACCTTCTGCTTATTGCCGCGCGAGTATTCGCGAAACTTCTTGGTGGGGTCAAGCTCCAGGCGCTCGACCAGGCTGGTCATGTAGGCGTGGTCGACGTCGCCGCGCAGATTGGCGAGGTAGTTGAGGATCTGCGCGCCCGTCAGGCCAGGATCAAAGCTGAACTCTCCCGGCAAATATCCCACCAGCCGCTTCACCTCGGTCGCCTGCCCCCAGCAGTCCAGCCCGCCGATGGTCGCGCGCCCGGAGGTTGGACGCAGCAGCCCCATCAGGGTGCGGATGGTCGTCGTCTTGCCCGCGCCATTTGGCCCCAGGAAGCCGAATACCTCACCATCGCGAATCGCGAAGGTGACATCGTCGATTCCACGGCTGGAGCCGTAGCGCTTGGTCAGCGCATCGACCTGCACAATCGAGGCCGTGGATGTCGTCGGGGTGGTTGGCGCCGCTGAAGATGTTGTCGCCATAGTTCGCTGTCTCTCCGCCGCGACTGGAACTGCCCAGCCGCGTCAACATGCCGGAAATTGTGTCTCTCACGCCTGCCACACGCTGCGTCTCCACGCAGGCTGGGGCAGACCCACCAGAGGAAACAGTCTGTGCCAGAGGTCGCTACTCGTCGCGCTGAACCGTCAGACCTCCCTCGCTGACGCTGGCGCTGGTAATGTCGTTGTGGTCGCTGGCGTGATCGCTGTGTTGGCCAGCCGGATGCGTTGTGCGCGTGGGGGCCGCTTCGTGCCTGGCGGACTCACGTCGCGCTGCGACAGAGGCGCGGTGAGCGCGTTTGCGCTCGATCCAGCGCTCCTCCATCCGAAGCGTCTCCTCGATGGAAAAGTCGCAATAGTCGAGCATCTCGTCCAGTCGTTCGCGCGCGTGCGCGTCGTCGGCGTCGATCACGGTGAGGCCACGCTCGGCGAGGACACGTGACGCGCGCGACGCCTCGAGAATCTGCCGGGTGCGCTGCACCCAGACATTGTCGTTGTAGCGGTAGAAGTCGCGCCGATCGCCCGCCACACCCTTCCGCACGACCAGGCCAGCGCTGACCGCGAACCGAATATTGGTCGAGATCGAGGCGCGCGAGACGAGCAACGCCTGCGCCATGTCGTCGAGCGTAAGCGGGCGATTGGCGAGCATGAGCAGCGCCATCAGCCGACCCATCAGCCGAGGGCCGCCGTAGTGCTCGAAATACACCCCCAGACTCTCGATGAAATCGCGCTGTTCGTTGGTCAGACGGGCTATGTCGATCATGGTCGCCGCTCGCTCTCTACCCTGTCCCGGATGCTCGGTTCGCGCGCTCTCCGCCGACAGACGATACATCTGTCAGAAGTTTCAGTCAATACTGAAACATATGAATTTATTGAACCATGTCGTGATGCGACGGAAGTCGCTGTCTGTGGTAGTAGCGCAGACACATGCTAGCGTGAGAGCGGCCAGTAGGTTACAATATGTGAGACTACGGGGCGTGCGCCCTGTGAAAGGAGTACCCATGCGCGTTCTCTCAGGCCCGCCTCGCTATTTCTTCTTGCGGCGAGCGCGTGGCGCTCGCGAAGAAGTGGCCCACTGGCCACCAGAGACCAAGTCGCCCGAGCCGCCAGCCAATCTGCTGTGCGTGGCTGTGCGCCTGCTTCCTGATGAAGGCGCGTGGCGTGCGGAGCCAGTCGAGAACGAGGCCGACCTGCGCACTGAGGTCGAGGGAGCGTTCGTGCTGACCCGCGAGACCAGCTTCGGCCTCGCCCGCGAGACCCGCAGCGACGCGACCCTGGCGTTGCTGGGTGTGCGGGTGGCGCTGGTGGAAGGTGTGGAATACGCGACCCACCTGGTAGCGCGACCAGCCAGCGGCATCGCGATGGTCGGGCGCTCCACACCGCTCGTGCTGCCGATCAGCGCAATGATCCTGGGGGCGTATGTCGAGAGTGGGACGCGCGCCGAGGCCGAGCTGGATCTGCGCATGACGCCAACGCAGGTGGCTTCCTCGCCGGTCTATCTGAGCGATCTGGCCATCGAGCGCACGGTGGGGCGCGCCCTCGACGAAGCCATCCTCTCGCCAGTCGCGCGCCATGCTATCACGTATGAGATTCTGGCGGGCCGCGTCTCACTCTATGGCCGCGCGGAGTTCGGTGGCATCGGCGAGGAGGCGCGCGCGGCGCTGGCGCAGACGCCCGGTGTGGTGGATGTGGACGACCACATCGTCTACAGCGATCTGCTCAAAGAGCAGGTTGAGCAGGCGCTGGTCGCCAAGGGGCTGGACAACATCGCCGTACTGACAGAGCACGGGCTGATCACCCTCAGCGGTATCGTCCCTGACTCCAAGACGAAGTTCAAGGCCAAGGATACAGCGACCAGCATCCCTGGCGTGCGCGGCGTGGTCATCACTGACCTGAAGGTGGCCGACGGCGCTGGCGTCTGAGCGACCTCACCCCCTAACCCCCTCTCCCACAGGGAGTGGGGGAATCCGGACTCCCCTCGCCTTGCGGGAGAGGGGCCGGTGGTGAGGCCGTTCCTCGTTTTCAGCAGCTCTGCGCGAACGTGGTCGCGATGGCTGTGTTCGGATACGAGTAGGCGCCCGCGACCGCTGTGGATGGACTCTGGCGCTCGAACCACGGCAGCAGCGCCTCGGTCTGCACATGGAACGTGACACCGTTGAGCGGTACCAGGAAGGCGGCGTTGTCCAATTCCTCGATGACGTCGCCAGTCTCCAGATTCCCCTGGCAGAAGGGCGCCGGGCCGAGCGCCAGCCACGGCGGCACGGCGTTATCCACGAATGGATCGTTCATCCACTCCGCGACCTCATGGCTAAAGGCCAGCACATCCACGAACGAGGGATTGGCGAAGATCCCCGGCGAGATGAACGCCTCGAAGATGAACGTCTGCACGCCCTGTGCGCCGTTGCCGCGCAACGCGGTCTTGGCGCCGTGGAAGCCCACGATGCAGCAGGCGGCCTTGTCGTGCCCCTGGAACAGCACCGTGTCATAGGTGACGAAGATCGGCAGCGTCTGCGGGCTGATGTGCAGCGAGTTCAGCAGCTCGCCGAGACGGTCGCCGAACCACGTGCTGTCGATGCGCGCGCTGATCGCGTGGACATCGGCGACATTCGCGGGGACGTTGATGGTCTGCACCGGGAACACGGATGGCGTCCCCAGCAGCACATGGTAGCCATTGCCGCCGGTCTTGGCGAAGGTGGCGCGCTGGATGGCGTCACCAAACTGCACCGTGCCGACGCCATCCGGGTAGGCCGCCGCATGGAACATCGGCGAGGCCAGCGTCCCCTGGATGGAGTTCAGCCCGGTGGCTGGATCGATGGTAGTGGGGTCGCGCACATCGCTGAAATTCCCGCCGCCGAAGTTGCTGGCCGGAGAAAAGACGAACTTCATCGGGATGACGACCGTTGGGATGGTCACGCTGCTGTTGGTATCAGGGCTGTGCCCGACCATGTCGAAGCGGAACGTCTGGCCATTGAACGTGAACGATGACCCCCACCAGGGGATCGTATTTAGCGTGCGGAAGCCATTGACGCCGGGCTGCGTGGCAAACTTGGCCGAGACGTGGCCGTCATCGGGAATCGGTGAGCCGTTCGCAGCGCTGGCGTGTACGACGCCAAAACTGCCTGCGGAAGCTAGCGTGAGGGAGAGAGCGGCGAGGCCGCTCATCAGCAGCAGGAGAGATCGTTTGCTCCGTCGCATAGATGCGCTCCTTTGTTCGGCAGGCGTCGCCTGACCGAGCGTGTTGTGGCTGATTCCGACGGGCCTTCCTCTGGCCGCCGGGAGGGAGAATCCGTACACCGAATCCCGCGCGCCGTGCGATGACGCGCGGAGAGCCTGCTCCTCCCTTCCGCGCCTGCTGTGACGCGCGACGATGTGCGCCACGACGACCAGCGGCATGACCTTCTCGTTGGGGATGGGGGACAGTCGCGCCGCGATTCCCTGGTGACCTGGCGATCTTCGAATCGCCAGGGTTCGCGCTGTTGACGGACGCCTGATCCGGCCCCGTGAGCTTGCTACGCGGGCAAGCAGGACGCCTGCCCACTAACGAGCACTACGCGATGGGTTACAACCGCTCAGCGGAAGTTCGCACAGCGGAAGATGGAGCAGCAGCAACGAGCGGGCGGGTAAACCTGCAAGCTAGGCGGGCTTTGCGGCGGAAGTCGCAGCGAGGGCGTGTCTGCACATCAGCGCCACATTGTCGCGGCTCAGGGGAGAAGCGGGGGATGACCGCATGGATAGGTTTGCGGCGTAACCACGGCCGTCTCGCGCGCCGGTGTAGCCCGTGTCGCCCACCAGCGCTCGCGGCCGCCGTCGTGGGTGTGTCGCTTTCGCAGGCTCGACGCCGCCGAGGCCTTTGACCCGATCAAAAGGTTCACCTGAGTCGACTGGCCCACCCTACGGCATCGTGCGTTCACAGCTCATTCATCCCACCGGTGTTTCGGAAAATGCCTCTCGCGGTGTCCACGCGATTCGTCCATGAGAACAGCATACTTTGATTTCCAAATCCTTGTGCGAGCGGCCGGAGAACAAGACTCCACTGTCAGCCTCCCCCGCCTTCGGGCGAGGAAGAAACTGATCCAGCAAACTCTCTTTCGTGTGGCGTGCGATCCCGGTATACTGCCGTATCATTCTCGGGGGTCAGACGTACATCAACTAAGCTGATGTAGTCCGACCTGGTCCGACCACGCCCACAAAGAGCGCATCACTGCACGATAGTAACCGCAGTACCCTGAGCAGGTGGCCAGATTGTATGGGCTCTGCACGCTTCTGCCTTTTAGGGAGCAGAAGCGTGCGCCGCTCTGCACGCTGACAGACAAGATGGAGCAATCAATATGGCTACGCAAGAAGAGCTCCGGCTCGAAGAAGCACGGGAGCAACAGATCCCCTGGAAGAAGTGGGGCCCCTACTTGAGCGAGCGCCAGTGGGGAACGGTACGCGAGGACTACAGCCGCTATGGCAACGCCTGGGACTCCTTCAGTCACGACCAGGCGCGTTCTCGTGCCTATCGGTGGGGTGAGGATGGACTTGCCGGCATCTCAGATGACCACCAGACATTGTGCTTCGCCCTGGCCCTTTGGAATGGCGCTGACCAGATACTCAAAGAACGACTCTTTGGGCTCACCAATTCCGAAGGCAATCATGGAGAAGACGTCAAGGAATACTACTTCTACCTGGACAGCACCCCCACCCACTCGTATATGAAGTACTTGTATAAGTATCCTCAGGCTCGCTTCCCCTATACCGATCTGGTAGCCACCAATCGTGCCCGCGGCAAGCACGAGCCGGAGTACGAACTCCTCGACACCGGTGTCTTCAACCAGGATCACTACTTTGACGTCTACGTCGAGTATGCCAAACCATCACCCGAAGACATGCTCATTCAGATCAGCCTGTGCAACCGCGGTGACACCACCGCCACGCTCCATGTGCTTCCCACGCTCTGGTTCCGAAATACCTGGGCCTGGAGCGACGGCGCTCAAAAGCCGCAACTCCGCCAGGTGGAGCCTGGCGGGGAGGGTCATGCGATCGAGGCGGTTCACTCGGCTCTCGGCGCCCGCTATCTCTACTGTGAAGGCGCGGAGCAGGTACTCTTTACCGAGAACGAGACCAACTTCGCGCGCCTTTATGGGGGTAGCAATACCTCGCGCTATGTCAAAGACGGCATCAACGACTATGTCGTAGCCGGAGATATGGAGGCGGTCAACCCCGAGCGAGTAGGAACCAAGGCAGCGGCCTATTACCGTCTGGAGATCGGCCCTGGAGAGACCCGCGTCATCCGGCTCCGGCTCACCGACGCCCCTCCAGGATCCCTACCGGCCTGGAATGGATCCGGTACCATCGTTGGTCGCGACTTTGATGATATTCTCCATGCTCGCCAGCATGACTCCGACGACTTCTACGCCAGCATTACCCCTGCCAGTGTCAGTGAGGACGCGGCCAACGTCATGCGCCAGGCGCTGGCAGGCATGTTGTGGTCTAAGCAGTACTACAACTATGACGTGGAACGCTGGCTGCGGGGAGATGCCCCCGTCCAGCCGGAGCCTCCAACCGGACGCGAGCATGGTCGCAACGCCGACTGGTACCACATGAACTCTCAGAACGTCATCTCGATGCCTGACAAGTGGGAGTATCCCTGGTTCGCTACCTGGGATCTGGCGGTACATACCCTTCCGCTGGCGGAGGTGGATGTAGACTTTGCCAAAGATCAGCTGCACTTGCTGACGCGCTCCTTGTATATGCATCCCAACGGCGCGCTTCCTGCCTATGAATGGGCATTTGGAGACGTCAATCCCCCCATACATGCCTGGGCAACCTGGCGAGTGTATCTCATCGAGCGGGAGCAGCGTGGAATCGGAGACAAAGAGTTCCTGAAGGCCATCTTCAACAAGCTACTCATGAACTTCACCTGGTGGGTAAATCGGAAGGATGCGCTGGGGAACAATGTCTTCGAGGGCGGCTTCCTGGGTCTGGACAACATCGGCGTCTTCGACCGCAGTGCGCCGCTTCCCACCGGCGGCACGCTCGAGCAGTCGGACGGCACCAGCTGGATGGCTTTCTACAGCCTCACGATGATGCAGATCGCCCTGGAGCTGGCGGCTGATGATCCGGTCTACTCAGAGATGGCCCTCAAGTTCCTGCAGCATTTTCTCTATATCGCTATCGCGATGGAGCATGAAGGCGCGGGCGACGATTCACTTTGGGATGAAGAAGACGGCTTCTTCTATGACCTGCTGCGCCTGCCCGACGGCCATGCCGAAAGAATGAAGGTTCGCTCCCTGGTTGGATTGCTGCCTCTCGCCGCTACCGTGCTGGTTACCCCGTCGGCGGAAGCGCGCCTTGGTCCCGTTCAGCAGATCATACGGGAGTACTCCCGGACCCATCCCGAGCTGAACAGAATAGGTCTCTACCCACAGAAAGGCCCGGCCAACATCCGGCTGGTTGGAGTCCTTGATGAAACGAAGCTACGGCGCTTACTGGTTCGTATGCTGGATGAATCGGAGTTTCTGGGTCCGCACGGTATCCGAGCGATCTCGCGCTATCACAAAGACCACCCCTATATCATGAACTGGGGAGGTCAGGAGTACCGGGTAGATTATGAGCCAGCCGAGTCGTCCACCGGACTCTTTGGAGGGAATTCGAACTGGCGAGGTCCAGTGTGGATGCCGTTGAACCTCATCCTCATCGAAGCCGTCTCCAAGCTGGGAGTGTACTTCGGAGAAGACTTCAAGATCGAGTATCCCACTGGATCAGGAAACCTGGTCTCGCTCAGCGAGGTCTCCAGCGAGATCGGCAGGCGGGTCATCAGCGCCTTCCTGCGCAGCGAGGGCGGCGGCTCCGATGGCCAGCCCGCAGGGCATCGGCCAGTTTACGGCGGTACGGAGAAGTTCCAGACCGACCCAAACTGGCGCGACCTGATACTCTTCTATGAGTACTTCCATGGCGACAATGGCGCGGGCATTGGGGCCAGCCACCAGACTGGATGGACCGGAGCGGTGTCGGTGCTGATTCCAGGTATGGGAACGATGATTGGGCAACATACCATCGAGCGATTACTGGGCGAGCCCCAGCAGCCGGCGGCGGTCAGCGGCGCGAGCTGATCTTCGGTCCGGTTTTCCCTGATCTCCCGAGCGCCAACCCTGTCCGGTACCGCGTGGTTTTGGATCGGCGGCATCCGGGAGATCAATCTACAGGGAGCAGACGATGAGTACACTGACACCGCTCACCACGGTCATCGACCAGCCATTGGTCCACTTTGGTCGCGAGATCTGCGGCAGTCTTACCGATGGATTGCGTCGCGAGTGGCTGGTCACCAATGGTCTTGGAAGTTATGCCTCTGGTACTCTGGCGGGGATCAATACCCGAAGTTATCATGGTCTCTTGGTTGCCGCTCTTAGCCCTCCGGTCAACCGAACCGTGCTGGTCGGAGGTCTGGTTGAGTGGGTCACGTACGCCGGGCATCGCTATCCTCTGTCCTCGGGCGAATATGCCGACGGTACCATTGATCCACACGGCTATCGCCATCTGCAGACGTTTGCGCTGGAAGGCACATTGCCGGTCTGGACCTTCGCGCTTGGCAATGCGCTGCTTGAGCGACGGATCTGGATGGACTACGGCTCCAGTACTACCCATGTACGCTATCGCTGGCTGGGTGGCGATGGGGAGATGCGGATCGAGATCACTCCACTGGTGACCTATCGAGACTTTCACAGCCTATCGTCGGGACAGGGATGGGAGCCGGGTGTAGAAGCGGAGTCGCAGAAAGCTATCGTCCATGCGTTTGATGGCGCGACTCCATTTGCTCTTATAGCCAGCGATGGCGCGTTTACCCCAGGCGGCGCCTGGTGGTGGAACTTCAAGTACCGCGCCGAGACTGAGCGCGGACTAAACGATCATGGCGACCTGTATGCTCCCGGTACATTCACCACGGAGCTCCGCGGTGGAGGCGGATTCGCCCTCACGCTCACCACTGATCTCACTACGCAGCCACAAGTAGACGCCGCCCATGCTGCTTTCCGCGAGCGCCAGAGGCAGCTCTTGCGTACCGCCGGAGCCGAGGATGCGCATCCCGCAGTCCAGCAGTTGACCCTGGCCGCTGACCAGTTTATCGTTCAGCGTCAGGACGTTACCGCAGGCCCGGTACTCGCTGGCGGACCAGCGTCTGCGGAGCCCAACACAACAGTTATCGCCGGCTATCACTGGTTCAACGACTGGGGACGTGACACGATGATAGCCCTGCGTGGGCTTACGCTCGCTACCGGTCGCCCCAGGGACGCGGCCAACGTACTGCGAAGCTTTGCTCGCTATGTACAGGATGGTCTACTCCCCAACAACTTCCCGGACCGATCAGGTGTGATCCCTGGCTACAACACCGCCGACGCTACGCTCTGGTTCGTTATAGCACTGTACAGCTATACGCGGGCTACCGATGACCGAGCCCTGATCGACGAGCTGCTTCCAGTGCTCAAGGACATCGTTGCCTGGCATATCCGTGGGACACGCTACCACATCGGCGTCGATCCCAAGGATGACCTGCTGCGCGCCGGCGAGCCGGGCGTGCAGCTCACGTGGATGGACGCCAAAGTCGGCGACCTGGTGGTGACGCCGCGCATCGGCAAGCCGGTAGAGATCAACGCGCTCTGGTATAACACCTTGTGCATCCTGGCGGAGGCGCTGGCCGCATGCGGAGACCCGGAGGCGGCTGCGGAGTACGAGGCGCGGTCAGATCGCGTGCGAGCCTCATTCTTGGCCCGCTTCCTTCGCCCGGAATACCCCTATCTTGCCGATGTCGTCGATAGTCCAACTGGCGATGATTTCACACTGAGACCGAACCAGATCTTTGCCGTCTCCTTGCCGTTCCCGCTGCTTCAGGGCGCGGAGGCCGCCTCAGTCGTCGACGAGGTTGGACGCCTGCTTCTGACATCCTATGGGCTGCGCTCCCTCAGTCCCGACGACCCCAGCTATCGAGGCGCCTACTCTGGCGACCAGTATGAGCGCGATACGTCGTATCACCAGGGACCGGTGTGGACCTGGCTGATTGGCGCTTATGCGGAGGCGCATTACCGCGCTTTTGGAGATCCGAAAGCTGCCCTTGAGCTGCTGGCGCCGTGCGAAGATCATCTTCGAGATGCCGGGCTGGGCACTGTCTCCGAAATCCTCGAAGGAGATCCGCCTCACGCCCCTAAAGGCTGCATTGCGCAGGCATGGGGGGTAGCCGAGATACTGCGCATGTGGCGGCAACTCGATCAGGAGGCCGATACCTCATACAAGAGCACTGTCGGCGCGCAGTCGGCCCTTCAACCGGCTCAAGCAGGATCGGCGGGGGGCCACGCGCTCTGAGAAACGCGCCAACC
>DATAED010000310.1:0-5974 GCA_036258195.1 Ktedonobacterales bacterium
CGCCGCGCTGAGCGAGGCCGACGTGGCCGCCGCCGTCGCCGCTGAGGCGCATCGCCGCCGCTATCCCCGTGGGCGCAAGACCCGCCCGGAGGTGGTCAGTGGCTATACCCGCCAGGTGCGCGCGCCGGAGGGCAAGGTCAACGTCACGCTGAACAGCGACGATGACGGCGTGCTGGAGGTCTTCATCAACATCGGCAAGGCGGGATCGGATGTCGCCGCGCTGGCCGAGGCGCTGGGCCGCCTGATCTCGGTGCACCTGCAGATCGACAGCACGCTCGACCAGAATGAGCGTGCCGAAGAAGTTGCCCGCCAGCTCCGCAGCATCGGCGGCAGCACGAGCATCGGCTTCGGCGAGAACCGCGTGCGCAGCCTGCCCGACGCCGTGGGCCGCGCGCTGGAGCTGCACATCGCGCAGCTCTCCGGCGCCGCCGACGAGACGCCCGCCGCTAACGGCGCTAACGGCGCTAGCGGCCTCCACGGCGTCGCGCCCATCGCCATCGCGGTGAATGGCGCAGCGCACGGCAAGCCACTGGCGCGCATCACCACCAACGGCAACCTCTGCCCGCAGTGCGGCAACAGCACCATGTACTACGAGGAGGGCTGCAAGAAGTGCGTGAGCTGCGGCTACAGCGAGTGCTAGCCACTCGCCCACGCCGCGCTCGCGCCTGACGACCTGAGTGTAGCGTCCATGTCCCTGTCCGCCCCCTGTCGCTGGTGATGCGCCGCCAGTGGCAGGGGGTGGCGCGTGCCTGGGCGCCGCGTCGGCTGGCTGCCGCTGCCTTCGGTTGCGGCGGCTCGTGCGGCAGGTATACAATACCGTGGCTTGCCCGATGAGTCGGCGCGCGAATGGCTCGATTGGCTGAGAGTCGCTGAAATCGCCCGCGCGCCCGTTGCTGCCTGCCTCGCTCGCAGACCTCGCAGAGGAGCGCTACCCTTGTCTGACTATCCTGAGCTGATGTCCCGCGATTTGCCCCAGGGCATGCGTCTGGTGGATGGCGGTGTCACCGCCGCGCCCGGCTTTCGCGCGGGCAGTGTCGCGTGTGGCGTCAAATCCGCCGATGGCACGCCCGACCTCGGCATGCTGGTCGCCGACCATCCCTGTGTCACCGTCGGCACGTTCACGACCAGCCGCACCCCCTCGCACACAGTCATCCTCTGCAAGGAGCATCTCGCAGCGACCGAGGGCGGCGCGCAGGCGGTCGTCGTCAACAGCGGCAACGCCAACTGCTCCAATGGCGAGCGCGGCATGCGCGACGCCCGCCAGATGGCGACGCTGGCAGGCCAGAAGCTCGACATCGACCCGCGCCGCGTGATGGTCTCCTCCACCGGCATCATCGGGCGACCACTGCCGATGGAGAAAATCGCGGCGGGCATCCACGACGTGCAGGTCAACGCCGAGGGCGGTCCCGACTTCGCGCAGGGCATCATCACCACCGACACGCGCGTCAAGACCATCGCCGTCGAGTTCGCGGTGGATGGCAAGACTGTGCGGCTGGGCGGCTCGACCAAGGGCGCTGGCATGATCTACCCCAACATGGCGACCATGCTCTGCTACCTCACCACCAATGTCGCCGCCGAACATGCCTGGCTGCAGGAGCAACTGAGCGCCGCCGTTGCCGACTCCTTCAACATGATCTGCGTGGACGGCGATATGTCCACCAACGACACCACGCTGCTCTTCGCCAATGGCGAGGCGGGCAACGAGCCACTGCGCGCGGGCGTGGCGGGCGCCGAGACGTTCACGGCGGCGCTGCGGCATGTGACGCGCTACCTGGCGCGCGAGATCGCCCGCGATGGTGAGGGCGCCACGCGCCTGATGGTGGTGCATGTCACCGGCGCTGCCAGCGACAGCGACGCGCGCAAAGCTGCCCGCGCTGTCACGGCCTCACCGCTGTGGCAGTGCGCCGTGGCGGGCGGTGATCCGAACTGGGGCCGCGTGATGGCCGCGCTGGGGGCCAGCGGCGCCGAGATGGATCCCGACCGCATCTCCATCAGCCTTGGCGAGACGCAGATCGTGCGCAGCGGCGTCGCCACCGATTATCAACAGGCCGACGCCAAGCGCGCTGTGATGGGCGCCGAGGTGCTGGTGAGCGCCGATCTGGGCGCTGGCCCGCACGAGGCGACCGCCTGGGGCTGCGACCTGACACACGGCTATATCGACGAGAATACGACCTATACGCGCTAGTAGCGTCAGCGATTCGACTTGCCCTCTCCCTCTGGGAGAGGGTTGGGGCGAGGGCTGACACAGAGTAAGGGAGCGAACGATGACTTCGGCTGAGACGATGAGGCAGGCTGAGACGCACGGATCCTCTCGTGAGTGGATCGAGAAAGAGCACAAGTACTACCAGAGCACGTTCAAGCGCAGCCTGGTGATGGAGCGCGGCGAGGGCGTGCATGTCTGGGACGCTGACGGCAAGGTCTATCTGGACCTCGTCGCTGGCATCGCCACGAACGTGCTGGGGCACGCGCATCCCGCTGTGGTGCAGGCCATCATCGAGCAGGCGCCCAAGCTCATCCACGTCTCGAATCTGTACATCAACGAGCAGCAGGTCAATCTGGCCGAGCAGCTCTACAACGTCAGCGGCGGCATGCGCTCGTTCTTCTCGAACTCTGGCGCGGAGGCCAACGAGGGCGCCATCAAGCTGGCGCGCAAGTATGGCCGCGTCAACCGCAACGGCGCGTATGGCATCATCAGCATGGATCGCTCGTTCCACGGGCGCACGCTGGCCACCACCGCCGCCACTGGCCAAAAGAAGTATCAGGATACCTGGCGCCCGCTGCCCGATGGCTTCAAGCAGGTTCCTTACAACGATCTTGACGCGCTGAAGGCCGCTACCGACGACAAGACGGCGGGTGTGCTGATCGAGGCGATGCAGGGCGAGGGCGGCATCTACGCCGCGACCCCTGAATACATGCAGGGGCTGCGCAAGTGGTGCGACGAGCAGAACTTGATCCTGATCTGCGATGAGGTGCAGGCGGGCATGGGCCGCACCGGCAAGTTCTTTAGCTGGGAGCACACCGGTATCCGCCCTGACATCGTGACGATGGCGAAGGGCCTGGCTGGTGGCGTGCCGATCGCCGCCATGCTGGCCGCGCCGCGCGCCGACATCTTCGAGCCGGGCGACCACGGCACCACCTTCGGCGGCAATCCCATCGCCTGCGCGGCGGGCGTCGCCACCATGAAGACGATCATCGGGCAAGACCTCGTCGGGCATGCCGCGCAGATGGGCGACTACCTCGACAAGCGCCTGCACGAGCTGGAAGGTAAGCACGGCAGCAAGATGAGCGGCATTCGCGGGCTGGGCTTGATGCGCGCCTTCGATCTCGCCGAGCCACGCGCGCAGGACATCATGGATCGCGCGCAGGAGCAGGGCGTGCTGATCGCCAACGCTGGCCCGTCCACCATTCGCTTCGTGCCGCCGCTCATCATTCAGCAGGCCGATTTGGATGAGGCGATTGAGAAGCTCGACGCCGCGCTGGCCGCGCTCTAGCGCAGCCTGAACCGCGCTCAGCGCAGGCGCGCGAGGAGCGCCACACGAGGAGGAGGGCGCGATGGCCGACGATAGACAGGGGAATACACCAGGCATGGATGGTAATACCACAGCCCAACCAGCAGGCGCGGGCGCGCCGCAAGCGGAGTCCAGCCCGACCAACGCCGAGGCGCGCCAGCACATGCAGGCCGGGCTGGAGGCCGCCTCTACTGGACAGTTTGAGGCGGCCGCCGAGGCGTTCGAGCAGGCGGTTGACGCCGACCCCGATAACGCGCGGGCGCGCTACAATCTGGGGCTGGCGCTGCAACGCCTGGGCGACGCCGAGGAGGCTATCGTCTGCTACCTGCGCGCAATCTACAACGATCCGTCGCTGATCGAGGCGTACATCAATCTCGGCCATCTCTTCCGCGAGCAGGGCGAGGATGAGCGCGCGCTGGAGGCCTACCAGGGCGCGCTGGAGCTCGACAATGGCAACGACGAGCTGTTCACCAACATCGGCGACATCTATCTGGAGCTGGGCTTCTACGATGACGCCGTGCTGGCCTTCCGCCAGGCGCAGATTCTGAATCCAGAGAATGCCCTGGCGGCTGACCGCCTGCGCGAGGCGCGCGACGAGATCGAGCATCAGGCCGAGCATATCGCCGACCTGGAGCGCGCCGTGGATGAGGAGCCGCGCGACCTGGAGCGCTACGAGCGGCTCTGCGACGCCTACCTGATGGCCCACCGCGAGCAGGACGCGCTCAATCTGGTCAATCAGATGGTGGCGCTGGCCCCCAACGAGCTGACGACCTACGAGACGCAAGCGCTGGTCTACGAGACGATGAACCGCGCCGAGGACGCCGCCACCGCCTGGACGAAGGTGACGCAGCTCGCGCCGGACGAGCCGGACGCCTGGGAGCGCCTGGCCAACTGGCGGCAGGAGCTGGACGACCTCGACGGCGCCATCGCCGCCTATGAGCAGGCGCTGAAGCTCGCGCCTGACTCGCCCAGTGTGCGCTTCAATCTGGCTGAGGCGCTGCGCGACGCCCAGCGCTACGACGAGGCCATCGCGCGCTACCGCGAGCTGATCCACCAGTACGGCGAGGCGCACGACGACGAGGCCGAGGATCTGCTGGCCGAGGCCTACGCCGGGCTGGCCGCTACCCTCAACCTCAGCGAACGCTACGCCGAGGCCGAGCAGACGGCGGATGAGTTCTTGCAGCGCTTCGAGGACAACGCCGAAGGGCTGTACGAGAAGGCGTCGGCGCTGGACGGCCTGGGGCGGCGCGATGAGGCTATCAGCGCGTATGAGCAGGCCATCGAGGCCGACCCGCTCAACCCTGGCATCCGCAACGACCTCGCCGACACCTATCTGGCGGCGGGCCACACCAGCGACGCCATCGATCTGGCTGAGTCAGCCGTCGCGCTCGACCCCGAATTCGTGATCGGCTACGAGACGCTGGCGCAGGCGTTGCTGGCGGCTGGCCGCACCGATGAGGCCGAGCACGCCGCCGAGCGCGCCGCTGAACTGCACGCCGCCTTCGAGGCCGAGGACGACGAGGCGGAGCAGTAGCGTCGAGAGCTGGGTGTTGGGTCGCGGCCTTAATGATGTTTCACTTGTTGATGAGGGCGCCGCTCGCGTGGGCAGGGTGACGACGGGTCTGATCCCAGCCCGCGCAGGCGGGCTTCGCGGCCCGCAGGCCCTTAGCTGCGGCTTCAGCCGCCCGTTGCTCTGCCGAGGACGATTGCACCATGTTCTGTAGCGCGTGTGGCTCGCAGATGTCGCTTGCCGCTGAGGTCTGCCCGCAGTGTGGTAAACCCAGCGCCGCAAGCGCCCCTGCGCGCACGCTGACGGACTCCCGTGTCGCGCTGGACGGCGCTAACCCCGCTGCGGCTGGCGCTGGCGACAGCCTCGACCGCTGGTCGCGTCCGTCTATGCCGGTGGCAGATGCGGCGCTGGAGATGGCGGCCGCTCCCATCCTGCCGAGCGCGCCCTCCGCGACCAGCGCGCACGGCGCCAGCGTCTTCGCGGGCGACCTCGACGCCCCCAGCTTCCCGCGTGACCTGCCGGGCCGTGTGGCGCTGCTGACGGGATTGGTGATGGCGGCTGATCTGCTGCTGCCGTGGGTCACGCTGAATGGCGAGGGCATCGCGCCGACGCGCTTCGGGCTGCCCACGCTGCTCGTCGTGCTGGCGCTGCTGGCCGTCATCGCGCCGCCGCTGATCCCTCGCTGGCGGCGCCATCCTCTCACACGGATGGCGCCGTTCGGGGTGGGCGCGCTGCTGCTGGGCTTCGGCGGCGCGCTATGGGGGATTGCTGGCCCGCTGTCCTCCACCATCGTCGCGGCGCTCATCTCGCGTATCATCCCTATTGGCGACGCCGGCGGGCAGTTTTCGATCAACACGCCGTCGGGGACGATCTCAGGAACGAACCCAATTCAACTCGCGCCCGCTATCGGACTGTACCTCTTCCTGCTCGGCGCGTGCGCGCTGGTCGGCGCGGG
>DATAED010000311.1:0-37774 GCA_036258195.1 Ktedonobacterales bacterium
GTCATCCAAGCGCCAGGTGGTGCGGACGAAGATACGGAGGGTGGCTTCGTTCATGGGGGCTGGACGCATCCGTACTGGCATGACGACATCGGCGCGCACTTCGGCGAGGTGATGAGCGGTAGTGATACCTTCTTGCTGGGCCGCAAGACGTGGCAGATCCACGGCGGCGCCTTCGAGCCGATGGAGCCAGGCGATCCGTTTGGCGACGTGATGAACGGCATGCCCAAATATGTAGTCTCCAACACGCTGACCTCCGCCGACGCCTGGCGTAATTCGAAAGTCATCAGCGGCGACATCATGCCGCAGGTGCGCGCTCTGAAAGAGCAGCCAGGCAAGGACATCATCATCGACGGCAGCAGCGTTCTCGTGCACTCTCTTGCGGAGAACGACCTGATCGACGACTACTGGCTGGTCATCTATCCGCTGGCGCTTGGTGGCGGCAAAAAGGTGTTCGCCGATGGGGCGCGGCTCAACCTGAAGCTCATTGAGGCGCGACCGCTGCCCTCCGGCGTCATCATCACGCACTACACCGTAGATCGCCCCAGCTAATCAATCCAGCTAATCAACCGACTGCTGGCGAGGCTGGTAGGTGACTATCTGCCTCGCCAGCAGCGCCTCCGTGTCTCTTTCGCCTCTCTCTTCCTCTCGGCTCGGCTCCGGCCCCACCCTTGTCTGTAGTTTACGGCTATAGGAAACTTGCGGACATTACTGGACACCTGCCCGCTCGGATCTCGGCATGCGCGCTTACTCCGCGCCCGGCGCGATCACGCCATCCCTGGCCAGCGCGCGTAGCTCCTCGTCACTCAGGCCCAGCAGCCCGTGGAGGATATCAGCGTTGTCTTGCGCCTGCTTGCCACCCGCGAATCGCACCACGCCTGGTGTCTCCGTGAGAATCGGCACGATGCCCGGCATCACAACCTCACCACTGGGGAAGCGTTCGTCTGAGATGTGCGCGATCATCCCACGCGCCTGAAATTGCTCATCATTGACGATGTCGGCGATGCTCATGACTGGCCCGGCTGGCACGCCTGCTTCATCCAGCGCCACCTGTAACTCGGCCAGTGTATGGCTGGTCGTCCACTGCTCGATGATGCAATCCAACTCCGCCAGATTGGCGACGCGCGCACGGTTATCTTTGAAGCGCTCATCGTTGGGCAGATCAGGCTGGCCCATCGCCCGCGCGAACCGGCGGAAAACATTCTCGCCGTTGCCGCCGATGGCGATCCATCTGTCGTCACTCGTCCGGTAGACGTTGGAGGGAGCGGCGCGCAGGAGCTTGTTGCCCGCACGCTCGCGCACCATACCGTTGTGAGTGTACTCCGTCACCATGCTCTCGGTCATGGCGAACACCGACTCGGTAATCGCCACATCCACCACCTGCCCCTGGCCTGTCTGCTCGGCGACCCGCAATGCCATCACCGCGCCCAGGGCGGCTTGCTGCGCCGCCAGCATATCGCCCAGGCTCACCCCGATGCGCACAGGGGGGCGGTCGGGGAAGCCCGTCACATAGCGTAGCCCGCCCATGGACTCACTGACATTGCCATAGCCCGCGCGGTCGTGATTCGGGCCGGTCTGCCCATAGCCCGAGATGCGCACCAGCACCACCGCAGGATTCACCTCGCGCATGCGCTCATACGTCAGGTTCCAGGCGTCCAGCCTGCCCGGACGGAAGTTCTCGACCACGATCTGGCTCTGTGCGATCAGCCGCAGCGCCAGCTCCTGCCCTTTGGGGTGACGCAGGTTCAGCGAGACGAGGCGCTTATTGCGCGCCAGCGAGACCCACCAGGCCGAGATCTCGCCCTCGCGCATCGCGATCATCTCGCCCCACTGGCGCAGCTCGTCGCCACTTCCCGGCTGCTCGACCTTGATCACGTCAGCTCCGAAATCAGCCAGCGTGCGAGTCGCCGCCGGAGCCGCGACGAATGACCCCAACTCCAGCACACGCACGCCTGCCAGTGGTCCACGGCCACGATACTCCGACAGCGCGTCCTCTGCGCGCTGCCCGTCGCGATCATCAACGTGCGCCATGCGAAACCGCCTCTCCGCGCTGCTCTTCCGCCAGGATTCGTCGAGATGCTCGATGTGGAAACAAACGCTGGCGAACTTCACCACGGCGAGCCGCAGGGAGTCGCCAGCGCATGTGACGCCGTGCGTCAGGGTGATGGCGAGCGCCTGGGGCGGAGCCTACCCACACCGCGCCAGAACACACGCCGCCAGTTAAGGAGCCTAGACGCTCCAGGACGCAATCTGTTGTTCACTCACGGTGAAGACCGTGCTGAGCGTCGTGCCGGCGGGATCCCATTGCACGACATCCCAGCTACCCGCGACATTATGATACTGGTTGTAGTCGTCCGAGCCGGACGCGCCGTTGTAGTTGATCGACTTCCCCGCTTTGAGGGCTGCGACGCCATCTTTGTACGACGTGACGACTTCGCCGTTGCCTTTCGCCACCTTCGTCACATAGTTGTTCCACACAGTCGGATCAGTGGAGTGGGCGGCGGTCATGGCCAGGCAGGCGATGATCACGGAGTCATAGGTGTTCTGCGACAGCGTGACCGGCTGGTTCGTTCCCCAGACCTTCTGGTACTGCTGCGTGTAGTATTGCCACGCCGGGCCAGCAGGCGGTGAGCCATTCATGCCCGTCATGTATTTGTTGGCGTTGGCCAGACCCATCGCCTTCGCCATGTTCACATCAGCGCCCGCGTCGGTCAGGATGAACGGCACGTTCATGTGGCCGAGCTGCTGCACGTCCGCGAAGAATGTGCTGGCTGTTTGCGGGTCAGTCTGCATGAAGATCGCCTGCGGCTTGCTGGCGAACAGCTTCTCCACCTCAGAGCGATACGAGCTTTGATGCGGCGTCACCAACTCCTGATCGGAAATCGTCCCGCCATGACCGGTGAACGCCTTAGTCAGAGGATCGACCACGCCAGCGGCATTCGACGTGGACTCGAAGAAGAGTCCGACGTTGGTGTAACCCTTCTGGATAGCGTAGTACGCCATGCCAATGGCCAGCGTAGAGTCCGAAGGCGTTGTGCGCCAGACATATTGGTTGCTCATGTGGTCGAGCTGTGTCGTACCACCCTCAACGAAGTCTGGCAAATGACTCGGATCGAATGTGTTGATGACGCCTTCGATCTCCAGCGATGATGGGCCGAGGATAAAGGCCGGATTTGAGAGCTGGAGCTGCTTGAGCGCGGTCACCGCGTCAACGGCGTCGCCGCCCGTATCGGCCAGTTTGGTATTGATCTGGTGGCCATCGCAGCCGCCATTGGCGTTGATATCTGCGATGCCGACTTTGGCGCCATGCAGGAACCACTGTCCCACGAAGGGCTCACGCCCTGTCATTGGGAACAGCTCGCCGACAGTAATCGGCCCGGTGTCAGCTCCTGGCGAAGTTCCGCAGGCGGTCAGCAGGAGTGAAACCGTCGCGACCACGGTGAAAAGCGCCGCGAACCCTTTGCGCATGAATCGTCCTCCCGATACATTCTAGATGTGCGACACGGTCAGCCCACATTGGCATTCGAGCGTGTCGCATCTGCTTGCTCTGCGCGTTGGGAGAAGCTTGATACGTCAGTCACGCCGTGGCGGCGAGCCACAGAGCGCTCTGACGTAGCCACCCGCACATCGACGACATCACATCGTCTCCGCTTGTGTGGCGCTTGGAGTGTCCGCCGGGGTCTCTCCTTTCTCTGACTTGCCCAGAAATACCGAAGGCAGGTCGAGTGAACGCATATGGTCAGCCGTGCCCTCGACACGATTGCGACCAGCGACCAGCACATAGACCCAGTCCGCGTTGCTGATGGCGCGCTCGACGTTCTGCTCGACGACGACGACAGCGGTACCAGCGTCGGCAATGGCATGCGCCTTCTGCCAGACGACATCGGTATAGATAGGCGAGAGGCCAGCAGTTGGCTCATCCAGCAGCAGCGCCACTGGCTCCAGCATCAGCGCGCGGGCCATCGCCAGCATGTTGCGCTGTCCGCCACTCAGCGATCCGGCCTTCTTATGCTCAGCCGTCTTGAGATCAGGGAAGATTTCATAGATGTGGTTGATGCGATGGCTCAGATCACCACGCAAAATGAAGCCGCCCATTTGCAGGTTCTCGCGAATGTTGAGTGTCGGAAAGACATTGCTCTCCTGCGGCACATAGGCCAGCCCCATGCGGGCTACCTTGTTGGCGGGCAGCCCGGTAAGCGACCGGTCGTTCACCGTCACCGTGCCACTGGTGGTCGGCAGCACCCCGGCGATGATCTTCAGGAAAGTCGATTTTCCAGCGCCATTGGGGCCGACGATGGCGACGATCTTGCCCGCCTCAGCCCGCAGCGAGGCGTCCTGCACGATGGCGGACTTGCCATAGCCACCGGTGAGGCCTTCAACTCGTAATACTTCGGCCATCTCAGCCTCCCAGATACGCCGCAACAACGTCCTGATTGGCGCGCACCTGCGCCATCGTGCCGGTCGCCAGGGCGCGCCCGCTCGCCATCACGATGACGTGATCGCAAATCTGATCGACGATGCCCAGGTTGTGCTCGATCAACAAGAAGGTCACACCGGTCTTGCTCAGCTCGACGATGTGCTGCGCCAACTGCTCGGCCAGCGCAGGATTGACACCTGCCATCGGCTCATCCAGCAGCAGCAGCTTTGGCTCGGCCATCAGCGCGCGCGCCATCTCCAGCAGCCGCTTCTGCCCGCCGCTGAGATTGCGCGCATACTCATCTCGCTTCTCATACAGGCCGAAGGTATTCAACAGCGCTAGCGCCTTGTCGTAGTACTGGCGCTCCTGCTCGTGCACCAACGCAGGGCGGAAGATGGCATTCAGGAGCTGCTCGCCCGCCTGACGCTGCGGCGGCGCCATCATGTTCTCCGCGACTGTCAGCGCGCCGAAGCCACGCGAGATCTGAAAGGTGCGAATCAACCCACTGCCGCCACGCCGATAGGGCGGCCACCGGCTAATATCGTCGTCATTGAAGCGCACGCTGCCCGTTTGCGAGGTATAGAAGCCCGAGACGATGTTGACCATCGTGCTCTTGCCAGCGCCATTCGGGCCGATCAACGCGGTGATCTGGCCGCTCGGCACGCTGAAGCTGCAGTCATCTACGGCCTTCACCCCGCCGAACGCATGCGTCACATGCTCGACATGCAGAATCTCAGCCTGCTGCGACATTGGCGCCCTCCTTCTCGGTCGGAGCCGCTGGCCCACGACGCTTGAGCGGCAGGTCATAGAATCGCCACTTGCGCTCCGGAATGATGCCCTGTGGCCGGAACCAGAGCACGACGATGAGCAACGAGCCGACGATGACATTGCGCATCGCTGGAATCAGGCCAGGATTGCTCGCGACCTGTGGCAGGAAGCGCGTCACCTCCTGGAACAACACCGGCACCAGTAGCGCGCCCAGCGCGGCGCCCCAGTTGTTGCCCGTGCCGCCGATCAGCAGCGCTGTCCAGATGACGAATGTCTCGCCTGTCGTCCAACCGCTGGGGTTGATGGCGGTGATGTACTCGATCAGCAGCCCGCCCGCGATTCCGGCATAGAAACAGCCAATCACCATCGCGCTCATGCGGTACTTGAAGGTGTTTTTGCCAAACGACTCCGCCACGTCCTGGTCTTCGCGAATGGCGCGCAGCGTTCGTCCATAGGGCGAGCTATCGATCTTCTGCGCCAGCCACCACATGCCCAGCATCACCACGCCCGCAAGCAGCACGAAGACCCACTGATACGTGCTGTAACTGATGCTAAAGCGCTCCTGGAGCGGTGCGGGGACGCCGCCGAGGCCATCCCAGCCATTGAACAGCCCGGTGGTGTTGCCGACGAAGTCGTAGGTGATGACGCCGACAGCCACCGTCACGATCGCCATATAATCGCTGCGGAGCCGCTTCAACGCGATCAGACCTACCACAAATCCAAACAACCCCGAGGCCAGCCCGCCCATCAGCAGAGTCAGCGGGAACGGCCATGAGAGGCCCAGCACATACGTCTGTCCGCTGATGCCATTGGCGACGGGCAGGCTGAAAACGCCCGTGACGTACGCGCCCAGCGCCATGAAGATGATGAACGCGAAATTCAGGATGCCCGCGTAGCCGAACTGGATGTTCAATCCCCAGGTGAGGATGTTGTTGACGAAGAAGAACACCAGCAACGTCGTGGCATACAAGACGATGGAATCCATCAGCTTACGCCTTCCCTTCCGAGGCGAAGATGCCTTGCGGTCGGAACAGCAGCACCAGCACCAGAATGGCGAAGGCCGCGTCGTTTTTGTAGTCTGAGCTGAGCGGAATGGCAGCAATCTCTGTGACAATGCCGATCACCAGCGCTCCTGCCATCGCGCCATAGGGCCGCCCGATGCCGCCCAGGATGACAGCGGCGAAGATGACGAAGAGGAAGTCACCGCCGGACGCGGGCTGAAACGACGAGATGTTCAGCGCCAGCACGACCCCAGCCAGCCCAGCGAGGAATCCAGTAAGCAGCCAGGTGAAATTCGTCACCAGCTCGGTGTCGATGCCGCAATTGCGCGCCAGCGTTGGGTTATCGGACATGGCGCGCATCGCCTTGCCGAGCTTGGTGTAGTTGAGCAGCGCATGCAGACCCACCATCGTCACGACAGCGATGCCGATGATGACGAGTTGCGAGCCTGTCAGCAGGAATGGGCCGATGTTGTACTGCGTATCTGGTGGGACGGTGTAGCGCTGGAAGTCGGCGCCAAATGCAGCTAAGAGCACGTTAGAGAGTATCAGCGACAGGCCAAACGTCACCACCAGCATGAACAGCACGGGATACTGCCGTTTGGTGAACGGCTGCAACACGATCAGGTTGATGATGACCGCCAGGATGCCCGTCAGGATGGCGCCAACCAGCAGCGCGATCCAGATGTTCCAGCCATAGTGAGAGTTGGCCAGCCACGCGAAGTAGGCTCCAAAGGTCAGTAGCTCGCCGTGCGCGAAATTGACGTAGTTCGTCACACCAAACTGGAGCGTCAGGGCGACGGAAGCCAACGCCAGGATGGAGGCTGTCACCAGCCCGAATCCGACAGCATGGAGGTAGATCAGCATGGTCGCTCCCCGCCGATGTCATGCGGGTGGATTACGACGTCCGGCACGCCAGAGGGCAGAGGCACGACACGCCTGCGCGCAGGTTCAGAGTTGCTTGATCAACGGTGTGTCGTCTGCTCTGCCGGACAAGCAGAGCGGAGTAAATCGTGTCCCGCAGGTCTCTCTCTCCGCCACCAATGGCAGAGGATGGATACGTGATGCTACGGGATACCATCGCCCTCGCATCGTTGCGTCGTTGGGGAACAGTGTAAGCTGGGGAACATAAACGCCGTGTAAACAAGAGAGTGTTATTACCAGCAGGCGCGTAGATATTGTATAAACGTCACGCTGCGAGGGTGGGAGATCACGCTACCCCCCCATGCAGGACGGCATGGGGTAGAGCGCATCACGCTGGGCGACATCCAGTGGGAAGACTGTATAGTCGCCGCCATCGGGCTGCAATTGCGTGACCGCCATCGGCTTGTAGATGTTCACGCCGCGGTTGTCGAACTTGATACGACCATAGAAGGTCATCAAATCGACATGCGCGAGCGCAGCGGCCACCCGTACCGGATCGAGCGATCCGGACGATTGCAGCGCCTGCTGATAGGCGATCAGCCCCGCAGTCGAATCCGCCGCCTGATACGGTACCTCGGTGTAGGTCGGAAACGCCTTCAGAAACGCCGCGCTGTAGGCCTGTGGCGTCCCCCACTGGTCGTCGCCGTGATACTGGAGCGCGCTGGTCCACTGGGTCGCGCCGAAGATATAGTTGCCCTGGGCGCCCAGATTGGCGCGAAACTCCGACATCGCGGGGCCGACCGTGATGCCAACCGCTTTGGGCGAGAGACACAGCGCGTGCGCCTGGCGCGCGAAGAGGATGGCGTCTTGCAGGTGGCCCGACACCAGCACAACATCCGGATGCGCCAGCTTCATCGACTCGATCTGCGGGCTGACATCAGCAGGATTGAGCGGATAGTATTGCTGAAAGACAACACGCATGCCGCGCTGCTGGGCATAGTCAGCGGCGCCCGCCAGCACCTCGTGCGAAAATTCTTCATCCGAGCCGAGCAGCGCCACGGTGGACGCGGTGGGATCATGCTGTAGCACGATGGCAATAACCCCGCGCAGGTAGTCTTTGGCAGGCGAGATGACACTGAAGACAAATTTGTCTGTGGTCGAGTAGATGCTGTCAGCGGAGCCATGTGTCGCCACCATTGGCACACCCAGTCGTTCAGCGACTGGCGCAGCGGCGGCCGTGAGCCGCGAGCTGTACGGGCCAAGCAGGAAGTTTACGTTGTCGTGGGTGATCAGCTTCTGGTAGAGTTGCGCCGTCATCGTTGGGTTGGACTGATCGTCGTAGTAATCCAGCGCCAGGCGATAGTGTTGGCCGCCGACCAGCAGCCCACCTTGCGCATTGACCGAGTTGATGTAGAGGAGATAGCCATCCAGCGCATAGCGACCCTCCTCCACATCCGGCCCGGTGATGGGGATGGTCACGCCGAAGGTGATCGTACCCGCCAGCGGCTCGCTCGCGATGATCGGCTCGCACGCCGCCAATGGCAGGGCGGCCAGCAGGACAAACATCAGCAGAGGATAGATGACGCGCCGCCAGCGGAACGGGAAGCGGCTGAGACCCACGTGAAATGCTCGCATCGTCGTCGATTGCGACATCAACATCACCTATCCGTACCCTCAGCGGCGCCAACACGCCGAACCTGTATCATTGGAAGCGCCGCGCTTGCCGAATCGCAGCATCACGGCGCCGCGAAGCGATAGCCGAGACCTGGCTCGGTCAGCAGATAGCGCGGCGCCGTTGGCGTCGGCTCGATCTTGCGCCGCAGTCGCTGCACATAGACCCGCAGATACTCCGCCTCGTCGCCGTACTCGGGGCCCCAGACACGTTGCAAGAGCTGCCGATGGGTCAGCACCTTTCCGGCGTACGTGACCAGTTGCGCCAGCAGCGAAAACTCCGTCGGAGTCAGACGAATCTCCACGCCATCACGCCGGACCGTGTGGCCCTCCAGGTCTACCACCAGCGCGCCAAAGGTCTGCGCGTCCGAGGCGGTCAGCTCGCCCTGCCACTGCGAGCGCCGCATGGCCGCGCGCACCCGCGCCAGCAGCTCCTCGACGCCGAACGGCTTCGTCAGGTAGTCGTCCGCGCCCAGATCCAGCGCAGCGACCTTATCTGATTCAGCGTCGAGCGCGGTCAGCGCGATGATGGGCGCATTCGAGCGCTCGCGGATGCGGCGGCACACCTCCAGGCCATCCATGCGCGGCATCATGATGTCGAGCACGGCCAGCTGAGGATTCTCACGCTCCCAGATCGCCAGCGCCTCCAGCCCATTGCCCGCCTCGCTCACGATGTATCCACGCGCGCGAAGATTACGACAGACGAAGTCGCGCAGCGCCGTCTCGTCCTCCGCGACGAGAAGGCGCTGCCCTGCAGGGGCGCCCATGAGGCCCTCCTTTGCCACATACGGTGTGGCACACTCGCATTCACTGTGTCTACTGTGCGCTGACGCGCTCTTTGGCAGACGCATCGGCTGAATCATCGGTCGTCGTGTCGGTCGTCGTGTCGGTCGTCGTGTCTGTCAACGTGGAGGCGCCTGGCTGCGCCAGCGGCAGCGTGAATGTCATGGCGGCGCCCTCGGCGCGCCGTTCGGCCCAGATGCGACCACCGTGCGCCTCGACAAACGCCTTGCAGATCGCCAGTCCCAGTCCCGACCCACTGCTGCTGCGTCGCTGCCCGTGGTTGGCGCGATAGAAGCGCTCGAAGATATATGGCATGTCGTGCTCATCGATGCCCGGGCCGCTATCTTCCACTGAAACGCTCACTTCATTCCCCTCGCGCCGCGCCACCACGCGCACCACGCTATCGCCATAGGCCAGCGCGTTGCTCAGCAGATTGCTCAACACCACTTCGATGCGCGCAGCGTCCACATCCACGAGCGGCAGGTCGTCTGGCGCATCGATGACGATGTCCGTCCCACCCTGGCTGAGCCGCCGCGTCGCCTCGGCGATGAGCGTGGCGGGCGCGCACGACGAGCGGCGCATCAACAACAGGCCAGCTTCCAACCGCGAGAGATCGAGCAGATTGCTCACCATCTGCGCCAGACGGTCGGCCTCGGAGCTGATCGTGTGCAGGAAGTGCCGCTGATCGTCCACCGTCCAGGTCACGTCATCTTGCAACAAGGTCGAGGCATGGCCTTTGATCGCGGCCAGTGGTGTGCGCAACTCATGGCCCACCGCCGCCAACAGCGCGCTCTTGAACTGATCAACCTCGCGCTCGCGTGTGATGTCACGCAGCAGCAGCCCCTGCCCCAGCGCGCTGCCTGCTTCGTCGCGCACCTCGAAGCTCCGCACGGCGAAGACCCGCCCGCCCAACGCGCGCCTAGTCTCCAGCAGCCACTGCTGCGTCTCACCTGCCGCAGCCCGCGCCAGCTCGCGCTGATAGCTCTCCGGCTTCTCGGCCAACGCTGCCAGCGCCGCGTGTACCTGCGCCACACTGACAGCGGGCTTCTGCTCCTCTGGCATGGCGATCAACGCGCGCACGCCGGGGTTGGCGTAGAGCAGCCCGCCATCGGCGCTGGCCAGCAGCAGCCCATCTGTCATGCTACTCATAATGGCGGAGAGCGTCTGACGCTCGGCGTTGGCGCGCTGATAGAGTTGCGCGTTCTCCTCGGCAATCTCGCGCAGGCGCTCGTCGCTGCGCTCGTACAGCACCGCATGTTCCCACGCCAGCGTCGCGTAGTTAGCAAACGTCATCAGCAGGTTCACTTCGGCCTCGCTGAAAGGCGTCGGCTGCGTTCGCTGCACCTCCAGCACCACCGCGCCCACGCGCTCCGTGCGGATTGGCAGCGCCAGCACGCTCCGGAAACCTTGCGCATACGACCGCGCCGGAAACGCCGGATTCCCGTCGGCGATCATCTGCATCGGCTCGCCATCGCGCAGAGCGCGCAGCGCGGGCTGCGTCGTACCGTCGCTGGTCGACTGCCGGGCAGAGTAACTGAGTGGCTCGCAGCCGTCGCTCACCAGTGTGCGCAGGTCGCCAGGCTCATCCGGAACCAGCACCGCCGCCGCCTGCACATCCACCAGTCGGCGCACCTCGCGAATGATCGCCTTGCCCACAAGTTGCGGATCGAGCGAATGCACGACCGCATTCGAGGTATCGAGCAGCGTGCGTAGCTCCGTCAACTGCAGGGCGACATCGCGCTGCAACCGGGCCAGCGTCCGCGCGACGCTGCCAATTTCGTCCACGCGCGGTGTCAGCTCGCGTAGCGGCGCGACCACCGTCGGCGCCACCTGCAGCGTGGGCATGCCAGTCGCCATCTCAGCGAAGGTAGTATTGGCATCGGTCAGGCGACGCAGCGGGCGCACGACACGCCAGACCAGGATCAACCAGAAGAACAGCCCGCCCAGGGCGAAGAGCGCCGTCGCCACACCCAGCCAATCGCGGAAATTGGAGATCGCGGCGGACAGATCACTTGCGGGCCGCTGCACCACAACGGCCCAATGGACGCTCTTGACTGGCGTCGCGCTGTAGAGCCATTCCTGGCCGCTCTCGCTCTGCGCTAGCTGCGTGGTTGTCTTGCCAGCCAGCGCCGCGCTGGAGCCAGGCAGATTCGCCAGCCCCGGCTGCAACAGCCGTTCGCGGTCGGGCGTGGCGATCAGATTGCCCTGCTGATCGAGGATACTGATACGCAGTGTCTGGCGCTGGGCTGCCTGCGCATTCATCACCGCTTTGATGGGGGCGTTCAGACCATCGAGCAACACGCCCGCGCCCAGCACGCCAAGCAACTGTCCACCTGCGTCGCGCATGGCGAGCGTGAAGTTCATGTCGGCGTTGAAGGTCGTCAGATCGACGATGCCCGCCTGAACAGTCACATCATGTGAGGTGAGCGCGCGCTGAAAGAGCGGCTGCGCGGCGAAGTTAGCGTCCAACGTCCGCAGGTTGACTGGCTCCGAGGCGCGCATCACGCCGTTCGCATCGAGCCAGTAGACCTGATCGACATCGTGGCGCGCCGCCTTGAAGGCGCTGAACGCCTCCAGCATGTCGTCGCTCACCCCCTCTCGGACAGTAGGGAGCTGGCTGAGTGAGACCAGCGCGCCTTCGATCGTCGTGAGGCGCGCATCGGTGTCGAAGGCGATCTCTTGCGCCAGCGCCACGTCAGTCGACTGCACCTCAGAGACGATCAGCCCGCGCCCGACGCGGTCAGCTTCGACGCCCGTCGCCAGTACGATGAGCACGAACACCAGATAGGCGCAGAGCAATTGCATCAGCAGCGAGCGGCGCACGTACTGCACGACGATGGGCGCGCCATCGCGGAGATTCCGCGACGCGCTCGCCATACGTTCCCGCAGCTCGCTCCTGTTGATACGCATATCGCATTGTCCTGCGCTTTACCACACGCGCTACATCTGCGTCGTCCAGGCGGTCAGTGCGCCATCGTCTGTCCGCGCCGCGCGATCTGCGCCGCCAGGTCGAGTGTGCGCTGGGCGCGCGCCGCCACTGGATAGTCAATGAACTGTCCACCCACGCGCAGAGACGCGACGCCCTGCGCCTCCGCCTCGGCGAAGGCGTTGACGATCATCTGCGCCTGCGACACCTCATCGGCGCTGGGCGAAAAGACCGCGTTGACGATCTCCACCTGTCGCGGGTGGATGCACGCCTTGCCCTGATAGCCGAGTCGGAAGGCCTGCTCTGCCTCGGCGCGCAGTCCGTCGTCATCGTGCAACTGCGCATAGACGGTATCGAGCGGAGCCTCCAAACCAGCGGCGCGCGACGCGATGACGAGCTGAACGCGCGCCCACAGGATGCCCTCGTGGCCTGCCGTCCAGGTCATATTGGTGTCGAGGCTGAAGTCACCTGCGCCGAAGTTGAGCCGTCGAATCCGGCCTGTCGCGCGCGCGGCGGCGGCGATCTCGGCCATGCGCTCTACGCCAGCCGCCGTCTCGATGATCGGCATGAGCTCGACGACGCCCTGCCGCAGCCCCGCCGCGCGTTCGAGTTGCATCAGCAGCCAGTCCGTCGTCGTCACCTGCGCCGCCGATTCCATTTTCGGCACGATCACGCCATCCAACCCCGCTCCGACCACCGTTCGCAGATCATCGTAGGCGAAGGGGGTCGTCAAGCCATTGACCCGCACGAAGGTCTGCGGACGGGCGCCAGGGGCCGCCACGCTATCGAGCGTCTGGCGCGCCACCAGCCGCGCCTGTGGCTTCTCGGCGACAGCAATGGAGTCTTCCAGGTCGAGAATGACACCATCGGCGCCGCCCGCCAGCGCCTTGGTAACGTGGCGCGCGGATGTGGCAGGAGTGAAGAGGAGTGAACGTATCGCCATGAGCCAATCCCCCCGGGAGTCTGAGTTTGATGGTCATCACACTACATGAAATGAAGCACGCCCGCAAGCGACCTAGCGCCATAGCGTTTCAGCGCTGGCTTGTCGCTAGATGACACCCTCCGCACGCAGGGCTTCGATCTCCTCAGCGGATAGCCCCAGCCCTCCATAGACCTCCGCGTTGTGCGCGCCGAGCGCCGGGCCAGTCGTGCGCACCGCGCCGGGTGTCGCGCTCAAACGCGGCGCCACATTCACGAGGCGAATTGGCCCCACGGTCGGGTCGTCCAGCTCGACCAGACTCTCGCGCGCCTGAAACTGCGGATCGGCGAAGACCTCGCCGATATCGTAGATCGGCGCCGCCGCCACCTGCGCCTCCTCCAGCAGGCGCAGCGCCTGCTCGCGCGGGTGCTGACGAATCCACTGGCCGATGATAAAATCCAGCTCATCAACATGGCGCACACGCGCCGCATTGACCGCGAAGCGTGGATCGACGCGCAACTCCGGTCGGCCAATCGCATCCATCAACCGCTCGAAGATCGACTGTGCGCTGGCCGAGATGGCAAGCCACGTGCCGTCGCCACACTGATAGGTGTTGCGCGGCGCGACATGATCGCTGCGATTGCCGATGCGCCCGCGCACAATGCCAAACTGGTCGTAGTCGAGCAGCGACGGCTCGACCAGCCGCAAGAGCGGCTCGCACAGCGACAGGTCAATGACCTGACCTGTCCCACCCTGTGCGTCGCGCCAGTAGAGCGCCAGCATGACGGCGTACGCGCCCATGATGCCTGCCACGCCATCGGCCAACGGCATATTAGGCAGCGTAGGTGGGCCATCGGGATGCCCGTTCAGCGAGGCGAAGCCGGTCAGCGACTCGGCTAAGGTGCCGAAGCCTGGACGCTCGCGGTAGGGCCCCGTCTGCCCGAAGCCCGTCACGCGCAGCAGCACCAGTCGCGGATTGATCTCCCGCAACGTCTCGTAACCGATGCCCCAACGCTCCAGCGTGCCGGGGCGAAAGTTCTCGATCACGACATCCACATCGGCGACCAGCCGCTTGAAGAGCGCCGCGCCCTGCGGCTTGCCCAGGTTCAGCGTGATGGAGCGCTTGTTGCGTCCCATCGACTTCCACGAAAGCCCTTCGCCATTCTTGGGTGTTCCCCAGCGTCGCTGATGGTCGCCCACGACCGGCGCTTCGACCTTCAGCACGTCGGCGCCAAACTCCGCCAGATACGCCGCCGACCAGGGAGCCGCCGCCATGGTCGCGATGTCGAGCACGTGCACGCCGCCCAGCGCCATGCGCGGCGCGGCGCCACGCTCCGAACTCTGCCTGATCCCCATGCGATGCGCGCTCCCCTTTTCATGTCTCTCGACCGCCGCTTGTCGGCGCGAGAAATATAGAATATATTGTGTAGAGTTGTTACACCAGCCAGACCACCTTGTCAAGCGCTCACTGCGACGCGCGGCAGAAAGGAGACCTGGATTGACGATCATTCTTCCCGACGAAAGTCCCATCGCGCCCGGCGCACACGAAACGCTGGCGCCAGAGTATTTGACCAAGACCGCGCTGGCGGCGCAGGCGCTGCGCGGCCTGATCTTGCGCGGCGAGATAGCGCCGGATGCGTCGCTGACCGTTGGGCGCATCGCCCAGATGCTGCGCATGAGTCCAACACCCGTGCGCGAGGCCATCCGCACGCTCCAGGCGGAAGGGTTGCTGCGCCACGACCCGCATCACTCCGTGTCGGTCAATCGCTATTCAGCGCAAGACATCCACGACCTCTATCAGATGCGCGCCGAGTTGGAGTCGCAGGCGACCCGCATCGCCACGCCGCGCCTCTCAGAGGCAGAGCTGACTCAGCTTGCGGCGCTGAATGACCGCATGCGCGAGCGCGCCACGGCGGGCGACCTCGATGCTCTGAACCGACTGAATGGCGAGTGGCACCTGCTGATCTATGGCGCCGCCGATAACCGCATCCTGTTGGACGTGGTGCAGCACCTCTGGAAGAAGTTTGTCTGGGACATCAACTGGGTGCTGCCCGGACGCACGCTACGTTCCATCGAGGAGCACGATAGCGTGCTGGAGGCCCTGCGCGCGCGCGACGCCAACGAGGCCGTCAAGCGCATGCGCGCGCACCTGCAATATGGCGAGGAATATGCCGTCGCCTATGTCGAAGGCAAGATCGCAAAGACCAGTTCCGCCGCCAACCAACCGCATAGTGATGTCGCCGCCTCTGCGCGGCCCGAGTAGCACACAGCCAGGACAAAACACGCTATGAGCCTTCTTGCGAACTCCACGACGATCAGCGGCCCGCAGCGCCTGCGCGAGTTGCTTGCCCGCGATGAGCCGACGCTGGCGCCCGGAGCCTTCGACGCGCTGAGCGCACGCGTGGTCGAGGCGGCCAGCTTCGACGCGGTCTACATGACGGGCTTCGGCTCGACGGCCTCACTGCTAGGCCAGCCTGATGTCGGGCTGTTGACCGAACACGAGATGATGGAGAATGCGCGCCGCATGGCGCAGGCCGTCAACATCCCGTTGATCGCCGACGCCGACACTGGCTACGGCAATCCACTCAACGTCATCCGCGCCGTGCGCGACTATGAGCGCGCCGGTGTGGCGGCGCTGCACATCGAGGATCAGGTCAGCCCCAAGAAGTGCGGGCATATGGATCGCAAGCATGTCATCCCCAGGGATGACATGATCGCCAAGGTGCGCGCCGCCCACGACGCCCGCAGCGAGAACGGCGTCCTCATCATCGCCCGCACTGACGCGCGCGCGATGGAAGGGCTGGACGCCGCGCTGGATCGCGCCGAAGCCTATCGTGATGCAGGCGCCGACCTGCTCTTCATCGAGGCGCCGCAGAGCGTGGACGAGATCGAGGCGGTCGCCCGTCGCCTGAAAGGGACGCCGTTGCTGTTCAACTGGGCCGAAGGTGGCAAAACCCCGCCTGTCGGGCTGGCGGAGCTGGCCGAGATGGGATTCAAGCTCATTATCTTCCCCATCAGCCTGCTGCTGGCCGCTACCCAGGCCATGCAGGCCGCCGCCGCCGCCATCCGTACGGATGGCACACCTGTCAACCTCGTTCCATCGCTACCATCGTTCCAGCAGTTCACCGATTTCATCGGACTCCCCGAGGTCAAGACCATCGAGCGCCGCTACGGAGTCGAGGAATGGTAAAGGCACTCAACGCCCTATTCGCGTGGACGCGCCCGTCATGAGCGCTCAGGCCGCCCCAGCGGATGCGACGCCCTACGCGGCGCACGGGCGCGGCGCGCTGCTCTCGCTCGGCACGATAGCGCAGTTCGGCGCGTCAGTCATGCAGCAAGGGACGATCGTGCTGGGCGTCTTCTTCGCCCTGGCGTATCACCTCACCTTGACCCAGATGGGCGCGTTGCTGGCCGCGTTGACGTTCGGGCTGATGTGCTCAGGCCTAGCCAACGGCCCACTGGTCGATCTGTGGGGACCACGGCGGGTCCTGTTCTGCGGCACGCTCGTCATCACCGCCGCTGCCATCGCCATCGCCTTCAGCCCCAATCTGATCGCCACCGTAGCGCTGCTGTTTCTGGCGGGACTCTCGCTGGGAACAGTCCCCATCTCCGGCACGAAGGCGATCCTCGTCGCCTGGCCGCGTGAACACCGCGGCATGCCGATGGGTGTCCGGCAGATGGGCGTACCACTGGGCGCGCTGGCCGCCTCGCTCGCGCTGCCCACGCTCGCCAGCCGTGTGGGGCTGCGACCGATCTATCTTGGCTTCGCGCTGATCGTGGCGATCTGCGGCTTGCTCTTCTGCGCCGTACTGCCAGCGCAGACCGCGCGCCCCAGCCGTCATGAAGCGCATCGCGCGCCGGGAGAGGCGCGTCGCATCCTCATTCCCGCCATCGTCGGCTTTCTGCTGGCGTGGGGCCAGTACACGCTGCTCACCTATACCATCCCGATGATGCGCCAGAACGGCATGACGCTGGTGGCCGCCGGGGCGCTGCTGGCCGTGGCGCAGGTTGGCGGCGCTATTGCGCGTCTCGCGCTCGGTCACATTTCTGACCGCATGGGTGGTCGACGCGCGCATGCGCTGCTGGGCATCACAGGAGTAGGGGTGGCGCTGGCCGTGGCGCTGGCCCTCCTGCCGCACGCCGTGCCGATGGCGCTGCTGGTGGCGCTATGGCTGGGGCTGGGGGCGGCGTTTGTGGGATGGAATGCTCTTGCGCTCACGTGGGCGGGCGAGCGTGTCGCAGCGGCGCACGCTGGCTCGGCGATGGGGCTTGAAACCAGCGCAGTGCTGTTTGGCGCGACCGTCTCGGCGCCCATTTTCGGCGCTATCGTGGAATGGGCTGGCTCGTATCAGGCGGCGTGGCTGACGCTAGCTGCGGTACTGGCACTGGCCTTTGCCATACTGCTGACACAGACCCGTCGCCCCGAGTCGCATCCCGACGCTGATCCATCCGTGGAACCGCAAGCAATCTCGCTCAACACCTGACCCTCTGGAGGTTCACATGCCAGACACAGAACGCGATGTCACGATTGTCGATGTCTTCCCGCGCGATGGCCTGCAAACGCTGCTACACGAGCCGCACCTGCACGCGCCCACGACGGCGGAGAAGATCGCCATCATCGAGCGACTGGACGCCGCCAACATTCCTGAAATCGAGATTACCGGATTCGTCCATCCGCGCGTCATCCCCAGCCTTGCCGACGCCGATGAGGTGGCGCGAGAGGTCGTCTCGCGCCCGCACAAGGCTGCCTACAAAGCGCTCGTCCCCAATGTGCGCGGGGCAGAACGCGCGATGGCGGCAGGTGTGCCAACCCTCACCTGCCTCATCATCGCCAGCGAGACGTACAGCAGCCTCAACTCCAATATGTCAGTCGAGCGGAACCTGCAAGAGATCGAGACGATCAGTAAAGAAGCCACGGCTGCCGGATTCAATGTGACGGTTGGCATGGGGACAGTCTTCGTCTGCCCCTACGAGGGTCTGCAAACCGACGAGCACATCCTGCGCATCGTTGAGCGCATCGCCAGCACTGGCGTAACCGAACTATCGGTAGCCGATAGCGTGGGCATGGCGTGGCCGACCTTGGTGCGCGACCGCATTCGGAGCATCCAATCGCATTTCCCGCAGCTTCGGCTGGCGCTACACCTGCACACGCTGGCGGGGCTGGCGCTTGCCAACGCCTTCGCGGCCTGGGAGGTGGGCGTGCGCGCCTTCGAAGGCTCAGTCGGCGGCATCGGCGGCGGCATCGCGATGCCCGTCCACACCACCACGATGGGCAATGTCGCCACCGAAGACCTCGTCTACCTGTTCGAGCAGTGCGGCGCGCGCACCGGGGTCGATCAGGAGGCGCTGACCCAGATCGGGCGCGACACCCAGCAACTGATCGGAGCAGGCCACGCCTACACAACGACCTTCGGCACGATGTCGAAGTTCCTCCAGATCACCAATAACGAGCTTGACCGCATGCGCGCAGCGCCTCCAGGCAGTTCGCGCGCACAGTCCCGCGCATAATGCGGGCGCATGGCGTCAACACATCAAGAGAGGTCAACAATGTCTGCGCATGCCGCGCCACCCACCGGCTCCGGAGTGGATGAGGTCATCGAGCGTATCGCAAGTTACGCTATTGAGTACGGCACGCCCAGCGAGGAGGCGCTGGCCACCGCACACCTCTCGCTACTCGACGCGCTCGGCTGCGGGCTGCTGGCGTTGCGCTTTCCGGAGTGTGCCAAACTGCTGGGGCCTCTCGTACCAGGCGTCACGACGCCACACGGCGCGCGGGTTCCAGGCTGCTCGTATGTCCTCGATCCGGTAACGGCGGCCTTCGACATCGGGGCCATGATTCGCTGGCTGGACTTCAATGACACCTGGCTGGCGGCGGAGTGGGGCCACCCCTCCGATAATCTGGGTGGCATCCTGGCGCTCGCTGACTATCTGGCGCAGGTCGCCGTGGCGGAGGGCCGCGCGCCACTGACCATGCGCGAGGCGCTGGTGGCGATGATCAAAGCGCACGAGATTCAGGGTGTGCTGGCGCTGGAGAACAGCTTCAACCGCGCGGGCATGGATCACACGCTGCTGGTGCGCGTGGCGACCGCGGCAGTAGCCACCCGGCTGCTCGGCGGCAGCCTGCCAGACGCCATCGCCGCCGTCTCGAACGCATGGGTGGATGGCGGCCCACTGCGCGTCTATCGCCATGCGCCAGACGCTGGCCCGCGCAAATCGTGGGCGGCAGGCGACGCGACCAGCCGTGGCGTGCGACTGGCGCTGATGGCGCAGACCGGCGAGCCAGGCTACATGGCTGCCCTGACCGCGCCTGAGTGGGGATTTCAGGATGCGCTCTTCCGAGGGCGACCTGTCACGCTGCCGCGTCCGCTCGGCTGCTATGTCATGGAGAACGTGCTGTTCAAGGCGCGCTACCCGGCGGAGTTTCACGCACAGACCGGGGTGGAGTGCGGCGTGGCGTTGCACCCGCTCATCATCGATCGATTAGACGACATCGAACGCATCGAGGTCAGCACGCAGGAGTCGGCCATTCGCATCATCTCCAAGACCGGGCCGCTGCGCAATCACGCCGACCGCGATCACTGCTTGCAGTACATGGTGGCGGTCGCGCTGCTGAAGGGCGATCTGACGGCGGACGACTACGAAGACGCCGCCGCCAGCGATCCGCGCATCGACGCGCTACGCGAGAGTATGCGCGTGACCGAGGACGCCGGGTACAGCCGCGAGTATCTCGATCCCAACGCCCGCTCCATCGCCAACGCAGTGCAGGTCTTCTTTAGCGACGGCTCATCGACACCACGCCAAGAAGTTCGCTTCCCGCTGGGGCACCGCCGGAGACGCGCGGAGGCTCAGCCATTCCTGGAGGCAAAATTCACCGCCAATATCGCCACACGCCTGCCAGCGCGGCGCTGCGAGCGACTGCTGGCGCTCTGGCATGATCCTGAGGCGCTGGCGGCGCTGCCCGTCCACCACTTCATGTCGCTGCTGGCGCTCTAACCCCGGGTCAGCGTCTAAGCTCATCAGCTCATCCCTCAGGCAAGCACAATTCCCCCTTCTCTCTCTGAGAAAGGCGGGGGCGAGCGACGCCGCCTTCCCCAATGCGCGATAATGCCAACAGCCCCGGCGGCGTTGTTGACAGACGAGGAGCGCGGTGATGCGATTTTCGACAGAGCACGAGCTATTTCGCCAGAGTGTCCGGAGATTTGTAGAGCAGGAACTCAACCCGCACGTAGATGAGTGGGAAGACGCTGGCGCGTGGCCCGGCCACGACGTGCTGCGCAAGATGGGCGCGCTCGGCTTCCTCGGCCTGACCTATCCGGAGGAGTATGGCGGCCAGGGCCTCGACTTCTGGTTCACCCTCATCTTCTGCGAAGAGCTGGCGAAGACGCGCTGCATGGGCGTCCCGATGGGCATCACCGTCCACACTGACATGTGCACGCCCGCCCTCGCCGAGCACGGCTCGCCAGAGCTGAAACACCGCTTCCTGGAGCCCAGCCTGCGCGGCGACTTCATCGGCTGCATCGCCGTCTCCGAGCCTGACGCTGGCTCCGATGTCGCCAGCATCCGCACGCGCGCACGCGCCGACGGCGACGACTGGCTCATCTCCGGGCGCAAGCTCTACATCACCAACGGCGCGCAGGCGGATTGGGCGTGCGTGCTGGCCCGCACCAGCGACCAGCCCGGCGCGCGTAGCATGTCGCTCATCATCGTCCCAACCGATACGCCTGGATTCAGCGTCAGCCGCACCCTGCGCAAGCTTGGCAACCACTCCAGCGACACCGCCGAGCTCATCCTCGACGACGTGCGCGTCCCTCGCGCGCATACCATCGGCGAGGAAGGTATGGGATTCATCCTGCAGATGCGCCAGTTCCAGCGCGAGCGGCTGGTCGGCTCCATCCTGGCCTACAGCGCCATGGAGCAGGTCGTGCGCGACACCATCGCCTACACGCAGCAGCGGCGCGCCTTTGGACAAGCGCTGATCGAGCAGCAGGCCATCCACTTCCGGCTGGCGGAGTCGCTGACAGAGATAGAGGCCGTACGCGCATTGTGCTACGATGCGACCGAGCGATACGTCGCAGGCGAGGACATCACGCGGCTGGCCTCGATGGCCAAGCTCAAAGCGGGACGCCTCGCGCGCGCTGTCACCGATAGTTGCCTGCAATTCTATGGCGGCATGGGTTACATGGAGGAGACGCCAATCGCGCGCGCCTATCGCGATGCGCGGCTGCTCTCCATCGGCGGCGGAGCCGACGAGATCATGCTGGGGATCATCGCGCGCCAGGAGGGCATGCTTCCTGCGAGGGAGCGACCCGGCAAGGCATGAGGCGCAGGGCATCGCACGCAGGCAGTCTGATGACCCACCGAGCGCCACGGAAGCGCTCAGGCATTGGAGTCTTTCTCAGGAGAAGCGCATTCAGGTGAAAGGCAGGCGTGTCATGTCTACAGCTGATGCTGGCGTCTCGGCGATGCGCGCAATCACCATCTCACGCGAATATGGCAGTGGTGGCGGCGAGATCGCCGTTCGGCTGGCCGAGCGCCTGGGCTGGCGGCTGGTCGATCACGAGGTGGTCAAGCAGATCGCAGAGCGGCTGGGAGTCGACGAGGAAGACGCCGCCGCGCACGATGAGCATGCCGAGAGCTGGGTCATGCAATTTCTCACCACGATGCAGGGCGTCGGGCCAATGGTGGCGCTGCCCTCCAACCTCTCGTTCCCGCCGACCGAGGCGTCGTATACACGAGCGCTGCGCGAGGTCGTCAACGGCGCCGTGCTGGCCGGACAGTCGGTCATCGTCGGGCGCGGCTCGCAGGTGATCCTGCGCAACCGCCGCGACACGCTCCATGTACGCATCGTCGCGCCACTGGAGCAGCGCATCAGCTACGTCGCCCTGCGCGAGAGCCTGAGCAGCGTGGAGGCGCAGCAGCGCATCACGCAGCGGGATCAGGAGCGCCGCCGCTACCTCATCAATAATTATCGCCATGCGCCCGACGACGCCCACCTGTACGACATCACCCTCAACACCGCCGTGCTCGACCTGGATAGCTGCGTGGAGCTGATCGTGCGCGCCCTCGAAGCCAAGGCGGAACAGCTTCCTACGCCCACGGCAGCGCTCGGCCCGGCAGGTGAGCGCCCCGCGCCCTACCCTGAGGCTCCGGTAGACTTCCAGGTCACGCCAGAAAACGCCGCAGCAGATGAGCGCAGCGCGGCGCCGCCGAGCGCTCCAGTCGCGATCGCGCCCGGAGACGTCGCCCAGAGCGTCACGCCTGATGGCGCGGCGCCCGGCGCGCCGCCTGACGCGACGCCCCATCAATCAGGCGTCTGACGAAGCAGGCGCCGCCGGAATCTCCGCGATATCTGCGGTCAGCTTGCCGCGCAGCGCCAGCAGCAGGATGACGCCCAGACCGACCCATGCCCCTACCACGATCGGCACGTAGCTGAGCGGGGCCGGACCCTGTGGGATGAGCGCCAGAATGGCGATGCCGCCGGTGATGAGCGCGCCCAGCGCTGGCACGACGCCATGTCGCAGCATGCTGAACTGCGCGCGCCGCTTCGTCCAGAAGAAGCGGATGCAGGCCACGCTGACCAGCACGTAGATCAGCAAGACAAAAAGCGCATCCAGTGTCGCCAGGAAGCCAAACGCGACAATCGGCGCCATCACCAGATTGAGCAGCAACCCGATCACCAGCCCCAGCCCGCACAGCAGCGAGATCGCGCCGCCCGGTGTGCCGCGCGTGGGGTGCGCCCAGCCCAGCGGCTTCGGGAACATGCCATCGCGCGCCAGCGTGAAGATGATGCGTGCGCCGCCATTGACGATGGCCAGGGTCGCGCCGAAGAACGAGAGGATGCCCGCCACGTCGATCACGGCCACCAGCGGCCCACCGCCGAAGCGCCGCGCGATGGTGTCGAACGGCGCCGTCTCGGCGCCGTAGCCGGTCGCCATGTGCGGGATGCCATAGCCCACGGTCGCGGTATAGGTCATCAACACATAGAAGAGACCGACGATCACCAGCGAGCCATAGACAGCCCGCGGGATGCTGCGGCGCGGATCGCGCGTCTCCTCGCCCAGCGCCGCCGCTGTCTCGAAGCCGATGAAATTGAGCACGCCCAGCACCACGCCGACGATCAGATCGCCACCCGGTGGCGCCGAGGCCGGATTGAATGGCGCGACGCTCAGCCCACCCTGCGAGCCAAGCTGTGTCAGTACGATCACCGCCAGCGCCACGCACACGCCCATCTCGAAGATCAGCAGCGTCATATCGACCCGCAGCGAGCCACGAATGCCAATGTAGCACAGCGCGAAGACGACGCCAATCGCCACCACATAGTACGCCGCCCACGGCGCCTGAAAGCCAAACCAGCGCAACATCAGCGTCTGCAAGTTGGCGCTCATGAAGACGAAGGCATACGGCACGCTGAGCGTCAGCGCGATCAGCCCGATCCAGCCGGTCAGGAACGCCCAGCTCGGCCCCAACCCGGCCAGCACAAAGGTGTACGCCGAGCCGCTGGATGGCAGCTCGCGCGAGAACTCGCTGTACTGGTTGGCGACGAAGAGCGCCACGATGAAGCCGATCACGCTGCAGAACGCGATGGCCGCGCCTGCCGCCTGCGCCTGGGGAATGGTATTGAAGAAGACCGAAGCGGCCGGCGAGATGGCCGCCACGGAGATGACGATGGCATGCCGCAGCCCCAGTGCGCCGCGCCGCAGGGTTGGAGCTGCCGCCGCAGGTGTCTCAGCCTGTGCGCTCACGCTGGATTCTCCCATTCAGGAACCCTCTCACACTCAACCAGGCGCCGTCAGGACGCGCCAGCCGCGCCATCACTCGCCAAATACGCCTGGCCAGCCGCGCCAGTGGCCGACGTGGCCGATGCGCTCACACCAAAGAGCCGCCGCAGATAGTCATTCAGAAAGACGCCCTGTGGATCGAGCCGCTCGCGCACGCGCAGAAAATCCTGCCAGCGGGGGTAGCGCGTCGCCAGCGTCTCCGCCGTCAGCGTGTGTATCTTGCCCCAGTGGGGCCGCCCGTCGTAGCGCTGGAAGATCGCCTCGATGGCGTCGAAGTATGCCCGATAGGGCATGCCCTGGTACATATGCACGGCGATGTAGGCGGAGTCGCGCTGGTACGCGGGGCTAAGCCAGATGTCGTCGCCGCGCACGAAGCGGCACTCCACCGGGAAGTTCACCGCGAAGCGCTCGCGCGTGATGACCTCCTCGATCTCGGCCATTGCCGCCGCGAAATGCTGCGCCGGCAGGTTGTACTCCATCTCCTGAAAGCGCACCTCGCGCGGCGTGGCATAGAGCCGGTGGCTGTAGTCCACGGCAGTCGTCGAGGCGATGCCCCAGGCCGAGGCTTTGCAGATGGACGGGCTGAGCGCGGGCGCCAGGCGGCTGGCCTCCGAGAACGCCCAGAACACGCCATTCTCCAGCACGACGCGGTTGAACTCTGTCCAGAGGTTGGCGCTGGTCGGCTGCGCGTCCGTCTCGTTGGTGAACTTCGCCTGCGCCCACCTGGTATAGGGGAACCAGAAGAACTCGAAGTGACTGTTCTCGGCTTTGTACTGCTCCAGATGCGCGATCAGGCTCTCGATGCGCTCGCGGCGTGTCTGATAGCGCAGGCGCTTGGCTGGCACGACCCGCAGCGTCACTGCGGCGATCACCCCCAGCGCTCCCAGCGACACCTGCGCCGCCTTGAACGTCTCAGGATCACGCTCTGGCGACAGCTCAACCAGCTCGCCAGACGCGGTGGCCAGCGTCAGCGCCGCTACCTGCGTCGCCAGATTGCCGAAGCGCACGCCCGTGCCATGTGTGCCCGTGCTGATGGCGCCTGTGATCGTCTGCACATCGATGTCGCCCAGGTTCTCCTGCGCGACGCGCCGCTTCAGCAGCGCATCGCCCAACTGCTTGAGCGGCGTGCCCCCCAGAACCGTCACCAGGCCACGCTCAGCATCGAAGCTGGTAATGCCAGAGAGATGATCCATGCGTAGCAGCGCGTCGTCAGTCTGGACGAGAGGCGTGAAGGAGTGGCCCGACCCAACCACACGCAGCCGACGTCCGTCGCGGCCAATCTCGCCCACCGCGCCCGCCAGCTCATCCAGCGAAGTCGGGGCGATGACCTCACGCGGCGCGCAGGTCACCGAGCCAGACCAGTTGCGCCAGCGCCCCGGCCGCCTGCGTGTCTTCGCCTCTGCCATCAGATTGGCCTCCATCTCACAGGAAACACTGTCCATCGCCGCGATAGGTGGTCGCCTCGCCCACGACCGCGCCGCGCGAGACCAGCAGCAGCCGCGTGAAGCGCTCGCACAGCTCACCCGCCTTGGCATGGCGAAAGAAGATCGGGTCGCCAATCGCCAGCGATATGTCGCCAGTGTAGATGACGGGCGTCTGCGTCTCGCCTGCGCCCTCCAGTGGATCGAGCCGCGCGCCCGCGGGCAGATAGGGCTGCGGCAGGCGATCAGCCCCAGCCGCGCCGGACGCGACATAGCCGCCGCCCAGGCAGGTATACCGATTGGCCGCTGGACGCCGCACGATCTCCACCGCGAACCCTGCCGCAGGCGCAAAGCGGAACGCGCGATAATGATCGAAGAGCGCGGGCGAGTAGAACGCCGACCCCACGGTCAGCTCCGTCACGACATCCTCTGCCTGCGTGGTGTCCATGCTGCCAGAGCCGCCGCCGTTCACGAAGCGCAACTCGCCGCCCAGCGAGCGGATCATCGCGACCACCGCCGCGCGCCGCTGCGCCACCAGTCCCACCGAGCGCCGCTTGAGCGCCCTTACGATGGCGTTCTTCACCGCCTGCCGCGGATAGTTGTCGCCGACGCCCGCGATCTGCGCTTCGTAGCCCATCACGCCATCCAGCGTGAGGTGATCGGAGGCCAGGATGCGCTCGATGATGGGTCGCGCCTGCTCCACTGTGCGCAGCGGTGAGCGCCATGTGCCGAAGTGCAATCCCGGCAGGTCGAGCGAGAGGTCGATGTCGAGGCAGAGCGGCAGGCGCACGTCGCGCTCGCGCGCCACCGCGTCGATGCGCTCCACCTGCGTCAGGTCGTCCACCATCAGCGTGATGTGGGCGCCTGCCTGCGTCGCCTGCGCCACATCGGCGACATCGGGCGCCGCCGAGCACGGATAGCCGATCAGCACATCGGCGATGCCCTGGCTGGCGAGGTAGACCGCCTCACGCGCTGTCAGGCACATCACGCCAATCATGCGCTCGTCGGCGGCCAGGATGCGCTGGAGCGCCCCGACGCTGCGCACCGACTTGCTGGCCACGCGGATACGCTTCTGGCCAGCCCGCGCTACCACCTGCTGGACGTTGGCGTCGAGCAGATCGAGATCGAGGAAGGCGAAGGGCATGCGCTGTCCTGCGAACACCTGCCGATAGTAGGCGTACTCGCGTGTCACGTCGTCGGCTGGAGCCGAGCGCATGGCGGACGCCGCTGGGTCAGCGCGCTGTGGCTCTAGCATGGTGTTCCTCCTGATGGCACGCCGGATGAGACGCCCGATGAGACGGACGCGCCGCGCGCCAGCGCCAGTGTCGCGGCGATCAGCCTGCGCAGATCTTCGCGGGCGCGCTGACCATTCTGGTCGCTGATGAACTGCAAGATCATGCCATCCAGCCCGCCGACCAGGAAGCGCGCCAGCGCCTCAGGCGTCTCGGCCAGCGGCTCGCTATACGTCGCGCTGGCCTCGGCGATCAGCCGCGCAACGATGGCGCAGTAGCCCTCGTACTGGCTGCGCGCCAGCCAGGCCGATTGCGGACGCCGCAGCGCATAGAGCGTCAACTCGTACTGCATCACTTGCAGTTCTGGCGCCTCCTCGACGTGTCGCCAGAACGCCTCCATCGCCTGCGCCAGCGCATCAGCGAAACTAGCGCCATGTGGCAGTGAGGCGCCCGCAATCTCCGCTGTGCGCCGCATCATCTCCTGCAGGACGGCATAGAGCAGCTCATCCTTGCCGCCGAAGTAGTAGCCAATCATCGCCTGGTTGACGCCAGCCGCCGCAGCGATCTTGCGTGTGGTCGTCTCGGTGAGGCCCTCGCGCGCCAGTGCTTGCGCCGCCGCGTCGATGATCGCCGCTCGCCGCTCCTCCGAGACCTTGCGCGCCATGCCACCACCTCTCACGGCCCGTCGGTTCACCGTTGGAGCCGTCGCTATAGAGAACTTATTCAAGCGATTGACTGAAGAATAATCAGGCCGATGGCGCCTGTCAAGCATGGCGTGCTTCGTGCCTGAGCAGCCCGGCCTGCCGACGCCCAGTCTGCGCATGGTATCGTACAGGCAGCGACACGCGCCATGAGAAAGGATGTCAGAGGAGATGGAGCGACACGATGATATCTGCGATGTCCCGGGCATCCAGGTCGGCCATGACACGCAGGCCGAGGCGGCCACTGGCTGCACCGTCATCCTGTGTGAGCGCCCCGCCGTCGGCGCGGTGGATGTGCGCGGCGGCGCCCCCGCCACACGCGAGACCGATCTGCTCTCCCCCACCTGCATGATGCAAGAAGTCCACGCCATTGTTCTGGCTGGTGGCAGCGCATTCGGGCTGGAAGCGGCGACAGGCGTGGCGCGTGCGCTCGAAGCGCGCGGGGTGGGCTACGATGTCGGCGTGGCGCGCGTGCCGATCGTGCCGACAGCGGCGCTCTTCGACCTGGGCATTGGCCGCGCTGATGTCCGCCCAGACGCCGAGGCAGGCGCGCGCGCGCTGGCTGCCGCCACGGCTGGCCCGGTGGCGCAGGGCTGCGTCGGCGCGGGAACCGGCGGCACGATTGGGAAAATCGCCGGGCCGCAGCTCTGTGTCAAGTCCGGCATCGGCAGCGCCAGCGCGCAGGTCGACGCGATGCTCGGCGGATACTCCCTTGGAGCGCTGGCCGCTGTCAACGCCGTCGGCGACATCTACGACGCCGAGAGCGGGGCGCTGGTCGCGGGCGCGCGCGACCCATCCGGCGCGGGATGGCTGCGCGACGCCGCACCGCATACAGGCCCGTGGGCCGCCCCTCAAATCGGCGCCAACACCACGTTGGCCGTCATCGCCACCGACGCGCCACTCAACAAAGCCGACCTCACCAAGCTCGCGCAGATGGCGCACGACGGCTTCGCGCTCGCCATCCGCCCGACCCACACCCCCTTCGATGGCGACCTCATCTTCGCGCTCTCCACCGCGCCCGCCGCCGCATCGGCTGGCCCGGCGCCGCTCGCCCTGCTGGCGCAGTTGGGCGCGCTGGCCAGCCTGGCCGTCGCCCGCGCCATCGTGCGCGGGGTGCGCGCCGCCACCACGCTCGCTGGCGTCCCCGCCCTGCGCGATCTCAGCTTCTGAGCCCATCGCTCCGCTCGCTCGGCACAATGTCTGCCGCAGCCTTGGTACTACCCCGCCAGTACCAAGGCTGCGGCAGCCCATCTCCGCCCCATTGATAGGAATGGCGAATTCATCAGAGTTGTTCCGCTTGAGCTTGACCTCAGATTTCGATGGTATTTTACATAATCAATAGTACTTCAGACAACTCCGCTGGTACTTCTATCATGGGCGATCAGTCCTGATGCCGTTACGACTTGCCATCGCCTTGTATAGTCCTCCTCGTGCCCTGCGCAGGATGCGCACGCCTACGATGGCGTCTGGCGGGGGAAGTCAGGTCGCCGCGGCGACTGCGCTGCGGCGACCTGACTGAGCGAGAGGAACTCGTACTGTGCTCGGCTGAGCGCGGGGACGCCCCGCTTGGCCAAGGAGGTAGAAGGTCGCAGCACGTCGCTGCGATTGCTCCACACCATGTGGAGCGCATCAGGAGGATTTTCCTAGTGCACCGCGTTTCCGAAGTCGTTCGTCATGTCGCGTCGAACCTGCACGGCGCGCAGAAAGCGTTGATCATCTCCGGCGGCCTGGCCGCGACGCTCATCGGCGGCGCCGCCCTGTCCACCCCCGTTCAGGCCCGAGGGGCCGAACTCTCTTACCACCCCGGTTACCGTGTCGAGGGAAGCTGGCTCTGCTACGGCTGGGCCAATGGCTCCTACCACTGCACGCAGCACTGGCACACCAGCCACGGCTCCGTCGTCTCCGACAACACCGCCTGGGTACCGAACTACGGCGCCGCTGCTCCGTCCGCTCCCACGCACGCGACGACCCACACGTCGCATGTGTCGAATGCGTCCAAGCGCAGCACGTCGGTACACCACACCACGACCGCTCCCTCGTATGGCGCGGCGAACCCTGGCACGCAGGGCGTGATCAATGAGATTCGCGCCGTCTTCGGCCCCTACGCTGGCTCGGCGCTGGCTGTGGCGCGCTGCGAGTCGGGCTACAACGCATCCGCATACAACCGCACGTCAGTTGGCGGCGCGCACGCCGCTGGTGTCTTCCAGATTCTGGATAGCAGCACCTGGCGCTCCACGTCCTACGCCAACCAGTCACCGTTCAATGCGTCGGCCAACATCCACGCCGCATACCAGATCTTCCAGCGCGACGGCTACAGCTGGCGTGAGTGGCAGTGCAAGCCGTAAGGCGAGCCGCCTCGACAGCAGGTGAGGCCCAACCGCGCATCACAGGGCCTCACCGCTGCTCCGCTGGAATCAACACGGCGAGCATGCTCAGCGTGCGGATCACGGGGGCATGTCCAGCTCGGACGCGAGCGTCTGACCACGCGAGGACTCTGTCCTCGCGCGCAGACCGTCGCTGTGGCGCTCCTTTGTGAGCGCGCCAACACCATCCAAATCAGTTCACGCTCAACGTCCGGCTGTGGTTGGCTCCTGCGCTCGCAGGAGCTGGCCAAGCCGGACGAGCGTCTCTTGATGGAGACGCTGCACACCCATGGGCGCGAACCGGCGCTCGAAGAAGCCATTGATGCCCAAAGCCCGGCTCTCCCATTCGCTCGACAGCCGCACCCGCGCATGCGCGCCCGACCCCACCCGCTCGACCTGCCAGTGGGTCGTATAAGTCGATGCCAGGTCACGCTCGACCAGCAATTCGCCGGGCGTAGCCGCTTCCACCTGCATCTGATACGGGCGCTCTCGTCCTCCGGCATGCAGCGTATAACTCAACACGGTATCCTGCCCGTCGGGGCTGCGCTCGACCCGGTACTCGCGGTAATTCTCTGGCAGGAACTGCGGGCGCTTCCCGTTGTAGTCCGTGATCGCCGCCCACACCGCCGATGGCTCAGCGTCGATGATGCGCTCCGCCGATGCGTGAATCCTGGACATCGCTAGCCCTCTCTCATCTGAAGCCGCATGGCGCCAGCCATCGCTGAACGCCTTGCACAACCGAACGAACTTACTCGTCAGTGGAGAGTCGAAGCATAATCGTCGCCAGAGGCGGCAAAGTAAGCGAGAGCGAGTGTTCTTTTCCATGCGCTGCAATCGCCTCCGTCTCCAGCATCCCCGCATTCACGACGCCGCTGCCCCCGAATGCGCTCGCGTCGGAGTTGATCACCTCAACATAGCGGCCCGCCAGTGGAACTCCCACGCGATACTCATGGCGCGGCGCCGGCGTGAAGTTGCCGACGACGATCACCAGGTCATCATGCTCGCGGCCCCAGCGCGCGAATGACACCACACTCTGCAGCGCATCGCTGCCGTCGATCCACTCAAAGCCATCGGGGTGATCGTCCAGCTCGTGTAGCGCAGGCGCGTCGCGCAGTGTCGCGTTGAGCTGCGCCACGAAGTCGCGCAGGCGACGATGGCGCTCCACCAGTGGATTGTGCTCGTCGAGCAGCCCCCAGTCGAGGAAGCCCGCGAAGTTCCACTCGGCCCACTGCGCAAACTCACCGCCCATGAAGAGCAGCTTTTTGCCGGGATGCCCATACATGAAGCCATAGAGCGCCCGCAGATTGGCGAACTTCTGCCAGTGATCGCCGGGCATCTTATTGATCATGCTGCCCTTCATGTGCACCACCTCATCATGCGAGAAGGGCAACATGAAGCGCTCTGAGAACGCATACATGAACGAGAACGTCATCTCGTTCTGATGATACTTGCGGTGCACTGCCTCGCGATGGAAGTATTGCAGGATGTCGTGCATCCAGCCCATGTTCCACTTGTAGCTGAAACCTAGACCCCCCTCATCCACCGGCTTCGTCACGCCCGGCCATGCGGTGGACTCCTCGGCGATCATCAGCGCGTGGGGAAAGCGCGCATGCACGACACTATTGCACTCACGCAAAAACGCAATCGCCCCCAGGTTCTCGCGCCCGCCATACTGGTTGGGCACCCATTGCCCTTCGTTACGCGAGTAATCCAGGTAGAGCATCGAGGCGACGGCGTCCACACGCAAGCCGTCGATGTGGTAGCGATCCAGCCAGAACAGCGCATTGGAGACGAGGAAGTTGCGCACCTCGTTGCGCCCGTAATTGAAGACCAGCGTCCCCCAGTCGAGCTGCTCACCCTGGCGCGGGTCGGCATGCTCATAGGTATGCGAGCCGTCGAAGTAGGCCAGCCCGTGGGCGTCCTTGGGGAAATGGGCAGGCACCCAGTCGAGAATGACCCCGATGCCATGCTGGTGCAGGTAATCCACGAAGTACATGAAGTCCTGTGGCGTGCCATAGCGGCTGGTCGGCGCGAAATAGCCCGTCACCTGATAGCCCCACGAGCCATCGAAGGGATGCTCGGCAATCGGCAGCAGCTCGACATGTGTGTACCCCAACGCGTTGAGGTACGGCGCCAGTTGATGCGCCAGCGTCCGATACGTCACATGCGGCGTGTCGGCGCCGGTGTCGGGCCTCCATGATCCAGGGTGCAGCTCGTAGACGCTGATCGGCGCATCGGGGGCATTGGCACGCACTCTATCACGAAGCCAGGTGTCGTCGCCCCACTCGTAGCCGCCCAGATCCCACACGCGCGAGGCTGTGCCGGGGCGCAGCTCCGCTGTGAACGCAAACGGGTCAGACTTGAGCGTGCGAAATCCCTGGTTCCACGACAGCACTGCGTACTTATACAGCGCACCGACGGTGATACCAGGGATGAACAGCTCCCAGACGCCGCTGGAGCGCATCCGCATAGGATGGGTGCGGTCATCCCAGTGGTTGAAGTCGCCCACCACGCTGACACGCCGGGCATTCGGCGCCCACACCGCGAATCCGACCCCATCGACCTCGCCGATGCGCCGGGGATGCGCGCCAAGCTGGTCATAGAGGACATGATGATTGCCCTCGCCGATCAGATGAAGATCATAATCGCCGATGAGCGGCGGAAACGAGTAGGGATCGGCGATCTGCGTGGTAGCGCCGCCGTCACGCTGCACTGCGAGCAGGTAATCGGTGAATGGCGTCCCGGGCAGCACTACGCTGAAGAGGCCCTCCTGCCGCAGCCGCTTCATCGCGATCGGTTTCGCAGGCGCTTCATCCGCTGGGCGAGCCTGCGGGACGACCGAAACCGCGCTGGCTGCGGGGATGAACGCCCGCACGATCGTCACCTGCTGGCCGTTCAGCGTGGTCACATGGCGCCCCAGCACATCGAACGGAGCGCCGTGACGCCCGGCCAGCAGCGCCTCGATGGCGCCGTTGTCCAGGGGGTCGCTGAGCGCCGCGCGACGCCGCTCCACACTCTTTCCCATCGGATGTCGTCCTCTCTCCCCAGGGGAAGCCATATGACGAGCGCCCCCAGCCGAACGACTGGCGGGCGCTGGTAGCTCGCATATGGATACAGACGGGTTACGACGCCTCATCGTCGCGCCGAGCGTCATCCGGCGCCAATTGGCGCCGACGCGACTCAGTTGGCGAGCGCTTCGGGATGCGTCTTCTTGTAATAGCGCATATAGCCCTGCGCGCTCATCAGATAGTTGGACGCCAGCTCGTAGCGCTGCACTTCCTCCGCTGGATCACCCGCGGCGGTCGCCTCCCGCGCCACCTCCGGGTCTGCCGCAGCGGCGAGGTCATCGGCGATCTGGGCGTCACTCTCGCCCTGCCGCATGCCGCGCGCCACGATGTCGCCCCAGGCAAAGAGGCGCTTGCGCAGTTCGGTGAAGTGCCGCTCCCGCCCGGTCGCTGGCCCGAAATGCGGCAGGTACAGCGTTTCGGGGCGCAGCGCGCGCAGGCGCTCGATGCTGGCCGCCCAATCCTCCAGATTGAGGTCTGGCGGCGGGGTCGGAGGCCGCACATAGTCCACGTCTTCGAGCCGCACGCCCGCCACGTCTCCAGGGAAGATGATGGCGTTGGCGGCGTCGTGGAAGGCGACGTGATGGATCGCGTGGCCTGGCGTATAGAGCGCCCGCAGCGTGCGCTGCCCCACGCGCGCCTCCACGCCCTCATCCAGCAGCGTGATGCGCTCCTCTGGCACAGGCAGCATCTCACCCCAGAGCTGCTGCATCTTGTCGCCATAGATGCGTGACGCGCTCTCGATCAGCTTGGTCGGGTTGATGAGGTGCGGCGCGCCAATGTGATGCACGTAGACGCGCGCCCGTGGCGTGTGCCGCAGCAGCGGCCCGGTGGCGCCCGCGTGATCGAGGTGTATGTGTGTCAGCAGGATATGCGCGACATCTTCGGGTTGATGCCCCGTCGCGCGGATAGACGCCAGCAGCGTCTCCAGCGTCACTGCCGACCCGACATCCACCAGCGCCAGGCCATCTGGCCCCGTCAGCAGATAGCTGGCGATGACGCCGGGCGATCCCTGAAAAAGTGTATCCAGCAGCCAGAGGTCTGGCGCCAGTTGTTTGACGCGCGTCGCAGGCTCGGTCATACTCTCGCCTTCTCCTGAGAATCCCACATCCCCGGCGCGCATCGCTCATCAGCGGGCAGGCCGCGCTTTCGAGGGAGGTGGCTTTCTTCAGCATACACGATGCGGCGCTGACTCGTCAGCGGCGCAAAGTCCTGTTCAACGCGCGACGTTTGCGCGTCATGATACGATATGACTGCTCGCCAGCATCTGTCCGCATCCGTCGATCAACGCCAGCGATCATCGCCAGCAGGCTCAAAGGAACATCCGTGACGTTCGCCGCCCCGCCAACCATCCATGCCAGCCAGCGTACAGGGTACACGGGCGCGCTGCTGACGGCTTCGACGATGGCCGCGCTGGCGGGGCTGCTGGTGATCGTGCTGCTGACCGGACAGGATCTGACCTCCGCGCTGAGCGACCTGACGCAGGCGCCAGACCACGCGCTCAACCACCTACGCCTGCTCTCTGTGCTGGTGGCTGGCCCCGCTCTGTGTGCGGCGCTGGCGGCGCTGGGCATGTGGCGCCTCATCTGGGTGGTGCGCGTCACACGCTACATGCGCTTCATGCGTGGCTACTGCGCCGAGCGACTGCATCGCGATGCTCCGCTCATCTCCCTGGGCTTCAGCCCCGTCGGCTCTCCGCTCGATGCGAGCGCCACCAGCGCCACGCCCCGCCCGATGGTCGATTTGCTGTCCGCACATCCGCAGGCGCTGCTGCTGGGCGAGGTCGGCGCGGGCAAAACCACTGCGCTGCTCAGCTACGCGGCGGCGCTCAGCAGACGCTCGGTCGTCGCGCGTGTGCTCTTTGGAGTCGGGCGCGAGCGGCTGCCGGTGCTCGTCTCTACGCCGGGCCTGGCGCGCTGGCTCGCCAGCGACACGACGCTCTCACCGGCGCCGTATCTGGCCGATATGCTGGCGCGGCTCGGCACAGAGGGGCTGGGCGCCCGCGCCGAGCGGCTGTTGCGCGCAGGCCGGCTGATCGTGCTCTGCGACGACTATGACCGCCTCGACGACGATCAGCGCGATCTGGTGAATCAGGCGCTGCGGCTGCTGCGTGAGCGCCCCTATAGCGCCAGCCGCGTGGTCGTCGCCTGCGAGAGCAGCGCCTATGCCTCCGTGGTGGATGACCTCGGCCCGCTGGCGCAGTTCAGCGCCCTGACACTGGCTCCCATCTCCCTGGACGAGCTGACACGTGCGCTGCGCAAGCGGCAATCCATCTGGCGACGCGCGCAGGAGAAGAAGGGCATGGCAGTCGGCCCACAGGTCGGCGACCTGCGAGATCGGCCACTGGGCGCGTCGCTCCCCACTGCGGCGGTGGCGGCCGCGCTCACCGAGACGCTCCAAGCTGGCGAGCGGGTTGCCTGGGGACGCGCCACACTGCTGCGCGAGGCGCTGCGACTGGCCAGCGCCAGCGCCGCTGTGCGCGACCTGGAAAACGCTGTCAGCGCAGATGAACTGGATGCGCTGGACGAAAGCGCCCAGCCCGCGCTGGTCTGGGCCGCGCTGGCCGCCTCGCTCCAGGAAGCGCGCATGGGCTATCTGCCGCTCGATCCCTCCCGCACGACCGGAGAGTGTGCGCTCGACTGGCTGACCAGCTTTCCACCGCCCGGCCCGACCGACTTCGCGCTCAGCGTGACGCCAGAGCTGCCGCTAGATCGCATCGAGCGCGACATCCAGTCAGGTCTGCGCACCGGGATGTTGAAACGCAGCCTCGACGGCCTCACCCTGAGCTTCGCGCACCAGATGGCGCAGGTCAGCGCTGCCGCCTGGTGGCTCGACCTGCGCGACGACGGGCTGGGTCGGCTGAACAGCCGCATGCTGCGCCCGCAGTGGGCCGCTCCGGTGGCGCTGTGGGCGGGCGCTCACCCAAACCCGCATGACCTGGCTCAGCGCATCTTCCGCTTTGCCAACTCGCCCAGCAGTGTCGCGCCGCGGGCAGGCATCTCCGACGCGCAGGAGGTCTACCCGCAGACGTTGGCGCTGGCGCTGGCCGCCATCACCGAGGGCGAGACGCCGCAGATCGCACACCTGATCTCGCGCCAGGAGACGCAATCCCGCGCCTTCCTGCTGGCCCAGCAGGGACTACGCGACCTGCTCGACGCCGCCGTCATCTACGGAGCCGACCCAGCGCGCCGCAAGCGACTCAGCCGGACGCTGTCGCGCGTGGAGCAGGAAGTCGGGCGCGAGTTCGTCGCCTCGCTCGGCTGGCTGGCGCGCGAGGCGGCGCTAGAGCGCATCCTGCGGGCACAGGTGGTCATCACGCTGGGCCTCATCGCCACGCCTGACGCGCTGCGCGAGCTGATGACGCTGCTGGCGCAGACTGATCCCACCATGCGGCAGGCGGTAGAGCAAGCATTGGTGTACGTCGATGCGCGGGCCATCCCGGCGTTGCAGGCTGAGGCGCGCGCCGCCAACCCGCAGGCCCGCCGTCGCGCTGAGGAGGCCCTGCGCTTGCTGACAGGTGTGGCGCCGAACGCTGGCGAGGCCGCCGGTGGCGCGGCGCTGGCCAGCCTGAACAGCCCGGATGCAGCGCAGCGGCGCGTGGCCGTCACCACACTCAGCGCCATCGGCGCCTCCGAGGCGCTCAACGACCTGATCGCCCGGCTAGACGACACGAATGCAGAGGTGCGCCGCGCCGCCGCCGCTGCGCTGGGCCAGCTCGGAGGCAAGCGCTCCCTGCTCGCCCTGCGCAAGCGCGCCGCCAGCGACGACGCCGAGCTGCGTCTGGCGGTCGCACAGGCGCTGGGGATGGATCCAGCGCCTGCGTCAACGCCCGCGCTGCTCCGCCTCCTGAAAGACCGCGACGCGCGTGTGCGCGCCGCCGCCGCCACTGCCCTCGGCCTGATCGCCGACAAGCGCGCCGTCGGCCCCCTGCGCGAAGCCTCTGAGGACAACGACCCCTGGGTGCGCCACGCCGCGCAGACCTCCGTGCGACGCTACACCCGCATTTGAGCGACCTCACCCCCCAGCTCCCCTCTCCCTGTGGGAGAGGGGGAGCCAGAAGCGCCTTTCCTGCCGCCGCAGAGTTCATGAGCCTCATACCGCAAAGCCCCTCTCCCGCCGCAGCGGGGAGGGGTTGGGGTGGGGGTCACTGGTAGCGGTTGTGATATTCGTCAGGCGTGGGGCCAGAACCGCCTTCGAGCACATCCAGCCAACCGTGCTCCGGATCGACGCGCACATCACGGCGCTTGCCATCCTGCACCGTCAGGTAGGGCAGCACATGTCCCTGCAGCGCCTGGCGCGCACCCACCCGCGCGAAGTTCGACTCTGACTGCTCGCGCAGCGCTTTGAATCCTGCGGCGACGTCGCGCAGTTGGTCGCCCTCACCGAGCGCTGCCTGCAAATGCTCCATCCAGAGCGCCAGCCGCGTCTCTGCGGCCACGTCTGCGTCGCCGAGGCTGACATTGATCTCGGCGTCACCGCCAAAGCCACGGTTATTCAGATTCGCTGAGCCAATCGTCAACCAGCGATCATCCACAATGCCCACTTTGGCATGCACGTAGACCGGACGGTAGAAGAGCCCGCCCGGCACGTCGTCGGCGAGCGAGTCTGCGCCCAGCGTCAGCGTCAGCAGTTGATCAGATGCGCCGGCTTTGTCCGCCAGCATGCGCAGCTCCTCGATGCCCGCGTCAGTGTAGACGCGGCCACAGTTGGGGTGATCGGGTAGCAGAATGCCCACCTGCACACCGCGCTTGAGCGCGGCGCCCAGCGCCTGAATGAACACCTCCAGCTCCTCGCACTTGCCGCCCCAGAAGAGGTTGTCGATGCCGCGATAGACCTCTGGCCAGAGATACTGGCTCTCCAGATAGACGAAG